>JAPLLC010000261.1 GCA_026387775.1 Candidatus Methylomirabilota bacterium | reverse complement strand
GTGGTGGGGCGTTCGCGCGCCATCTCGCGCAGGCTGGCGTCGCTGAAGATGAGATAGGGCGGGATGCCCCGTTCCTCGGCCATGCTCCGGCGTAGCGCCCGGAGCACCTCGAACAGCTCCTCGTCGGCCGTCCCGCCACCCAGGCCGAGCGGCGTGGGCGGGCGGGCGGGGTGGGCCGGACGGGCAGGCCGGGCGACCGTCCGGAGCAACGAGACCGTGTCTTCTCCCCGCAGGACCCGATGGCCCTGGGCGGTCACGGCGAGCGTCGGGTATTCCCCGTCGTCGCGGGCGAGGCACTCCTGCGATTCGAGCTGGGCGAGCCAGCTTCGCACGGTCGCCTTGGGGATCTGCCGGAGCAGGCCGTAGCCTTCCAGCCGGTTGTGGCGCATCTTCGCGATCCGGGCGGTCTCGGCCCCCCGCAGGACGTCGGCTACGTAGTCGGCGCCGAACTGCTCCCCCATCTCGATGACGCAGCCGAGGATCTGCCCCGCCATCGCCGCCGAGCCGTCCTCGCGGGTCACCTCGCCCAGACAGATGTCGCAGGCCCCGCACGGCACTACGCCGAAGGGCTGGCCGAAGTACTCCACCAGCGACCGGTGCCGGCAGGCGGCCCCCTGACAGTAGTCGTACATCTCCCCGAGTTTCGGGATGGCGCCCGGCGCCGGGAGCCCTTCGGCCATCAGGATGGACCGCCACAGACCGAAGTCGCCGCCGGAGTAGAGCAGCAGGCACTCCGCCGGCAGCCCGTCGCGCCCGGCCCGGCCCGCCTCCTGCTGGTAGTGCTCGATCGACTTGGGCATGCCGGCGTGGATCACGTAGCGCACGTCGGACCGGTCGATCCCCATCCCGAACGCCACGGTGGCCACCACCACATCCGCCCGCTCCGTGATGAACTCCTCCTGGGCGCGCTTGCGCTCGGCGTCGGCCAGCCCGGCGTGATACGCGACCGCCCGGACGCCCCGGCGGCGCAGCGCCTCGGCGAGCTGGTCCACCTCCGCCCGGCGGATACAGTAGATGATCCCGGCCTCTCCCCGGTGCCGCTCCAGCGCCTCGACGACCTGCCGCAGCCGGTCCGTGCGCTGGCGCACCCGATAGATCAGGTTCGGGCGGTCGAAGCTCCCCACCAGGATCGCCGGGTCTCGCAGCGCCAGCTCCGCGGCGATGTCGGTCCGCACCCGCGGCGTGGCCGTGGCCGTGAAGGCGTGGATGGCCGTGTCCGGGAAGGCCTCCCGCACCACGGTGAGCTGCCGGTACTCCGGCCGGAAGTCGTGCCCCCACTGGCTGATGCAGTGCGCCTCGTCGATGGCGAAGAACGCCACACCGGCGCGCCGGAGCATCCCCAGACAGGTAGGGAGTACCAGCCGTTCCGGGGCTACGTAGAGAAGATGATACCGCCCGCGGGCCACGCCGGCCTCCACCACGCGGCGCTCCTCTGCCGTGAGTGAGCTGTTCAGAAACGCCGCCGGCACCCCGGCGGCGGTGAGGCCGTCCACCTGGTCCTTCATCAGGGAGATCAGGGGCGAGACCACCACGGCCAGCTTCTCCATCGCCGCCGCCGGCGCCTGATAGCAGAGCGACTTCCCGCCCCCCGTCGGCAGGATGACGACGGAATCCCGCCGCGCCAGCACCGCGCCGATGGCCTCTTCCTGCAACGGGAGGAGGGCATCGTAGCCCCACACCCGCTTCACGACGTTTCTGACGTTCTCCACTCAGCCCCCTTGTCCTCGGCTTGTGATCCGCGATCTCGCCAACCGGCGCGCTCGGGATTCTACGCGGACCGCCACGAAGCGCAAGACGAATCTGCCGGATCCCAGGCCTTTGCGCTCTCCGCAGGTCGGCCAGACCGGTCGATTTTGGCTTGACAGCACCCCCCTACTCCCTCACGCTGCTGTCCTCTGCCTGGGAACACCAGCCCCATCCCGTGCGTCTCGGCGTGCCGTACGCGCGCGACAAGAGTCATCCTCCTCCCAGCCAGACGGACCCAGGCAGCACGCCTCAAGCAACCCGCAACTCGGCCGTGGTTGCATCGGGGATCGAGGAACGGGCGTCAGACATGACCTCCGTGAATCCCTGCTCGCACCGCCGCCTTCGAGGGATATCGTCGTGAGAACAGGCAGAGATCTGATCCTGGCCACTCGGCCATTTGCCGTGGAAGTGAAATGGAAGAGCCGTCTGTATGCCCTCAGCACCCTCGCCCTGCTGGCGCTGTTCACCGTCGGAACCTTCTGGAGCGCTCATCCCGTGCTGCGGACTCTCTCCAGCATCTGCAGCGGGCTGCTCCTCGTGAGAATGTTCGTCATCTACCACGACCACCAGCACCACTCCATCCTCCGCAAGTCCGTCCCGGCGAACATCATCTTCACCCTGTTTGGACTCTACATCCTTGCCCCCCCGAGCATCTGGAAACGCTCGCACGATTATCACCACAACAACAACTCAAAACTGTTCAGCGCCAGCATCGGATCCTACCCGATCTATACCCGACAGAAGTTCCTGAACGCATCCAGGTCCGAGCGGCTGGCATACCTCGCCGTGCGCCATCCGCTGACGATCGCCTGCGGGTATGTGACGATGTTCTTGTACGGAATGTGCGTCCAGTCGCTTCGCAGCAGCCCGAGGCGGCACTACGATTCGGCGATCGCCCTCGCCCTCCATGCCGCCTTTGCCGTCTCCGTCACCGTGTTTGCGGGCTGGCAGGCGCTCCTCCTTTCCATCGTCGTCCCCTTCTCGATCGCCTGTGCCATCGGGGCCTACCTGTTCTACGCCCAGCACAACTTCCCGGGAGTCACCTTCAAGGGGAACATCGAGTGGAGCTACGACAACGCCGCGCTGGAGTCGTCCAGTTTCATGGTGATGAATCCCTTTTGGAGATGGGTGACGGCCAACATCGGCTATCATCATGTCCACCATATCAACTCCCGGATCCCGTTCTACCGCCTGCCGGAAGCCATGGCGAAGATCCGCGAGCTGCAGGGGGCGAAGACCACCTCACTCTGCCCCGCCGAGATCATCCGCTGCCTCCGCCTAAAGGTCTGGGATCCCGACGCCAACCGCATGATCCCTCTCCGCCAGCTCCGAGAATCGCACCGAGGCAAGACGGCGTCCCCGCTCGCGCATCGCTCCTAGCCCTGCCCGCGAGAGGCGAGTGACACCGGGAAACCGTTCAGCCAGTGTCGTGGGCCGGAAGTCGGTCGCACGCTCGCCGGGACCGTGCGCGATGTCCGGGAGGCCCCACGATTCTCCCGCTTGCGCTCGGCCGGCCGGATGTTATGATAGCCGGGGATGCGGTGTGTGCAGGGAGTAGCCGACCGCTGGCACAAAGGAGACGACTCATGTTCAAGGGACTGGCGCTTCATACCTGGACGCTGGACACGACGCCGCTGACCGACGTGCTGCGCATCGCGCGGACCACGGGCTGGGACGCCGTCGAGCTGCGCCGACTGGATTTCAAGCGGGCTCACGAGGCAGGCCGATCCGCCGACCAGGTTCTCGACCTCGTGCGGACGAACGGCCTCCCGGTCGCCTGCGTCGGCGTCCAGGCCGGTTGGATGTTCGCGGAAGGGGAGGAGCGGAGCCGCCTGCTCCAGGCCTTCGCCGAATCCTGCGGGTGGGCGGCGGCGCTTCGGTGCGACACGGTCATGAGCCCCGTGGATCCCGGCCGGGGCGATCTCCTGCAGGCCGTCGCCGGCATCCGCGAGGTCGGAGACATCGCCGCGGCTCACGGCGTCCGCCTGGCGGTGGAGTTCAACGCGCTGGCGGAGCAGTTCAACAGCCTGGAGCGGTTACGCGACGCCCTGACGCGCGCCGCCCACCCGCACTGCGGCCTGCTGCTGGACAGCTATCACTTTCATCGGAGCGGCGGCGATCCCCGCCAACTGGAGGACCTTGCCCCCGGGGAGATCGCGTACTTCCAGTACAGTGACGTGCCCCGGCAGGGCCTGCAGCCCGGGAAGGCGCTGGATCGGCTGCCGCCCGGCCAAGGCGGCGTCCCCTTCCGAGAGATCTTCGAGCGGTTGAAAGGGGGGCGCTACGACGGGTACCTCAGCTACGAAGCGCCGAACCCATCGGCCTGGGCACGGGACCCCGAGGCGGTTTCCCGGGAGGCGCTCACCGCGACGCGGACCGTTCTCGCAGGGTCGCCATCGGCCGCGTGATCCGCTGGCTGTTCCAGCGTGACGGAAAGCACGTGGCTGACTGATTCGATCGCGAGGGGATTCCGGGTCAAGACCAGTGTGGTCGGCAGCCCGCGGAGTCGCGGGCCCTCGAACCCCACTGCACCGCGAGGTCTGCGTAGCGGATGGGCCGGGAGGGATCGAACGGCCTGAGCTCGGAGAGGGTGAGCCCGCGGCGGATCAGCATCGCGATCGTACCCGCCTCGGACACATCGCCCACGAGCACGGCCCCGACGATCCGGTCACGCGAGATCACCAGCTTCCGGTAGTTGCCGTCCCGCGCACGCACGACGACCCGCCCCTCGGCATCCGGGGCCTGGATCAGCCCCATCGAGGCCACCGCGATCCCCAGGATCTCCATCACGTTCATCTTGAAGGCCCCGGGGCTGGGACGCGACGGATCCAGCATGTTGGCCCCTGCGCACTCGCCCTGCGCCACGGCCTCGAACCACGTCCCGGGGATTGACTTCTTCCCGGGCACGAGCATGTCGGGGCCCTCGGCGCAATCGCCTGCCGCGAATACGCCCGGCCGGCTGGTGCGCAGGTACTCGTCGACCAGGACGCCGCGGCCGGTGGCCACCCCGCCGGCCCGGGCCAGGTCGATGTCCGGCCGGATCCCTTTGGCCAGAATCACCAGGTCCGCCGGGAGCGCCTCGCCTGCTGCCGTCACCACGGAGCGGATCCGGCCCTCGTGGCCGACGATGCGCGCGGCGTCGGTGCGCGTGAGGATGCGGACCCCGGCCCCCTCCAGGCGATGCTGGAGGAGCGCCGCCGCCGCCTCGTCCAGCATGCGCGTCAGGAGCCGGTCCGACGAGACCGCGATCGTCACCGAGAGGCCCACCTTGAGCAGGGCGTGGACCACCAGGAGACAGATGAGCCCGCCCCCGAGAATGACCGCGTGGCGCGCCCCCGGCAACTGCTCGCGGATCCGCAGCGCGTCGGCCATCGTCTTGAGCGCGAAGACCCCGGGGGTGTCGATCCCCTCGATGTCCGGGATCGCGGCCCGGGATCCGGTCGCCAGCAGGAGCCGGTCGAAGGGCAGGCGGGTCCCGTCGTCCAGCCCCAGCGCATCGGCGTCGATCTGTACGGCCCTGCGGCCCAGCAGCATCCGCGCGCCCATCCGCTGGGAGAAGTCGGGCGGTCGCAGCGACAGGTCGCGGCGCTCTCCGCTCACCAGGTAGGGCAGCAACACCCGCGAATAGGCGGGAATCGCCTCATCCGAGACCAGGGTGACGGGGGATGTGCCATCCAGGCGCCGGATGGCCTCCAGCGCCGCCAGACTGGCGGCGCTGTTACCGACGATGACAATTCGCCGTTGCGTCACCTCTGCTCCTCGAACCGGCTGCCCTACCGGGGCAGGTGCAGGATACTGAAGACCCGTCTTCACCCAGGCTGCTCAAAAGGGCCCAGATGCAAGGCGGAATGTGATGGGCGGAGTGAGGCGTACTGGAAGTACGCCGCAGCGAGTGCCCGAGCATTCCAACGCCGCAGATGGGTCCTTTTCAGCAGCCGACTAGCCTTTGGATGCCTCGGCGACCCGACGTGCGAAATCCCGCCCCTTGGGCACGTCCGCCAGCTCCGACTCTCGGAACTCCAGGGCGTGCGGCGTGCAGAACTTCACGCACTCGGGATCCCCGTCGCAGGTGTCGCACTTGGCGATCACCCCCTCCGCGCCGTCGAATGCGATCACCCCGAACGGACAGCCGAGCATGCACATGCGGCAGCCGATGCAGGCCTCCTTCACGAAGCGCACCAGGCCGTCTCCCTGCACGAGGGCGCCGGCCGGACAAACCTTGACGCAGGGCGCCGCCGCGCACTGGAAGCAGGCGAGGGGGATGTACTTGAAATCCTCGGCAAAGGTATGGACCCGGATGCGGCTCCGCGAGGGGGCGAAGGCGCCGGTCTTCACGAGCGAGCAGGCCAGCTCGCACATCCGGCAATTGGTGCACTTGGCAGGGTCCACGACGATCATGCGACTCATCGGCCGTCTCCTTTTCCCGCGAGTTGCTGGGCCACGTCCGCCAGCCCCAGCTCCTCGAGCTTCGCCTCGGTGGGCGTGCCGGTCTCGCTCCAGCCGCGCAACCGGTAATACTCCTGGAGCGCGGGCTTGAGGTCCTGGTCGGTGATCACCTGGTCCCGGGATGCCCCGTCGCGCAGGCGCCGGGACAGCTTGGCCGGGAGCCGGTCGTCGGCCGTGCCGCCGCTCTCCCGCACCGTGAACGCGCGCGCCAGGTTGTAGGCCCGCTCGCCGATCGCCATCTCTTCCGCAAGGGTGAGGTCGGTCCAGCCCGTGGCCGCGGCGAGCATGCCGGTGATCTCGTCGCTGTTGCGTATCCCCGCGATCGGAAGGCTCATGAACGAGCAGAGCGGCAGGGAGTTGATGAAGGAGTTGTAGTCCTCCGCCAGGCGGACCACGCGCGGCTTCCCCTCGAGGGTAAAGCGGTCCATGGCCTCCACGACCCCGAGCTCGGGCCAGGCATTGGGCACGGCGAGCGACGGGTCGTGGAACCCCTCCATGTGGTCCGCGCCGCGGGGCGCCGTGGCGTACGAGATGGCGAGCCCTTTCTTGCCGCGGGGTTCGTGCATCCCGAACTCCAGCCCCTTGACCTCCACGGCGAGCTCGGAGGCCCCGTGCCCGATCTTCACAGCCGCTCGGCGCGTGCCTTCAGCGAGGAGATCGCCGACCCCCTCGCGCCGGGCGATCATGTCCAGCAGCCGGACCATCGCCGGCGCGTCGCCCCAGTGTAGCGGGAAGCCGATCTGTTGCTCGGTGAGGATTCCCTTCTCGAAGCACTCCATGGCGAAGGCGATCGCGGAGCCCGCACCGATCGTGTCCAGGCCGTACACGTTGCAGCGCTGGTTGAGCAGCGCGATGGACTCCAGGTTTGGATTCTCGCAGAGCGAGCCGAAGGCCGCCACCGTCTCGTACTCGGGCCCGCCGTACTCCGGCCGGACCCCGCCGAACGGGCCGTCGGCGACCCGCACCACGCGCGTGCAGCCGACGGGACAGGACTGGCAGGCCCGGTGCCCGATGAGGATCGTGTTCTTCATGGCCGTGCCGCTGATCCGGTCGGCGTGCTCCCAGGTGCCGGTCTCCCAGTTGCGGGTCGGCAGGATGCCGGCGGCGGACAGATCCTCGACGCCGCCCGCGGTCCCGAGCGCGCCGGCGCTGCCGGGGCTGTCACCCAGCCATGGGTGTTTCCGGATCTTGGCGAGGTTGGCGAGGGCGAAGTCCCGGAACGCCTTCGGGTCGGCCAGCGTGACCCGGCCGGTCCCGCGGATGGCGATGGCCTTGAGGTTCTTCGCCCCCATCACCGCGCCCAGCCCGGTGCGCCCCGCCGCCCGGTCGGTGTCGTTCATGACGCAGGCGTAGCGCACCCGCTTCTCCCCGGCGAGGCCGATGCTGATGATCCGGGCCTCACGGTCGCCCATCTCCCCCTTGATCGTCTCCTCGGTTTCGAGCGTCCCCCGCCCCGCCAGGTGGGTGGCCGGCCGGATCTCCACCCGGTCGTTGACGATGGAGAGGTAGACTTTTTCCGGGGCCTGGCCCTGCACGACGATGCCGTCGTAGCCGGCGTACTTGAGCTCGTGCGCCACGAAGCCGCCGGTGTAGGCCTCACCGAAGCCGTCGGTCGCGGGGGATTTCGCGACGACCACGAAGCGTCCCGAGCCGGGCGCGAATGTGCCCGCCAGCGGGCCCATCGCGAACACCAGCCGGTTCTCCGGCCCGAGGGGGTCGCACCCCCTGGGGACCTCGTCGAACAGGATCCGCGCCCCCAGACCCCGGCCCCCGAGATACCGTCGCGCCCTGGCCCCGTCGAGCGGTTCGGTCCAGGTCTTTCCGCTGCCGAGATCCACCCTGAGCAATCGTCCCGCGTATCCGTGCATGGGATCCGCCTTTCGCGATGTATGTGGACAGGTACCCGACAGCTATTCTATTGCGCGCGCGCCCGCCATCAATCCGGAACGGGCAGTTGTGTTCAAAGCCAGTCAATTGCCAGGGCTACCCGCCGCCGCGCCGTTGCTCAGGCCCGGATCGTTCGAAGATCCCCCGCGGCCGCAGTCATGACCATCCCAAAATCGTTCTGGATGCAGACGAACCGGAAGCCCTGTGCGAGACGGGCTTTGGCCGCGGCGGCGCTGGGCGTATAGATCCCGGCGGCCTTCCCGGTGGCAACGGCGGCGTCGCGGATCGCCAGGATGGCCTCCTCAACCGGGGGCGGATACTCGGACAGCTCGGACGGGAAGCCGAGGGCGATGCTCAGGTCATTGGGACCGATGAAGCACGCGTCGATCCCGGGAACGCTCAGGATCTCCTTGGCACTGCGAGCCGCTTCCGCGGTCTCCAGCATCGCAACGATCAGCAACTCCTCCTGGGCTTTCGCAAAGTAGTCCAGGCCGCCGTAGAGCCACCCGCGGATCGGGCCCCAGCTCCTGTTCCCGGTGGGGGCATAGCGGACGGAGCGCAGGACGGCCTCGGCCTCCGCGCGACTGTTGACCATGGGGATCACGAGACCGTACGCGCCGAGATCCAGGGCGCGCTGGATGTCCACGGGCTGGTTGGCCGATACGCGGACAATCGGGGTCGCCGGGGTGCAACTGACTGCCTGGAGCATCCCTAACAGATTGCCCGGGTGGCTCTCGCCATGCTGTAGATCCACGATGACGAAGTCATACCCCGCACGGCCCAGGGTTTCCGCGATCAGCGGGCTGCCGCCCAGGCAGAAGCTGCCGAGGGCCGGCTTGCCCATCCCGAGGAGCCGTTTCGTTTCGTTGGTCCGCATCCGAATCTCCTTTCCGTGTGAGCAGTTTCCGTCCGAGATCCCGGATAGCTATATCAGGCACCATGGCCATGCGCAAGCCCAGCTGTTCGCTTCGGGAGCCGGCTCCTCTTCTCCTTGCACCTGCCTTTGCCCTGATAGGGTCGAGGACCGACGCGGTACCCCGTAGGCCCCCTTGGCTGTGTCCGCCGTATCCAGCTTCGTGCTCGGTGAGCTTCGCCGCAGGCCCGGCTCCAGTTCCCGCCCATCAAACGGAGTGCGCGGATTTCCCGCACTCCGCTTTCCTGCTCGCTTCCCCCCCCACGGGTTCTGGGGCTTACCGGTGGGGAGCGCGTTCGACGGGGGCCGGTGATACCTGTCGTTCGCAAGAACTCCGTCCGCCTGGATAGGTGTGGCGTGGAGCCCTAGCTAACTGGCCATAAACACGGCGGGCCTTCTTCTCTCCACCTTGACACATTCGCCCATTCAGAACTATGCGCACAAGGTTGGTGCCGGTCCCCCGGACCGAACCCTCATATTTCATGCTTGATCGCCGTCGGTTGAAAATAGAACTTCACCAGGCTGCCATTACGAGAAGTTTCCGTGGTTGTAGGGCATGGAAGAGGCGCAGATCTCAGGCGACCGTGACGTCATGCCTGGCTAACATGAGGCTCCAAAACACCCCGTAACAGGCTTAGACAGCCTGAATGCACAAATGCCGTAACTATAGCCCCCCGTGCTACACACGCGGGGGGCAACAGCAGGAAGGTCTTTGGAGTTTCGGATTGCGCGAATGCGCGACGAGGATCAGGAGGGTTTATATTTGCCGAACGAGTGCAGGATATCTTCCGAGACGATGCCTCCCCACGTCTAGCGTGCCCGCCCCCGCACCGACGCCACCGCAGCCCGGTCCACACCGTCGATGAAGATGGCCCGGCGCCCCAGGTCTCACACCATCACGTAATGGAGGGTGTCCGTGGGATTCGGAAACGATCCTGTCTCCTTGCTTACGCAAGTGCCAATCGTAGTCTTTCTGTGCGCTGGGGAGGATGCTGCTACTTCTTGGCGTTGAGGGTCTGTAGGATATCCTTCAGCACCTCGTCCGCCCGTGCCGGCGAGACCTGGCAGGTGCCGACCTGCTTGTGGCCGCCGCCGCCGTGCTTCAACATCAGCGCCCCGACGTCCACCCGTGATGTGCGGTTGATGATGCTGCCCCCCACGGAGATCATGACGAATTCGCCCTTCCTGCCGTCCACCAGTCGCACCGAGATGTTCTGGTCCGGGAAGAGCGTGTACTCCATGAACCGGTTGCCGCTCGGCTGCTCCTTCTTC
>JAPLLC010000172.1:10782-37071 GCA_026387775.1 Candidatus Methylomirabilota bacterium | reverse complement strand
GATGCCGCGACGTTCAAGCTGCTCCGAAACCATCCGCTCGCGTGGGAGCGGAAAGGCATCGGGATTCTCTGTTTCAGAGGGTACCACACGCCTCCCAAGAAGAAAAGCGTTTCATGCGGGCGAATGTCCGTTTAAGGAGAGGCCCCACGACCGCAACTCGTCCAGAGCGCCGTGGTTCGTCAGGTCGAGGTGTCACGGCGTGACCGAAACCCAGCCGTCCTGCACCGCCTCGTAATCCGTCCCATCACCGCACTCCCAGGTGGCCGATGCTCCGCCGATCCAGTAGTAGGCGTGGCCGCGCGGGTCCACCTTGCGATGGACGGTCTCGCCGTACACCCGGCGTCCCTGCCGGGTCACAGCCCAGCCCCGGACGGCCTCCCTCGACAGATTAGGCACGTTCACGTTCAAGAGTGTCCCCTGGGGAAGGCCACGACGGAGAATCTCTTCTGCCAGTCGGCGCGCGCACGCCGCGGCGAGGCGGAAATCGAACTGCCCCTTTCCTTCCCCTGAGATCGCGAATGCCGGCAGCCCCTGCAGGGTGGCTTCGATGGCCGACGCGACCGTCCCGGAGTACGTGACGTCGTCCCCGAGATTCGAGCCGTGGTTGATCCCCGCGGCGACAAGATTCGGCCTGCGGCCCAGCAATTCCATCACCGCCAGGGTCACGCAATCGGTAGGCGTCCCATCGACGCTGTACCAGCCGGCGTCGACGGACACGACCCGGAGGGGCCGCGTGAGCGTCAGCGCGTGTCCCGCCGCGCTTCGCTCCCGATCGGGAGCCACCACCACTACATCACCGACAGCTTCCAGGCTCCTGACAAGTGCCCGTAGGCCCTCCGATCGGATCCCGTCGTCGTTACATGCCAGAATGAGCGGGCGGTCCGTTTGGACCATACAACTCCCTGGACCGCTGGAGCGGCCTGCAAAGCCTTACAGATTCATCGACCGATTATTCAGGGGTTGGTCGAAGACGAACTGAGATTTGGTCGGGGCGAGCAGATTCGAACTGCTGACCCCTGGCCCCCCATGCCAGTGCGCTACCAGGCTGCGCCACGCCCCGATATTCCCAATTTCAGCCACCTGCACTTACTCGCGCATTCTCTGCGGGCGACACAATGTGCTCTTAGAGCGTGCCCGCGAGCCATCGAAACCCCTAGGAATCCAATGACAAGACATTCTACATATTCCCGGCGGTCTGGTCAACCGGGAAAACGGCCACACCCGGACCTTTCTCCGAAAGCTTGCGGATAACCTCCTCCGGGTCCCCCGGACCGAGAATGTGATATCAGTTTCCATTCCCGCTTAGTGCCCGTGCCGCTCCTCTTTCTGATCAATGTATTGCCTGGCAGCCGAAATCGCCTGATCCTCAGATCCAAATTCCCCCCCGATCCCATCCACATAGTGTCCAGAATAGTCCTCGGTGGCTCCCGCCGGTACGGCGATTCTCGTTACAGAAGCAGCCCAGAGTTGATTGCGCAGCTGCATGGTGTAAATGTGGTACCCCTTATACAGATGATTCTCATTCACGTTCATCTTCCCTTTCTTTGCCCTTCACTCCAGCAGGTCTGCCACCTCCACATCGCAATCTGCGGCTCACGGACTGCCTCTAAACTCTTGAGTGTCTCGTTTGTCCTCCAGAGCTCTCGGAGGCCCTTTTGTTTCCTGCCCCACGAATCTATTCCAATCGCCTATGGCGTTCTGAGCCGCCTGTCGGTGAGTCTCGATTGCCGTCTCCTGCTCCTTGACAAACGCTTCAAGGCAGGATCGGTAAAGCTCGACTGTGCTCTTGTAGCGTTCGAGTTGAGCCTGGGTCACGAATTCCCGCTGCTTCATCGGAGCAGTGCATTTATGGGAAGCCAGAGCCGTGTCGGCATAGACGGCAGAGCCGGAAAGCAAGAGGGTAATGAACACCAACGCGCCACACCGCCTCATGCTCTTCTTGAAGTCCGACAGGCCCGGCGTACCATCTGGACGGAGACCCACACGGCGCTGGAGGTCCAGTTGCTGCAAGTGATTGACGACCACGACGAGCTCCGCGGCCAGTGCTTTCAACTCCGATGCCTTTGATGCCATTCCCGGTCCTTCCTCTTCCATCGGTCGCAGATCAGGCGCCCGCTCACAACGGCCTGGGTCTGGGCTTCCGGCCAAGGACCTTACCAACGTTGCTGACGATCAATCCCGGGCCAAAGGGCTTGCGCATGGTGAGGTTGGCCCCCGCCTGGCGTCCCTTGGCGTCCAACCCGGGATCGTTGAGGGCCGTCAAGAGGACAATCGGGGTGTCCCGGAGGGTGGGCTCGGCCCGCAGCCATCGGCAGACCTCGAAGCCGTCAATCCCAGGCATGAGGACATCCAAGAGGATGAGGTCCGGCCGCTCCTTCTTGGCCGTGTCGATCCCCGCCTGCCCGTCCGTGGCCGTGAGGACTCCGTAGCCCTGCTCTGTCAGTCCATCGTAGCAGACGCTGAGGACGAGCCGGTCATCATCGATGCAAAGGATCGTTGGGGGCCGGGGAGGGATCGCCTCTCTTTTGGCTTCTCTGGCCTCCACCGGATAGCCGCACGTTTGGCACCAGAACTTGGACTGGTTCCCCCCCTCCCGGATCTCCTCGAGCGGTTGGACCGATCGACAGAGGCGACAGAACGCCTTCGAATTCACAACTGGCCTCCCCTCTTCTCCGGGTTCACTCAACGAGCCGATTTTCAGGAAGAAGGTCATCGTGTCAACGAGAAAGAGCGATCCGACCGTGCAGGCGTGTGCCGGCTGAAACAGAACGCACCAATATCCACTCCACGCCAGCCAAGCAAGAAATAAAAAACCCCTCGATAAGTAAGAAACTTACCGAGGGGCCTTCAAGTGATCTTAGGCCTCCATGCCAGCGCGCTACCAGGCCGCGCCACACCCCGATATCCCACCGCCCCCGTCGCATGTTGCACGGCACACGCTCGGAGGACTCGATTTACAATAATTGCTTCTCGCTCCATCAGGCGTCTCCGCGCCCCCGCCACCGTGTATCGTTCCTGATAGAGAAGTCTCTTGACCTCCAGCAGCATGACCACATCTCGCTTCCGGTAGAGCCGCTGCCCCCCTCCGCTCTTGCGAGGCTGCAGCGAGGAGAACTCACTCTCCCAGTAGCGCAGAACGTAGGGAGGAACGCCGGTGATGGCCGATACCTCACCGATCCGGAAATAGAGACGATCTGGCACCTCGGCCGAGAAGTCATCCGATGGGACCGGATTTCGCTCCCGCTGGGAAGCTGCAGCAATCACAAGTTCCTGTTGTCTGCGCGGAGGCCTGGCCATGATTCGTCGCCGCTAATTCTCAACGTTCACTGTCTGGTGCAACGCCTTTCCGGGCTTGAACTTCAACACCTTGCGCGCCGTGATGGTGATCTCCGTTCCCGTTTGAGGATTGCGACCCTTCCGGGCCCGCTTAGCCTTCACCTGAAATGACCCAAATCCCACCAGTTGAATCTTCTCGCCGGCGCGCAATGCGTTCTTGATGATGTCCAGGGTTGCCTCGACCGCCTCCATCGCCTGTTTCTTGGTCAGACCCTTCTCAGCCACCAGTGATGCGATATCTGCTTTGGTCACTCACTCCACCTCCTTCCCCGTGTGGCCGAACGTCCGTCTCGAGGGTTGGGATCGGTAGATGCAGCGATCTGCGTACTAATTCGGGACGACCCAGGCATTGAAGCCCTTGGCCTTAAGCTCCTCGCCTCGCTTCATGGCAGCGGCGCGCGTGTCATACTGGCCATGCCGGACCTGAAACAGGGACGTGGTGGCCGGCTTGGAAGTGATCTTGGGCCGGTAGTTCTTCTTCTGCAACTCTCGGGCAAGGTCGATCGCCTCGTCCAAGGTCACGAAAGCGCCCACCTGCGGCGTGTACTTTCCCTCGACCGTGATCAGTTGGGATGGGAAGCCGTCGACGTTTAGCCGCCGGGCCATCTCCTCAGCCTCACGCTTTCCGCTGGGCTCGCCGACAGTCACGACCTGTCGGTTCACGAAGCCGGCACCCTTGCGGATCACGGCTGGGAATCCCATGCCATCGAGCTTCTGCTTCAGATTCTCCGCGTTCTGCTCCATTGCCATGGCGCCGACTTGGACGCTGAACCCGCCGGCTGGAGCAGGGACGGTCTTCCCTGGCGCTTTTACTTCTGGCTTCGGTGCAGGGGTCGGCATCTTGGCGGACTGAGTTTGCTCTGACGCCGCCTTGGCAGATGGTACCGGCTTCGCGGCCGGTGGCGGTCCAGGCGCCGCCTTAACGGGGGGTGCGGGCGCCGGCGAAGTCGGTTTCGCCTCGGGCTTACTCGGCGCCGCTGGCACCGCGGGTGCGACCGCCGCTTCCTTCGATGGAGTTGGCGGTTTCGGCACCGGTGCCGGTACCGCTGGCGCAGGGGCGGTCTGACGAACCGGGGCCGGCACCGGAGGCGCCGGCGACAAGAACAACATGTTCGCCAAGTAGAGGACGCCAATCAGCACGATCCCGATACCTGCCAGGATCAGCGGACGCCGTCCTCGCCCGCCTCCGTCATCCGGCGACTCTTCTTGCGGGCCGAGATCCGCCTCGCCTTCGACCGGTTCCGGAGGAATCTCTTCCTCTTCCTGCTTTCGCTTGCCGAAGCTGAACTTAGCCATGAGCCCTCCATCGCTGTCCGGTTGGTATCATAGAGATGCCGGAATCGGATGTCAACGTATTTGTGAGGACTTACAACGAAGCCGTGAGGACTCCCTTCACATGATGCGGTGTGGCCTCCGTAATCTTGACGCTTGCCAGTATTCCCTCTTGGACCACACCGCCACCGAAGTGCACGATTCTGTTCTGCCGTGTTCGCCCGGCTGCGAGACCGGAATCCCGCTTGCTGAGATCCCCATCAACCAAGACCTCGACCGTCTTACCGATCATGGCCAGGTTCTTTCGCAAGGAAAGCTCATCTTGCAGTGCAAGAACCTGCGCTAACCGCTGAGCCTGAAGCGATTCCGGCACCTGGTCAGTCAGCAAGGCGGCCGGCGTGTTGGGACGGGGGGAGAACTTGAACGCAAAAGATGCGTCGAACGCAACTTCACACATCAAGCTTAAGGTATCCGAAAAATCCGACTCGGATTCGCCTGGGAATCCTACGATGATGTCCGTGGTGACCGCAAGATCGGGGATGGCTTTTCGCAGGGCGCAGACCTTCTTCACGTACTCCTCGCGGGTGTAGCCCCGCTCCATTCGCTGGAGGGTGCGGCTGGCCCCGGCCTGCACGGGCAGATGGACGTGTTCGCACACGCTGGGGAGGCTCGCCAAGGTCTCGATCAGGTCGGTCGTCACATCCTTGGGATGCGAGGTGGTGAAGCGCACTCGCATCTCCTTCGCGACCAGTCGGTCGATCCGACGCAGGAGCGTGGCGAACGACACCGGTGGGTCTAATTTCCGCCCGTACGAGTTCACCGTCTGGCCAAGGAGCGTAATCTCGCGATAGCCGCGCTCCTGCAACACGGCAACCTCACGCAGAATGTCGTCAGGCGGCCGACTGCGCTCGCGCCCTCGCGTGAACGGGACCACGCAGAACGCGCAGAAGTTGTCACAGCCCTCCATGATCCCCACCCAGGCGCGAAACCGGCTCTCCCGGTGAATCTCAACATCGGTCGGGAAGAGACCTGCCGGCTCTCCCGTGGCGGCCACCGGGCGGTTCGCCGCCACCTGGAGGAGTTGGGGAATCTCCGCCAGATGCTCTCCGTTCCCCACCACGAGGTCGAGATACGAGAAGCGGCGCAGCAGGCTCTCTCCTTCACGCTGGGCCAGGCATCCCGCTACCCCAATGCGCATTCCAGGGCGTCGGGCTTTCAGGGCCTGAAAGCTTCCCAGGCGGCTATATAGCTTCTGCTCAGCCTTGTCCCGGATGCTGCAGCCGTTCAAGATGATCAGGTCCGCCTCACGCTCGTCCTCGGTCAAGGCATATCCCTCGAGAGCCAAGAGACCCGCGATCCGGGCCGAATCCAGCTCGTTCGCCTGACACCCGAACGTGACGAGTTTCAGTTTTGGCATATACGATACCCCTGCCGGATCCAGTGGATCCCAGGAGAACGGATGGTTGGCTGCCGTCGCAGAGGTCTGACCCCGCAGGCTGCCCTAATAGAGGTGACAGGAAACCCAGTGACGAGGGTCAACCTCGCGCAGGGCCGGCTCTTCCTTGTCGCAGCGATCGAACCGCTTGTGACAGCGTGTGTGGAAGCGGCATCCCTTGGGAGGGTTGATCGGACTCGGCGGGTCACCCTCCAGGATGATGCGCCGGCGTTTCGTGGTGGGATCGGGGATCGGGATGGCCGAGAGCAGCGCCTCGGTGTACGGGTGCATCGGCTTCGCGTACAGTTCCTGACTGTCGGCCAATTCCACAATCTTCCCCAGATACATGACCGCGACGCGGTCGCTGATGTGCTCGACCACCCGCAGGTCGTGGGCGATGAACAGGTAGGTCAGGTTGAACTGATCTTGCAAGTCCTCCAAGAGGTTGATGACCTGCGCCTGGATCGAGACGTCGAGCGCCGAAATCGGTTCGTCGGCGATGATCAACTTGGGATTCACCGCCAGGGCGCGGGCGATCCCCACGCGCTGGCGCTGCCCCCCGCTGAACTCGTGCGGGTAGCGATGCATCTGCTCGGGGCTGATCCCCACCTTCTGCAGGAGGTCCGCCACGCGCTCGCGCCGCTCGTGCCGGGTCTTGCAGAGCTTGTGGATCACGATCCCCTCCCCCACGATCTGCTCCACCGTCATCCGCGGGTTCAGGGACGAGTACGGGTCCTGGAAGATGATCTGCATCCGCTGCCGCAGGGCGCGCATCTCGCTCTTGCCGGCCTTGAAGATGGAGGTCCCCTCGAACAGGACGTCGCCCGCCGTGGCCTCGATCAGGCGCAAGATCAGCCGGCCCGTGGTGGACTTGCCGCAGCCCGATTCGCCGACCAAACCCAGCGTCTCTCCGCGGAGGAGATCGAAGCTGACACCGTCCACGGCGTGGACCTTGGCCGGTTCTCCCCAAAAGAAACCGCGCTTGATCTCAAAATACTTCTTGAGGTCTCGAACCTGGAGGAGGCTGTCGTTGGTCATGCACCGTTCCTTCAATATAAATAGCACCGGGCGAAGTGATCCGGCGATCCGATCGCCTTTAGTTGCGGCTCTCCCCCGCGGCACGCATCGAACACCTTGGTACATCGCGCCTGGAACTTGCACCCCTGCGGCAAATCGAGCAGGTCCGGCACCATGCCGGGAATGGCCTGCAGCCGTGGCCGCCGTTCCGCCTTCACGATCCGGGGCATCGAATTCAGGAGGCCCTGCGTGTACGGATGGAGCGGATGCGCAAACAACTCCAGCACCGGCGCCTCCTCGACCACCCGTCCCGCGTACATGATCGCCACGCGGGCAGCCGTATCCGCCACCACCCCCAGATCGTGGGTGATCAGCATGACCGCCATGCCCATCTCTGCCTTGAGCTGGTTGAGGAGCTCCAGGATCTGCGCCTGAATCGTGACGTCCAGGGCCGTCGTGGGCTCGTCGGCGATCAAGAGTTTCGGGTTGCACGAGAGCGCCATGGCGATCATCACGCGCTGGCGCATCCCGCCCGACATCTGATGCGGGTATTCTTTCACCCGCCGCTCAGGATCGGGAATGTGCACAAGGCGCAGCATCTCGCTCGCCTTGTGCCACGCGTCGCGCTTGGACAGGCCCTGGTGCAGCCGGATCCCCTCGGCGATCTGGTCGCCCACCGTGAAGACGGGATTGAGCGACGTCATGGGCTCCTGAAAGATCATGGAGATGGAGGCGCCCCGGACCTTTCGCATCTCGTTCTCGGGAAGGTCCAGCAGATTGCGTCCATCCAGCACGATCTTTCCGCCCACGATCTTCCCGGGCGGATTGGGGATCAGCCGCAACACGGAAAGAGCGGTGACGCTCTTGCCGCAGCCCGACTCCCCCACGATCCCCAGGGTCTCGCCCTTCCGGACCGACAGGCTCACGTTGTCCACCGCGCGCACAGTCCCGGCGTCGGTAATGAAATGGGTTTCCAGGTTCTCGATCTGCAGCAGAATGTCGTTCATCGTTGCGGCGGTTTGGCTCATGCGATGTCCTTCTCGTGTCTGCACCGAAAAACGCGTCGGAGTGTAACATTGTCATGGAGACAGATCAACAGCAAAAATGCCTGATTGCCAGCCTCTCGTCAGCTCTGGCTCCGGTCACCGCCGGGCGGTCACCTGCGGGTCGAGGGCATCCCGAAGACCGTCCCCCAGGAAGTTCAACGACAGCAGCGTCACCGTCAGCGCGCTCCCCGGGAAGATGATCAGCCACGGATACACCTCCATCGCCGCCGCCCCCTCGGAGGCGAGCGAGCCCCAGCTGGCCATCGGGGGCTGGACCCCGAGCCCCAGGAAGCTCAGGAAAGCCTCCTCCAGCATGACCGCAGGCACGGTCAACGTGGCGTACACCACGATCGGACCCAGGGCATTCGGCAAGAGATGGCGCACGAGGATCCGGCGCGGCGAGGCCCCCATGGCGTGGGCAGAGAGGACGAACTCTCGGCTTCGGAGGCTCAAGATCTGTCCGCGCACGATCCGCGCCATGGTCAGCCACTGGACTGCCCCCAGGGCGATGAAGAGGTTCAGGATGTTCCGGCCCAGGACCACCATCAGCAGGATCACGAAGAACATGAACGGCAGCCCGTACAAGATATCCACGATGCGCATCATCACGTGGTCCACGCGCCCCCCGACATAGCCCGCAAGCGAGCCGTAGGTCACACCGATCGTCAAGCTCACCAGGGTGGCGAGGATCCCCACCGCAAAGGAGATCTGCGCGCCGTAGAGGGTGCGCGTGAGGAGGTCTCGCCCCAGCTCGTCCGTCCCCAAGAGATGCTGAGAGGTCGGGGGCTTCGCTCCGTGGCGGAGATCGGTCTTGTCGTACGGATACGGGGCGATCCACGCCGCCAGGAAAGCTGCCGCCACAAAGACCAGCAGCAGCGCCAGTCCCGCCATGGCCGGCCGGTTTCTCCGCAGGCGGTGCAGGGCATCATGCCACGGCGAGACTTCGAAAGAGTGCGGCAGCCGCCCGCTCATCGGATCTGCACCCGCGGATCCAACCAGGCGTAGAGGACGTCCACCGCGAGGTTGAGCGACAGGAGTAATACGCTATACGAGACCACCGTCCCCAGGACCAGCGTGTAGTCGCGGTTCAGCGCGGCCCCGACGAAATAGCGGCCGATCCCCGGAATGCTGAAGATCGTCTCTATGACAACCGATCCCGTCAGGACCGCCGCCGAGGCCGGGCCGAGGTAGGTGACGACCGGCAGGATCGCACTGGGGAGCGCGTGCCGCAGGACAACCGCCGCCTCGCGCAGCCCCTTGGCCCGCGCCGTGCGGATGAAATCCTGTCCGATCACCTCCAGCATGCCGGCCCGCATGAGGCGCGCCACATAGGCGGCATAGAAGGCGCCGAGGGTGAGCGAAGGCAGGATCAGGTGCCGCCACGTTCCCCACCCCGCCACCGGAAGCCAGCCCAGCCCCAGGGCAAAGACGAGCATCAGGATCGGCCCGAGGACAAAGTTCGGCACCGAGACGCCGCCCAGCGCGAGCGACATCGTCAGATAATCCACGAGGGAATTTCGACGGACTCCCGCCAGGAGACCGGCCGTTCCGCCCGCGAGGAGAGCGACCGCCATGGCGCAGGATCCTAAGAGAAGGGAGACGGGGAAGCCCAGCCCGAGCAGTTCGTTCACGGATCGGTCGGGATAGCGGAAGGACGGACCCAGATCGCCCCGGGTGACGTCGCCGAGGTATCGGAAATACTGTGTCCAGAGCGGCTCGTCCAGGTGGTAGCGGGCCTCGATGTTGGCGCGCACCTGCTCCGGGAGCGCCCGGTCCTGGTCGAACGGCCCTCCGGGGGCCAGTCGCATGATGAAGAATGAGAAAGAGACGATCACGAAGAGGACAGGAATGAATCCCGCTACTCGCCGAAGGATGAAGCTAAACATGGCCGGATCACCGTTCGAGACTGATGAACTTCAGGGGGTGCAGATCGAGAATGTTCGGGTACCAGCCCTTCACCCGGCGACTCAACATGCCCTTGTTGACATAGGTGAAGAGGGGTAGGATCGGCGCCTCCTCCAGCAGGAGCCGCTCCGCCTCCTGTAGCGCGCGCATCCGATCCTTGGCGTTCACGAGCTTGCACGCCGCCTGGCCGATCAGGTCGTCGTACCGCTTGCTCGACCAGGCGGTCTGATTGTTGCCGCCGCCGGTGACCCACAACTCCAGGAAAGTGTTGGGGTCCACGTAGTCTCCGATCCATCCGGCGCGGGCGATCTGGTAGTCCAGGCTGCCCTGCCGGGCCAGGTACACCTTCCACTCCAGGTTGACCAGATCCACGTGAATCCCGAGCTGCTCTTTCCACATCTGCTGCACCGCCTGTGTGATCACCCGATGGAGGTCGCTGGTGTTGTAGAGCAGCTCAACTCGGGGGAAGCCTTTCCCGTCGGGATAGCCGGCCTCCGCCAGGAGCTTCTTCGCCGCCACCGCATCGAAGCTCGGTCCCGCGCCCCCCTCGTACCCGCGCAGGCCGCCGGGGACGAAGTCGGCGTGCGGGATCTCTCCCGACTTGGTGACGAACTTGGTGAGCAACTGGCGATCCACGGCCAGACTCAACGCCTTCCGCACGCGGACGTCGCTCATCGGCGCCTTGGTCACGTTGAACCGGAAGTAATACGTCCCAAGGTAGGGCGAGACGTAGTACTCCGGCCGGCTCCGCGCCGGCTCGATCTGGGCGGCGGGTACCGTCGGCAGCCAGTCGCTGTCCCCCGCCAGAAACTGCTTGTACGCGGTGTTGATGTCGTCGGTGGGAAGAAAGACGACCTTCTGCAGCTTCACGCTCGCCGCGTCCCAGTGCTGCGGATTCTTTTCAAGAACCAGCTCTTTCTGTGGCACCCAGCTCACCAGGCGGAAGGGACCGTTGCTCACGATCTTGCCCGGCTTTACCCAGTCCTTGCCGTGGGCTTCGATGGCCCAGCGCGGAACCGGATAGAGAGTATAGAAACTGGTGAGGTCGAGAAAGTAAGCGGTAGGACACCGGAGTATGATCCGCAGGCTCTTGGCATCGAGGGCCTTCACGCCGACCTGCCCAAAATCGGTCAGTCGCCCCTTGTTGTACTCCTCTCCGTTCTTCAGATAGTAGAGCTGCTGGGCGTACTTCGCTCCCGTCTTGGGATTCAGGATTCGCTCCCAGGCGTACACGAAGTCCTGGGCCGTGACCGGCTTGCCATCCGTCCAGCGTGCGTCCCGTAGCGCAAACGTGTACACCAGGCCATCCCGGGACACCGTCCAGGATGCCGCTATGCCGGGCCTAGGCGAGAGATCCTTGGGATCGGTCGTGGTGAGCCCCTCGAACAGGTTGCTCAGGATCCGATGCTCGGGCACGCCGGTGACGATCCCGGGGTCGAGGCTCTCGGGCTCCGCCGCGTTGTTGATGCGAAAGATCTGCTCCTGCGCGCAAACCCCCACAGGCGCGAGGGCCAGCAGCAGCGCGGCCACCAGGATCCCACACCATTCCCGTCGCATCGTATCGCCCTTACCCTCACGTCCGCAGGCGCGGATCCAGGGCGTCCCGCAGCGCGTCACCGACGAGGTTGAACCCGAGGACCGAGAGCATGATGGTCACGCCCGGGAAGAAGAACGCCCACCAGGCTCCGCTGGTGAAGAACTTGTAGCTGTCCGCCAGCATCGCTCCCCACTCCGGGACGGGAGGCTGCGCCCCCAAGCCCAAGAATCCGAGCGCCGCCGTCTCCAGGATGGCGAATGCGATGGCCAACGTCGTCTGGACGGAAAGCGGGGGCAAGGTATTGGGGAAGATGTGGGACAGGATGATGCGGAATGGGCTCCCCCCGAGGCCACGGGCCGCAGTCACGAATTCCCGTTCCTTCAGGGCGAGCACCTCCCCCCGGGTGATGCGGGCGTAGAATGGGATGGAGACCACGCTGATGGCGATCAGCGAGTTCCGCAGCCCGGGGCCGATCATGGCGACGATGGCAATGGCCAAGAGCGTGGCCGGGAACGCCAGGAGGATGTCCATGCAGAACATCAGGCAAAGGTCGGTGCGGCGTCCCACATACCCGGCCAGGATCCCCAGGCTCGAGCCGACGAGGGCCGCCAGCACGACCGACCCCACCCCCAGGCTGAGGGACACTCGAGCGCCATGGAGGATCCGCATCAGGATATCCCGTCCCAGCGCATCCGTGCCGAAGGGGTGGCTCCAGGAGGGGGGCTTCAGCCGGGCGAGCAGGTCGGAGTCAGTCGCCGGATTGTACGGAAAGAAGACCGGACTCAAGGCGGCGATCAGCACAAAGGCCGTGATGATGCAGAGTCCACCACGCGCCACCTGATTCGCCAACAGCCGGTGGACGGCTGCCTGGAGCGGACTCCTCCCACGGGCCGTGCCGATGAGCGGTGCGGTTCTCTCAGTCATACTTGATCCGGGGATCCACCGTGGCGTAGAGCACGTCGGTCAGCAGGTTCACCATCACGAAGATCGTGGCGATGAAGAGCGTCGCCCCCTGCACGATAGGATAATCGCGCGCCTGGATGGCCTCGTAGATCCACAGCCCAATGCCGGGCCAGGAAAAGATGGTCTCGGTGAGGATGGCGCCCGCCAGCAGGCGGCCGACTTGCAGCCCCGTCACGGTCATCACCGGGAGCAGGGCGTTCCGCATGGCGTGACGAAGGATCACGGCGCGCCGAGGCAGCCCCTTCGCCTCCGCGGTACGAATGTAGTCCTGCGACAGGACCTCGAGCAGGCTGGCTCTGGTCATCCGGGTAATCACAGCCATGGGGATCGTCGACAGGGCGACGGCGGGCAGCACCAAGTGGCGCAGGCTGGCGACCAGCGCCTCCCCGTTCCCGGTGATCAGGCTGTCCAGGATGTTGAAGTTGGTGACCGACCTCAGCGTCACGTCTGTCCCGAGACGAAAGCCGGTGGGGAGCCATCCCAGCATGACGCCGAAGACCCAGGCCAGCATCAGGCCCAGCCAGAAGATCGGCATGGAGACGCCCGTCAAGGCGAGGATCCGGGAGCAGCCGTCGAAGAAGGAATTCCGCCACACGGCGGACACGATCCCGGCAGGAATGCCGAGGAGTATGGCGACGCTGATGGCGCCGAAGGCCAGCTCCACCGTGGCCGGAAATCGACGCACTAAGTCGGTGAGGACGGGGTCGCCGCGCAGGATCGACGATCCCAGGTCGCCGCGCAGGATCTTCCCGGCGTAGATGAGATACTGCGCGTACAGCGGCTGATCCAGACCGAGCTGTGCGCGGACCTCCTTCACCCGCTCGGGAGTGGCCCGCTCGCCCAGCATGGTGACCGCCGGATCGCCCGGGATCAGGTGGATGAAACCGAAGACGATGATTGAGATCCCGACGAGGACGGGGATGATGGTCAGAAACCGCTTGATCGCATACCTACCCATCTCGGCCCCGTCCTTGTCAGACCTTCCTGCTACTTCTCGACGTACACGGTGTTGAAGAACTCGCTGTTGGTCGGGTTCGGTATGTACCCCTTCACATTCTTTCGGAACGGCAGCGGTGGCTGGTTGTTGGCGATGAAGATGCGCGACACGTCGTCATGAATCATCTGCTCCGCCTTCCGGTACAGCTCTGCGCGCTTCTTTTGGTCTGTCAGCTTCTGCGCCTGGAGCAAGAGATCGGTGAGCGGCTGGTTGGTATAGAAGCCCTCACGCGACGCCCCGGGGGAACAGAAGAAGTAGCAAACGAAGTTATCCGGGTCGCCATTGTCCCCGGTCCAGCCGAGCATATACAGGGGAAGCTGGCCGTTCTTGCGCTTGTCGAGATAGACCGTCCAGTCGGTGGTCTGCAGTTGGACCGTGATCCCCGCCTTGGCAAGGTCTGCGGCGATGGCCTCGGCGATCTCTTTCGGGTTCGGGAAGTACGGCCGCGACACCGGCATATACCAGAACTGCAGCGGCTCCCGCTTGCCGTCCTCCCAGGTAATCTCCTTCAGGCCTTGCCCGAAGCCCGCGTCCTTTAGGAGAGACTTCGCCTGCTCCGGGTTGTACGCGTAGTCCTTCAACTCCTTGTTGTGGCCCCACAGGGGCGGCGGCTGGAACTGGGTCGCCACCATGCCGGTACCGCCGTACAAGGCGTCCACGATTCCTTTTTTGTTGATGGCGTGGGCGATGGCCTGGCGCACGCGCGGATCCCGGAACTCCTTCACCTTGTAGTTGAACGCCACGTATCCGGTGGTGTTGGTCGGCCGCAGCAGGATCTGCAGATTCGGGTCGGCCCTGACGACCTTCACATCATCCGGGTTCAACCCCTCGAAGCCCTGGACCTCCCCCGCCTTCAGGGCGGCGAGTCGCTGCGAGTTGTCCTTGATGTTTCGGATCACCAAGCGCTGGATCTTGGGCATGTTGGCCTTGTCCCAGAAGTCCTTGTTCGGCTCCAGAATGACCTCCTGCCCCACCTTCCACTCCACGAACTTGAAGGGACCGGCCCCTACGGGATGCTTCCCGAACTCCGTGCCCCACTTCTCCACCGCCTTAGGGCTGACGAGGTCGAAGACAAACATGGCTAGGTTCGCCAAGAAGGGGCCCTGCGGGGCCTTGAGGGTGATCCGTACCATTGCCGGATTGACGGCCTCCACCTTGGTGATCAGGCTCTTCTCGTCGAAGCCGCCGAACTGGGCCTCGTAGTATTCGAACGTCTGACCCGCTTTGGTTTGATTCTCGTGCTGCGGGTGCTTGCTGAGTCTCCACCGATCGAAGTTCCAGACCACCGCCGCAGCGTCGAAGGGGTTTCCGTCGTGGAACTTCACCCCTTTCCGCAGGGTAAAGGTCCAGACGGTCCCGTCCTTGCTCACCTCCCACTTCTCCGCCAATGCCGGGATAACCTCCGTGGTGGCGCCCTTGTACTTCACCAACCCCTGGTAGATCTGGCGCGTGATCCGGTTGGAGATTCCATCCGTGATGACGGCCGGATCGAGCGAGACGGGCTCGCCCTGGTTGGCGAAAACGAACGTGGTCTGCGCGCTGGCCGGCCCGACCCCGAGGAGCAGCCCTGCGAGGACGAACCCGCTGGCGATCCAAGCGATGAGTCTCATGGCCTTTCCTCCTTGTTCAGGTAATGACACGCACGCGCCGCTCCCTCCCGATCGCGTCGCGACGGGCCCGGCGGCGTTCCTCATCTGCTTAGCCCAAGATCTTGACCGCCTCGGCCATCCGGTCCATCCCCTTCTCGATATTCGCCATCGAGGTAGCGTACGAGATCCGGATGTGGGCGTCGTTGCCAAACTCCACCCCCGGCACCACGGCGATCCGGGCGGCGTCCAGGAGATAGGCGGAGAACTCGGTCGAATTGCCGATGCCTTTCCCCTGCGACCGCTTGCCGTAGAGGCCGGAGACATTCGGGAAGACATAGAACGCCCCCTCGGGACTGAGGCAGGTCACCCCGGGCATGGCGTTCAAGCGATCCACGATGTAGCGACGCCGACGGGCGAATTCCTCCCGCATCCGGTGGGTCGGTTCCTGCGGGCCGGTCAAGGCCACTACGGCGGCGCGCTGCGCGATCGAGGTGGGGTTCGAGGTCATCTGGCTCTGCAGACCGTCCATGGCCGTGATGAGTTCTTTGGGACCGGCCGTATAGCCGACCCGCCACCCGGTCATGGCATAGGCCTTGGAGAGCGAGTTCACCAGGATCGTGCGCGCGTACATGGCGTCGCTCAGCGTGGCGATGCTCACGTGCTGATAGCCGTCATAGACCAGCGATTCGTAGGTCTCGTCTGCCAGAATCAAGAAATCACGTTCCACGGCTAGGGCGGCCAGCCCCTCCAACTCTTTCCGGGTTAGGGCGGCGCCCGTTGGGTTCGAGGGAGAGTTCAGCACCAGGATCCGGGTGCGGGGAGTCACCAGCGATTCTACCGAACCGCGGTGCAGCCGGAATCCGTCCCGCTCTGCCGTGGCGGCAAACACGGGGACCGCATCGCAGAGCTTCACCTGCTCCGGGAAGCTCACCCAGTAGGGGGCCGGGATGATGACCTCGTCCCCTGGGTCCAAGAGCGCCTGAAACACATTGTAGAGCGAATGCGATTCCGTGCGTAGGTCAATCCGTTGTCCCGCTTCAGCTTGGTCACCACGGCGTCCTTCAATTCGTTGATGCCGCCGCTGGCCGTGTACTTCGTGAAGCCTTCTCGGATGGCCTGGACGGCGGCCTCCTTGATGTGATCGGGCGTGTCGAAATCCGGCTCACCGGCGGCAAAGCCGATGACGTCGATCCCTTCGGCGCGCATCTGGCGCGCCTTGCTGCTGATGACCAGGGTGGCCGAGGGAACGAGGTTCTTGGCGCGCTGCGAGATCTTCACGAGATCCTCCTTCACGACAGGGGGGGTTGCCTCGCCCGCTCCTTGAGCAGCTTGGCAGCCAGGGGCGGCACGAGATCGTCCACATTTCCTCCGAGCAGGGCAACCTCTTTGACCAACCGAGAACTCAGGTAGGTGTACGATGCGTTGGGCATCAGGAAGACGGTTTCAATCTCGTCGTTGATCTTGCGATTCATGAGGGCCATGGCGAACTCGAATTCGAAGTCGGATACCGCGCGGATGCCCCGCACGATCACCTGCGCCCCCTTGCTTCGCACGTATTCCACCGTCAGCATGTCGAAGGTGTCGATTTCCAGCCGATCCAGATCCGCCGTCGCCTGGCGCACGATGGCGAGCCGCTCGTCCAGCGAGAACAGCGGACTCTTCTGCGGGTTGCCGGCCACCCCCAAGATCAGCCGAGGGAACAATCGGAGGGCGCGACGGACGAGGTCGCAATGCCCGTTGGTGAACGGGTCGAAGGTTCCTGGATATACCGCGGTCACATTCATGCGATCTCCTTCCGGTAGACCATCAGCCGACTCTCGCCGTACCGCCGCTGCCAGAACCGGGAGAGGACGCCGATCCGCTCGGGGAATTCCGACTTGTGAAAGGCCTGGACGACGAGCAGGGCATTGTCGCAAAAAATCAGGCCGGGAGCAAGCGTTTCGACGACGCGCACCCCCAGATCGCCCGCATACGGCGGGTCCAGCAAGACACATTCGAATCGCTCGCCGGACGCGGCCAGCCATTCCAGGGTGAGAATCACGTCTCCTGCCAGGACGCGCGCCCGGGCGGAAAGATTCAGCTCCATCAGGTTGGCGTGGAGGCTTTCCAGCGCCCCCCGATCGCGCTCCACGAAGGTCGCCGTCGCCGCACCGCGGCTGAGCGCTTCCAGACCCAGGGCACCCGTCCCCGCGAAGAGATCGAGCACGCGGGCGCCACGGATCTCGGAGCCCAGGACGTTGAAGATGGCCTGTCGGAGGAGGTCCGAGGTGGGCCGCGTCCGCGATCCCTTGGGGCTGTGAAGCCGCCGCCCCCGATGCTCGCCTGCGCTGATCCGCATTCCGGTTCCCGTCGTCAACCAACCTGCGCGAGGCCCAGCCGCGCCGCCCAGCGCGTCTTCATCGCCTCCTGGGTCGCCGTCCAGGGCCCGTCCAGGTCCGGTGCCGCCTGCAGCGTGGTGACCGCCTCGGCGCGCGCTTCCTCCAAGAGACGCAGGTCGGCGGTCAAATCCCCGACGTGAAACCCGTCCAGCCCGGCCTGGCGCGTCCCGAAGAAGTCGCCCGGCCCCCGCAGTCTCAGGTCCGCTTCCGCCAGCGCGAATCCGTCCCGTTCCCGGATCAGCGCCTCCAGGCGCGCCTGGGACTCGGGACCGATCTCGTCCCGCTCGGCGACGACGAAGCACTGGGCCGCGCGATCCGCCCGTCCCACTCGGCCGCGCAGTTGGTGGAGCTGGGCCAGGCCCAGCCGATCCGCATGCTCGATCACCATGACGGTCGCCTCGGGGACGTCCACCCCGACCTCCACGACCGTCGTGGCCACCAGCAGATGGATCCGCCCCTCGCGGAAAGCCGCCAGCGTCGCAAGCTTCTCCGCCGCCGAAATCCGACCATGGACCAGACCAACCCCGAAGCGGCTCAACGGGCCGGCGCGGTAGCGGGCCGCCGTCTGGACGGCCGCCTTCAGCTCCGCCGCCGACTCCTCCACCACGGGACACACCACGTAGCCGCGCTCGCCGCGCTCGAGCCGGGCCGTCAACTCCGCCTGCATGCCGGGCCGTTCCGCTTCCTGGACCCAGGTGGTCGTGATCGGACGCCGACCGGGCGGCAGCTCGTCGATCAGGCAGAGATCCAGATCGCCGTACAGAACCAGGGCCAAGCTGCGGGGGATCGGGGTTGCGCTCATGACCAGAACATCCGGATGCGCCGCCTTCTGCTGCAGAGCCGCCCGCTGCAAGACCCCGAACCGGTGCTGCTCGTCGACCACCACGAATCCCAGGCGACCGAAGACGACGTCGGGCTGGAGCAAGGCGTGGGTCCCGACGGCGAGACACGGGGCGGGTCCCGCGAGCACGGCCAGCGCCTGCCGTCTGGCGGCCGCACTCATCCCCCCCGATAGATGGACGACGGGGATCCCCAGCGGGTCGGCCAGCGCACCCAACCGGTCGACGTGCTGGGCCGCCAGGATCTCGGTGGGTGCCATGATGGCGGCCTGATAGCCGTCGCTCACCGCGGTCAGGGCGGCCAAGAAGGCCACGATCGTCTTCCCCGACCCCACGTCTCCCTGCAGGAGGCGCTGCATCGGCCGCGCCGCGGCCATGTCCGTCCAGATCGCCCCCAGGGCCCGTTCCTGCGCGCCCGTCAAGGCAAAGGAAAGCGCCTCGCGCGCCCGCACCGCCAGCCGGCCCGGCGGCTGGAAGGCGATCCCGGGGTGCGTCTGCCGAGCGGCCCGCTGCTGCAGCACCACCAAGCTGAAGAGAAAGAACTCATCGAACGCTAACCGGCGGCGCGCCGCCGCCACCTCCGTCAGCTCGGACGGGATGTGAAGCGCCCGCACCGCGTCCGGAAGCGGGAGGAGTCGGTGGCGCGACCGGACCGATTCGGGAAGCGGATCCGCCAGCTTCGCCGCAACGGTCTGCGCTAACTCGAAGAGGAT
Organism: Candidatus Methylomirabilota bacterium; assembly: GCA_026387775.1. GTDB lineage: Bacteria > Methylomirabilota > Methylomirabilia > Methylomirabilales > 2-02-FULL-66-22 > 2-02-FULL-66-22. The sequence goes on along the minus strand of JAPLLC010000172.1, from coordinate 18,044 downwards.
ACGCCGCAGGAAGCGCTGCGCCAGCCCGGCGGTCAGGGGGTAGACCGGCACGATGCGGCCGGCATGGATCTGCGCCTCGTCTCTCTCTTGCACCTCGTGTTCCGGGTTGACCATCTGGCGGGGGGGGTACGGATTGAGCTTCCCCGTGAGGATGACCTGCAGTCCGGGGCGGAACGTCTGCGTGAGGTATGGCTGCCGGTACCAGCGAGCCACCAGCGTCCCTGAGCGATCATCGAGGAGGACTTCGCAATACGGGATGCCGCGTCGCGTCCGGCCGGCTGCCGCCGCCTTGACCCGTCCCAGGACGCTGGTCGCCTCGCCGGGATGCAGACGCCCGATGGGCGTGAACGACCGCCGGTCCTCGTACCGCCTGGGCATCAGAAGGAGGGCGTCCGCGATGGTCCGCACACCCAGGCGCTCCAGCGAGGCCGCTCGGGCCGGCCCGATCCCCTTGACGAGACGGATCGACATGTCCGGAGCCGGGTCGGATGGGGCCGCCTGGGGAGAAAAGGCTTGCCTTCGACGCGGCGATTCAGTATAGTCCGGTGCCGTCATTCGGCGGCATCCACGCGAACACGACGAAATCGATTTCTCGAAAGGGAGGCGTTTTCATGCCCGCCACACGATGTGAGATTTGCGGTAAGGGAGCCCAATACGGTCACCAGATCAGTCACACCCACAACGTCTCCACCAAGAAGCGCTACCCCAACGTCCAGCGGGTGCGCGCCATCATCAACCGCGCGCCCCGGATCATTCACGTCTGCACTCGCTGTCTTCGATCCGGAAAAGTCCAGAAGGCCGCCTGAGACAGTGAACGGTGAGTCAGTGAATTGATGGATTGGTGAATTTGCCCCTCTTCCCGATCCACCGATCTAATTTTCCAGTGATCCACTTTTGTACTGATCGCTGATTCCCCCTCCTACAGCAGCGTCTTCATCCGTTCCACCCCCACCACTCCATCCACCTTCTGGATCGCCTGCATGGCGGCATGGAGCTGCTGGAGATCGCCCACCTCCAGGACGAAGGTGTTCACACCGGTCCGCTCCTTGGTGACCCGGATCTCTGCGTGGGCAATGTTCGTGTTGGTGCCGGAGATGGCGGCCGTGATCTCCGCCAGCATGCCGGGCCGGTCCTTGCCGATCTCCACGCGGATCTGCACCGGGTGTGCCTCCTTGCGCCGGCCGTCCCACGACACCGCGATCTGCCGTTCAGGGTCGGCCATCAGACTGACCGTGTTGGGGCAGTCCGCGGTGTGCACAGATACCCCCCGGCCCCGCGTGATGAACCCGATGATCGCGTCGCCGGGCACGGGGTTGCAGCACTTGGAGAACCGGATCAGGATGTCGTCGACTCCCCGGATGCGCACCCCTTCCTCGATCGGCTTGGGACGCGCGGGCTTCCGTTCCGTCTTCTTCTCCCGGGTTTCCTCCGCCTCCGTCAGAGCCTGGAACTCTTCGGGAGACAGGAGACGGATCACGGCCTGGCGAGGGGACGCCTTTCCGTATCCCACCGCCGCGAACAGATCCTCTTCCGCGGCGAACCCGTACCGCTCCAGGGCGAGCTTCAGCGCCTCCGGCTTCAACAGCTGATTCGGGCTCTTCCCGATCCGGCGGATCTCCTTTTCGAGCAGATCCCGCCCCAGACTGATACTGCGCGCCCGCTCCTCGTTCTTGATCCACTGCCGAATCTTGCCGCGGGCCCGCGGCGTCTTGACGACCTTGAGCCAGTCCTTGCTGGGGACATGGTTGGGAGACGTGACGATCTCGACGATGTCGCCGTTCTGGAGCTCGGTGCGCAGCGGCACCAATCGCCCGCTGATCTTCGCCCCGATGCAGCGCATGCCGACGTCCGTGTGGATGGCAAACGCGAAGTCGATCGGCGTGGCGCCCTTGGGGAACTGACGGACGTCCCCTCGCGGAGTGAAGACATAGACCTCGTCCGGGAAGAGATCCACCCGCAGGGTGTCCAGGAACTCCTTCGAGTCCTTCAGCTCCCGCTGCCACTCCATGAGCTGGCGCAGCCAGACAAAGCTCTGGTCCGCGGGATCCAGGCTGCTCCTCCCCTCCTTGTACTTCCAGTGGGCGGCGATCCCCTCCTCCGCCACACGGTGCATCTCTCGGGTCCGAATCTGGATCTCGACCGGGTCGCCCTTGGGTCCGATGACTGTGGTGTGCAGCGACTGGTAGCCGTTGCTCTTCGGCACGGCGATGAAATCCTTGAACCGGTGCGAGATCGGTTTCCACAGCGTGTGAATCACGCCGAGCGTCCCGTAGCAGTCCTTGAGCGAGCCGGTAATGACGCGAACGGCGGTCAGGTCGTAGATCTCTTCGAACTCCTTCTTCTGGTCGTGCATCTTCTTGTAGATACTGTAGAAATGTTTCGGGCGGCCGGTGATCTGCGCCTTGATGTCCACTGCGAGGAGCTGGGCCTCCAGTAGATGGATGGCCTCGTCGATATCCCCCCCGCGCTCCTTTCGCTTCTTGGCGATCATCGCGGCCAGGTCGTGATAGGCCTCGGAGTCGAGGTGCCGCAGGGCGAGGTCTTCCAACTCCGCCTTGATCCAGTAGATCCCCAGCCGATGGGCCAGCGGAGCGTAGATGTCCAGGGTCTCTTGGGCGATCAGGCGGCGCTTGTCTTCCGGCAACGGATCCAGGGTCCGCATGTTGTGGAGGCGATCCGCCAGCTTGACCAGGATCACCCGGATGTCTTTCGACATGGCGAGGATCATCTTGCGGATGTTCTCGGCCTGGGCCTCCTCCCGGGTGCTGAAGGGAATGCGGGAAAGCTTGGTCACCCCATCCACGATCGCGGAGACCTCGCTCCCGAAGAGCGCCTTGATCTCCTGTAGGGTGGCATGGGTGTCCTCCACTACGTCGTGCAGGAGTCCGGCGGCGACGGTGCCCGTGTCCAGACGGAGCTCGGTAAGGATCCCGGCGACTTCGAGGGGATGAGTGAGGTAGGGCTCTCCGGAGATACGCTCTTGCCCTTTGTGCGCCTTGGCAGCAAAGACGTATGCCCGCATGACCGGCTCTACGTCCGCCTGTGAGTGGTACTCCTGAATCCGATCCAGGACGCCTTCGATTCGCATACCCAGCCTTTGCCGCTCCGACGCACTAATGGCAGTGTAACACGGCGCTTTTCCGATCATCAAGGAGGATCTCGGAACCGGGGCATCCGGGTTCCCGGTGCCGCAAGCCACCGCGTCTCAAATGCAGTAGAGAGTGCTGCAGACCATGTAGTTGCAGAGGGCGCTCGCCGTGGCGGCGGAGAACAGCCGATGCCGGAAGAGCCGCAGGCCGAGGAGGGAATGCGGGTGGCAGAGACCCCACCCATCGACGAAACACCCGACCCCGCCCCCCGTGCGTCTCGCGTCTTACGCCAGGCCGATCGCGGCGGCGAGCTTCGGGCGAGGGATGGCCCCCTCGCGCAGGATACGGGCGGGCAGGGCAGTGCAGTCGATGACCGTCGAGGGCACACCCAGCGACACGCGGCCTCCGTCCAGGATCAGATCGATTTGCCCGCCGATCGCCCGCTGCACCGACTTGGCGTCGGCCGGATCCGCGCCTCCCGTCTTGTTGGCGCTGGTACCGATGATCGGCCCACCGAAAGCGGCCAACACCGCTTGGGCGACGATCCCACCGGGGATCCGGAGACCGATCGTCCCGGTCGCCCCGACCAGGGCTGCCGGCAGTTTCGCCGAGGCCTTCACCACAATCGTCAGCGGCCCGGGCCAGAAGGTCCGCATGAGGATGCGGACACCGTCGGAGAGGTGGCTGATCAGCACCTCGGCGGCGTCGACCGTTGCGACGAGCACGCTCAGCGGCTTCCCGTGGTGACGGCCCTTGGTTGTGAGGACCCGCTCGATCGCTTCGAGCGACAGCGCGTCGGCTCCCAGGGCATACAGGGTGTCGGTCGGGAAGGCGACGAGACCGCCCCTGCGCAACGCCTCGACCGCTTGTTGGATCACCTCGGGCTGTGGCATCTTCGGATTCACGGCAATCGCGTGGGTTTTCACGGCGGATCTCCTTCGTGGACGAACGACTTCGCGTGATCGGGATGATGCTTAGGAGCCGTTACGAAATAACTTGTCCATTCATTGGAATTTCGTTACGGCTCCTTATGCCGTTTCCGGAATTTCTCCGGTCAAGCTATTCTTTGACAACGGCCTAGCGTCGCTCTGGCGTCTTCCCGGAGGCGGCAGGTCTTGAAACGAGCTGCTCGAACCACCCGTGCACGCTCCCCCCCCGCTTCGCCGCATAGATCACATAGGGCGGGGTCGCCAGGTCGCCGTTCCTGTCCCACCGAAGCGTCCCCAGCGCACCCACGTAGGCCCGCGTCCGGATGGCACGCAGGACCTTTTGGAGCTCCTGTGTGCTGTTGTCGACCGGTTTGGCGACTTGGATAGCCTGCAGCAGGACTCCGACCGCGTCATACACGTAGAGCACGTAAGGGCCGAGACTCCCGTACTGCAATTCGTACCGGCGGATGAGCGACGCCGCCGACTGGAGCAGCCGGGGGTCGGGGGCGAAGGTGAGATAGATCCCGGTGACGGCATCCTCACCGGCCAGCTTGATGAACTCCGGATCGAGGACAGCGTCGCAACTGACGAAGACCGCCGTCATCCCCCCCTGCCGCATCTGCCGAACCAGGTGTCCCGCCTCACGGAAGATCCCGCCGAAGTAAACCACATCGGGCGCGGCCGCCTTCAGCCGCGCCACCTGCGCGCTGAAGTCCTTGTCACCCTGGGACACGATCTCGGTAAGGAGGACGCGTCTCGGCCCGCGGCGCCCCAGCGCACGAGTGAAGGTCTCCGCCAGGGCACGGCCGTACTCGGTCTGATCGTGGATGACCGCGACCCGCCGCGGTTTCAGCTGTGCGAGGACAAACTCGGCGGCGGCGATCGCCTGCTGATCGTCCCGACCCGAGACCCGGAAAACATTGTCGAATCCCTGGCTCGTCAGCCGCGGATGGGTCGAGGTCGCGGTGACCAGAGGGATGCCGGCTTGGCGGTAGACGGCCGATGCCGGCACGGACGAGCTGGAATAGAAATGGCCCACCACCCCCCAGACGGCCTCCTGGACCAGCTTCTCCGCCGTGAGAACCGCCTGCTTCGGGTCGAACTGGTCCTCCTTGACGCGCAGCTCGACCGCCCGCCGAAGCTTCGGCGTCCAGTCGTCGACGGCCATCTCAGCCGCCCGCCGCATACTTTGCGCCACGGGCCCCGCCTCGCTCACCATGGGAACCACGAGGCCGAGCCGCACGGCGGCAACCTCTGCCGCGTGCGCCGAGAGTGTCCATCCGAGAAACAGCGGCAGCCAGAGCCAGCGCATGTGTCCTCAGACCGCCTCCCCGAGGTAGGCACGCTGCACCTCGGGATGTTCCGAAAGCTCCGCCGCGCCGCCTTCGAGCGCGATGCTTCCGGTCTCGAGCACGTAGGCACGATGGGCGACAGAGAGCGCGATCGCCGCGTTCTGCTCCACCAAGAGGATCGTGGTGCCCTGGCGGTTGATGTCGACCACCGTCTCGAAGATCTGCTCGACCAGGATGGGCGCAAGACCCATCGAGGGCTCGTCCAGCAGCAGGATCCGCGGTCGGGCCATCAGCGCCCGCCCGATCGCGAGCATCTGCTGCTCCCCGCCGGAGAGGGTCCCCGCCACCTGGAGACGCCGCTCCTTAAGGCGCGAAAAGAGGGCGAAGACACGCTCCATGTCCTCCCGCACGCCGGCATCCCCTCGCAGATAGGCGCCCATCTCCAGATTCTCGGTGACCGTCAACCGATTGAAAACCTTGCGACCCTCCGGCGAGTGGGCCACGCCCCGGGCCACGATCGCGTGCGGCGGCAGGTCGTGAATCGCCCGGTCTTCCAATCGCACCTCCCCACCCCGCGGCCGGAGGAGGCCCGAGATCGTCTTGAGCGTGCAGGGAGATGCCCTTCAAGGCGTGGATCTTTCCATAATAGACGTGGAGGTCCCGCACTTCAAGCATGTGCGCCTCCGCCCCCCTTGGCCCCCCACCGCTTCCGCCCCAGGTATGCTTCGATCACACGGGGGTCATTCTGGACCGCCGCCGGGGGACCCTCGGCGATCTTCTCCCCGTAATCGAGCACCGTGACCTGGTCGGAGACCCCCATCACCACCCGCATGTTGTGCTCGCTCAGCAGGATGGTGAGCCGGTATTCGGCGATCAGGCGCCGGAGCAGCGTCATCAGGCTCTGCGCTTCCCCCTGAGTCATCCCCGCCGTAGGCTCGTCCAGGAGGAGGAGCGCCGGCGACGACGCCAGGGCGCGTGCCAGCTCCAGCCGCCGCTGCTCGCCGTACGGCAGGTTCTTGGCGACCTCGTTCGCCTTGGCTCGCAGTCCGACCACCGCCAAGAGTTCCGAGGCGCCACTCCACATCCGGTCCTCCTCGTGGTGGAATCGCGGAGTCCGGACCAGGACATCGGCGATCGAGAGGGGAACGCGGCTATGCATCCCGACCAGGACGTTCTCGACCACTGTCATGCTGGAGAAGAGGCGAATGTTCTGAAAGGTCCGGCAGATCCCCAGCGCGGTGATCTGGTCGGGCCGCAGCCCGAGCAGGGGATGCTCCCGGAAGAGCACCTCTCCCCCGTCGGGCCGATACACGCCGGTGAGGCAGTTGAAGAGGGTCGTCTTGCCCGCCCCGTTCGGGCCGATGATCGAGCTGATCGTGCCTTCCGTCAATACCAGGTCGACCCCCGAAAGGGCCGTGAGTCCCCCGAAGCGCTTGACGATACCGCGCGTCTGCAGCAGGGCGCTCATCTACCCGTCTCCCAGCTCGCGCGTCCGTCGCCGCGCCGGGAGGATCCCCTGGGGGCGGAAGATCATCATCAGGATCAGGATGATGCCGAAGATCATCCGCTCGTACTTGGCCGGCTCCAGTTGCGTAGGGAGCTGCGCCAGGTTGTAACCCAGAATGGTCACGCCGGCGTTGCGCAGCTCGTTCAGCCAGAGCGAGAGCCCCTTGAGTACTTGCAGGTTGAGGACGGTGACCACTGTAGCACCCAGGATGGCGCCGGGGATGGAGCCCATGCCGCCCAGGATTACCATGGCGAGGACGCCAATGGATTCCAGGAAGGTGAACGACTCGGGGTTGATGAAGACCTGCTTGGCGCTGAAGAGCACTCCCATCGCCCCGGCGAAGGAGGCCCCGCAGGCGAAAGCCAGGAGCTTCATACGGACCAGGGGGACCCCCATGCTGATCGCCGCCAGCTCGTCCTCGCGGATCGCCTCCCAGGCTCGGCCG
>JAPLLC010000172.1:1967-10748 GCA_026387775.1 Candidatus Methylomirabilota bacterium | reverse complement strand
GGATCACGACCCCGACGATCAGGAGGACCAGGAAGTAAAAATAGATCGGGTACAGAACGGGAGGCGCGGCATCGATCCCGAGCACGTCGAGCAGCGGTTGGAAGAACAGCGGCGGTCGCGTGATGGGAGTGATGCCCTTCGGGCCGTTGGTGAAGTTGATCGGCTTGTCCAGGTTGTTGGCCAGGACGCGGATGACCTCGCCAAAACCGAGGGTCACGATGGCCAGGTAGTCGCCCCGCAGCCGGAGCACCGGAAGCCCGAGGATCACCCCTGTCGTCCCCGCCACCATGACTCCCAAGAGCAGGAAGAGAAAGAACCACTGCCCCCCCAGAGGGAATCGCGCTACGGATTCGGGAATGAACTGGCCGGCCTGCGGCGAGCCGAAGATCGCCCAGGTGTAGGCGCCGACGGCGTAGAAGGCCACGTATCCAAGGTCCAGCAGTCCCGCCAGCCCCACGACGATGTTGAGCCCCAACGCCAGGGCGACGAAGATCCCGACCTGTGTGGCCACTTCGAGGTAATAGCCGTTGATCGTCCCCAGGGTGGGCATCAGGATCCCCAGGGCGAGGCCGGCCAGCAGCATCTTCAGCCAGCGCGTCATCCGGGCGAAATAGAGCACCAGGATGGACGCCTGAAAGAGGAGAAAGGCGAGGAGCGAGCGCGAATAGTTCGCGGCGAGGGCGGCCGACACCGCGATCATACCGATGCTGAGGATGGCGGCCATGCGCGGTTCGCGGAGCCGGGTCGCCAGCCATTCACGCATCAGGCGCGCTCCCGGACAACTTCGCCCATCAGACCCTTCGGGCGGAAGATCAGGATCAGGATCAGGATCGAAAAGGCGAAGATATCCTTGTATTCCGCTCCGAAGGCCCCGTTGGTGAGCAGCGAGAGGTACGAGGCGGCGAAGGCTTCCAGCAGGCCCAGGACCAACCCGCCCATCATGGCCCCCGTGATGTTGCCGATCCCCCCGAGGACCGCTGCCGTGAAAGCTTTGAGTCCGGGGATGAACCCGCTGTACGGGTTGATCAGGCTGTACTGCACACCGAAGAGGACGCCCGCCGCGCCCCCCATGGCCCCGCCGATCAGGAAGGTGAGGGAGATGATCCGATTGACGTTGATCCCCATCAGGCTGGCCGTAGCCTGGTCTTCCGCTACGGCGCGCATCGCCTTCCCGATCTTGGTCCGGTTGACGAGCAGGTGGAGGAGAAGGAGCATCCCGAGCGCGGCGCCGATCACCACCAGGGATCGGACCGAGATGTCGATCGTCTCGGTCAACTGGAAGCGGAGATTGAGCTGGTCCATGGTGGGATAGACCAGATTGAAGGCGTTTCGCCAGAGACTCTCGAAGAGACGCACGGCATCCTGCAGGAAAAAGGAGACACCGATGGCGGAGATGAGGGGTATCAGGCGGGGCGCGCTGCGCAAGGGCCGGTAGGCCACCCGCTCCACCGCCGCCGCCAACAGCCCGCTGGCCAGCATCCCGGCGAGCAGAAGCAGGATCAGGACCAGGAAGGGCGAAAGATTCCCCAGGGCGCCGCTGGCCTTCAGCCCCAGCAGGATCTCGACTCCGACGAAGGCGCCGACCACAAAGATCTCGCTGTGCGCGAAGTTGATGAACTCCAGCACCCCGTACACCATCGTGTAGCCGAGGGCGATCAGGGCGTACATGAACCCCAGGACGAGGCCGTCCAGAACCACCTGGGGGAAGATGCCGATCATGAGCGGGATATCCATCGAGCCTCGCCGTGGGAAAAAAAGGGGAGGAGCCGAGGTCGGCCCCTCCCGGAAGTCGGGAACGGGGTGGCTACTTCTTCTTCAATGGTGGAGCCGCAATCTCCAGCCGCTTGGCTTCCTTGTTATCGCTCCACTTGGCCGGATCCTCCGACACCACCTGGATCACAAAGTACAGCGCCTTCTTCGGATCCCCCTTGCCGTCGAACTCGATCGTCCCGGTGAGACCCGTGTACTTGACCTTGCGCACCTCCTTGGCAACCGCCTCGCGGGTGGGCAGCTTGCCGCCGCCGGCCTTGATGGCCGCCTCGATCCCCTTCAGTGCGATGGCCGCGGAATCGTACGCCTGCGCGCCGAACGGCTCCGGATCCTTCTTGAACTTGTCCTTGTAGGCCCTGGCAAACTCCTTGGCTTTGGGGTAGACCGACACCGGACCGGCTACCGTGGTGTAGTACATATCGACGATCGCCTTCCCGGCGATCTTCGCCAGGTCGGAGGAGTCGATCCCGTCCGGCCCCATGAACTTGGCCTTGATCCCCTTCTCGCGCGCCTGCTTGTAGAGCGGCCCCGCCTGCGAGTAGATGCCGCCGAAGTAGATCAAGTCCGGGTTCTTGGCCCTGATCGGCGTGAGGATCGGGTCGAAGTTCGACTTCTCCTCGGTCCCCTCGAAGCCCATGACCTGGACGCCAAGCTTCTTGGCGTGGTCGCGGAAGAACTCGGCGATGCTCTGTCCGTAGGTGGTCTTGTCGTGAATCACGTACACGCTCTTGACCTTCATATCCTTGGCGGCAAACTCCGCCCCGACCACCCCCTGGACATCGTCACGACCGCACACCCGGTTCACCTCGGCATAGTTGCGGTCCGTCACGACCGGATTGGTGTTGGCGGGCGAGATCTCGACGAGATGCGCGTCCTTGTAGATCTCGGAGGAGGGAATCGCCACGCCGGAGTTGTAATGGCCCACGACTGCCAGGATGTCCTTGTCCGTGATCATATTCTTGGCGTTGGCGACACCGACGTCCGGCTTCGCCTGATCGTCGAAGGGAACCAGCTCCACTTTGTACCCAAGCTTCTCGATCGGCCCTTTCAGCTGCTCGATGGCGAGCTGTGCCCCCAGCTTAATGCCCTCTCCGATAGCCGCCTGATCGCCCGACAGCGGGCTCTGGGTGGCGATCTTGACGGTCCCCTTCCCTTCGCCGGCGGTCGCGGCCATCGGGAGAACCAGAGTGACCACGGCGATCGCAATCCCCGCGTACCGCAACAAGCTCAGAGCACGTCTCATGGCGCGTCCCCTCCCTTCGAAGATCCACCCCACACTATGGAAAGAGCGGCCTACACGATGTGGACCGCTCGCCCGCCGGACACCCGCTCCCACGCACCGCGTTTCCTATCATTGCCGGTTCCCATCATCTCACTCGAGGTCGGATCATACGGGGAGAGACTTCACGCTGTCAAGCCAGCTCGATCCCCAGTCCACACCTAAGCATTTCGCGTGCCCGAAACGGGTGCTGGTCCGGGATCGGTCGCTCGTCTGCGCAACGGGCGAGATCCACACATCGCACAGCATTCGCCCCACCGATGAGCCCTTTCGCCTGCCGCTCGAACCATGCCGCTTCGATCGGCAGGTCAGGCCGGGCCTGCTCATCCGGTGTGCGACGGATCTCTCGCACCGATCGCGGCTGCGCGGTCAGGAGTCCCCCTTGGCGGTGGCCACCCTCTCGCGGAATGCCGCCGCAGCCGCGGCCACATCGGGCGCGGCAGCCACAGCGGAGATCACCGCCGGCGCCGTCGCTCCCGCCGCGATCACCGCAGTCACATTCTCGAGGGTGATGCCTCCGATGGCCAGGATCGGCAGCGATACGGCCTGGCGGATCGCGCGCAGCGCCTCCAGCCCTCGGGGGGTGTAGCCGGTGTTCTTGGTCCCGGTGGCGAAGATGGGACCAAACCCGATGTAGTCCGCGCCGGCCGCCTGGGCGGCCTGCGCCTGCACCAGGCTATGCGTGGATACACCCAGAATCCGGCCCGGCCCCAGCAAGCGGCGGGCCTGGGCCGCGGGGAAATCCTCCTGCCCCACGTGCGCCCCGTCCGCCTCTGCCGCCAGGGCCAGATCCAGCCGATCGTTGACGATGAAGAGGGCAGCGTGGGACCGGCAGAGGAGCCGGATGGCGCGGGCCTGCGGGAGCAGCTCCCGTAGGCTTCCCGTCTTGTCGCGAAGCTGGATCATCTCAGCCCCGCCGACGAGGGCCGCCCGTGCGATCTCTAGATGGTCCCACCCGGACCCTTGGCGAGTATCCGTGATCACACAGAGATGCAGCCGACCCAACATCAGCGCTCCTGCAGGAGCCGGAGGAGAAACCCGGTCGAGGTTCGTCCAGCCAGGAAGTCGGGATCCCGGACGATCCTCTGGTGGACGGGCACGGTCGTCTTGATCCCCTCGATCCGCACCTCGTCCAGCGCCCGCCGCATGCGCGCGATGGCCTCGGCCCGCGATGAACCGTGGACGATCAACTTGGCCAGAAGAGAATCGTAGTAAGGCGGGACCGTGTATCCCGCGTAGGCGTGGCTGTCCACGCGGACCCCCGGACCTCCCGGAAACCGCAGCGCCGTCACACGACCGGGGGCCGGCAGGAAACGCACCGGATCCTCGGCGTTGATCCGGCACTCCAGGCTGTGACCGGCGATCCGGACGTCCGTCTGCGAGATCCCGAGACCCTCCCCGGCCGCAATCCGGATCTGAGCCTTGACCAGATCCAATCCGGTCACCATCTCGGTGACGGGGTGTTCCACCTGAATGCGGGTATTCATCTCCATGAAATAGAACCCGCCCTGCGGATCCAAGAGGAACTCCACCGTCCCCGCATTCCGATAGCCTGAGGCCTTCGCCACGCGGAGGGCCGCCTGCCCCATGGCCTGACGCTTGGCGTCGTTCAGGGCGGGCGAGGGAGACTCTTCCACCAGCTTCTGATGCCTGCGCTGGATCGAGCAGTCCCGCTCGCCGAGATGCACCCCGTTCCCCTCGCCGTCCATCAGGATCTGGAACTCGACATGCCGGGGGTCAGGGAGATACCGCTCGAGGTACACCGCCGCATCGCCAAAGGCGGCGGCGGCTTCGGCAGCCGCCGTGGCCAGCGAGGATTCCAGGTCGTCCGGCGTCCCCACGACCCGCATCCCCTTTCCTCCGCCGCCGGCGCTCGCCTTGATGATCAGCGGAAACCCGATCTCCCGCGCCAGCCGCCTGGCGTCGTCGAGATCGCGGACCGGGTGGCGGCTCCCCGGCAATACCGGAACCCCCTCCGCCTCCGCCGTCCGGCGGGCGGCTGCCTTGTCCCCCATCAACCGGATGCTGGCGGCCGAGGGGCCGATGAAGGCGATCCCGCACTGTTCGCAGACCTCGGCGAAATGCGGATTCTCGGCCAGGAAGCCGTACCCGGGATGGATGGCCTCGGCCCCGCTGACCTCGGCGGAGCTGATGATTCGGTCGAGCTTCAGGTAACTTTGCAAAGCAGGCGGCGGGCCGATGCACACGGCTTCGTCGGCCAGTTCGACGTGCAAGGAGAGAAGACGGCCACCGTCCGGATGCCAAGCTCCCGGCAGGCCCGGATGACCCGTACGGCGATCTCGCCGCGATTTGCGATCAGAATTTTAGAAAACACTGGAGAGAACGGTGGTTGCTCGTGTGAGTGTTGGACGCCAGTGCACCCGCCGAAGTCGACACCGGCCAACGCCGGGGGGGGAAATACCGGCTCTTCTCAGGCGGGCTCCACCTCAGGCGGGCTCCACCAGAAAGAGGGCCTGCCCGAACTCCACCGGCTGGCCGTTTTCCACCATGACCTTCATGACGCGGCCCGCCACTTCGGTCTCGATCTCGTTCATCAGCTTCATGGCTTCGATGATGCAGACCACGGACCCCTTCTGGATGAAATCCCCCTCCTTCACATACAGGTCCGCTCCCGGTGCGGGGGCGCGGTAGAAGGTCCCCACCATGGGAGACTCGATGGGGATCAGACCCGCCATCTCGGGTGCAACGTTCGCGGTGGCAGAACCCTTGGCGCTCGGCTGAGTCGGGAGGATGAACCGCTGCGGGCCCGCAAGGGGGGCCACACCCTGACCGGATCGACGGCGGATGCGCACCCGCCGTCCTTCCTCCTCGACTTCCAGTTCCTCCACGTCACTGCTTTCCATCAACCGGAGGAGAGCCTTCAGCTCCTTCAGATCCATGCCCGCTCCCGTCAGGCGCGCTCGATGTAGGAGCCCGTCCGCGTGTCCACCCGCAGCCGATCCCCGATATTGATGAAGAGGGGGACCTGGATCACGGCCCCAGTCTCCAGGGTCGCCGGCTTCGAGCCCCCCGAGGCCGTATCGCCCCGGAACCCCGGCTCGGTCTCGGTCACCACCAGCTCCACGAAGGTTGGGATCTCGACACTGAGCGGGCTGCCGCGGTGGGACACGATGGTAACCACCGTTTCTTCCTTGAGGTAGTTCTGGGCGTCTGCCAGCTGCTTCTGGGGAAGGAAGAACTGTTCGTAGGTCTCGGTGTCCATGAAATGGAACTCGTCGTCGCTCCGATAGAGGAACTGCGCGTGCCGCTCCTCCAGGTTCGCCGAGTCCACTTTCTCTTCGGTCCGGAACGTGCGTTCCGCGATGGAGCCCGTTCGGAGGTTCTTGAGCTTGGTCCGGTTGAAGGCGCCACCCTTTCCCGGCTTCACCCACTGGTAGTCAACGACGATAAACGGAACCCCGTCCAACTCGATCTTCGTCCCAACTCGCAAATCACCGGCAGAAATCACGTGCTCGTTCTCCTCCGCTGCCGCCCCCGAGCCGCCGCAGGACGGGCGGGATGGTCAGCCACAAATGAAATCGCGCTCAGGCTGGCCGCGTCCTCCGCCCCCGCTGCACCACGGAACGGAACGCGGTGAGACTCTTCAGATATCGCTGTCGCGACCGATCCCCCGCCGATTCCTGGCGCGCACCAGCGGGCCGATCCCCCCGCCCGAGCTGGCGAAGGATTGCTTCTGCCGTGGCGGGGTCGCCCTGGCTCGCGTAGAGCTTCGCGAGCGTCGGACTCGCGAGCGGATCGTGCGACGACGGCTCGCCGACCGGCTCCCACTGCGGATCCATTTCGTCGGGAGACCCGAGGGTGATGGCGTTCGGTTCGACCGGCTCCACCCTCTCGCTCGCGATCGCCGGCGCCCTCGTCAGCACATCTTCCAGCGCGGCCAGGATCTCGGGCTTTCCTCGCGCTTCGCGCCGAACGCGCTCCAGCTCGTCGTACGCTTCCTCGACCGCTCCCTGCTCCAGGAGGATCCTCCCCAACACGATCCGTCCCGGCCACGAAGCGGGGAACCGCGCCAACCCATCCCGGCAAATCCGCACTGCGTCTCTGAGGAGCCCTTCCTTCCGGTAGGCCTCGGCGAGACGGACGAACGACGCCTCCCTCGGCTCTGGCGCAGACCGGATGTCATCTGCCGGGATCATCCCCATGTCTGGAGGCATCTCGGAACCCACACTTCCCTCCAAACAAGACAAGAACAGCGCAAGATCCCCATACGCTTCGAACGCCTGCGTCGGGCCCCTTACCGGCTTTCCATTATTTCTGCAGCGCTACGGCCTACACCTGCAAATCGTGGAGGACTTCCCGCAGATCCATCCAGCCGGAAATTGGCGCGAGGGTAACACTCCCCACGCCGGGTGTCAACACGAATTGCAGCACGCCGTCGCGCATCTTCTTGTCTCTAACTATGTATTTTTCAACGAGTTCTGGTGAAACACAGGCCGTGGGTACGAGGTCAAAGCGGCGCAGGAGCCTCTCCAAACGACTCGCATCGGCGGGCGGGCACAATCCCCGCCGGACCGAAAGAGCCGTGGCCACCAGCATCCCGTACGCGACTGCCTCGCCATGGGTAATGGTTCCGTATCCCGCCGCGGCCTCCACTGCGTGCCCGACGGTGTGGCCGAAGTTCAAGACGGCCCGCATTCCTGCTTCACGTTCGTCGGCTTCGACCACCCTGGCCTTGATTGCGCAATTCCTGCCAATGATTGCCTGGAGGGTCGGAGGATCCCGCTCCAGGATCCGGTCGGCGTCTTCCTCGAGTATCCGAAACAATTCTTGATCCGCGATCATCGCGTGCTTGACCACTTCGGCGAGACCCGAACGGAATTCTCGGACCGGCAGCGTCCGGAGCGTCAGGACATCCGCCACGACCAACCGTGGCTGGTGGAACGTGCCCACCAGGTTCTTTCCCTCCGGAAGATTGACACCCGTCTTCCCCCCGACGCTGCTATCCACCTGTGCCAAGAGCGTGGTTGGGAGGTTCACGAAGGCGATCCCGCGAAAGAGTGTGGCGGCAACGAAGCCGGCGAGATCGCCGATCACCCCACCGCCGAGAGAGAGGATGGCGGAACCGCGATCCAATCCGGCGCGCACCAGTTCACGACACAGGTGGGCGGCTTGATCCAAGGACTTGCTTTCTTCGCCCGGGGGGATGGTCACCACGCTCACGTCGTGGCCAGCCTCACGGAGGGAGGAGACGACCGCCGATGCATACCCATACGTCTCCGCCAAGGCAGGATGCGTCACGAGTCCAATACGCCGCCCCAGTTCCAGACGTCGAATCAAATCGCCGGACCGGCACAGGAGGTTCGCCCCCACGAGGATATCGTATGCTCGACCCTTCAGATTCACGCGCAGTGTGTTCATGGGGCACTCTTCAACGGTCCGGACGGAGTATCTGCGAGGCTGGTCCGGGTCAGGCGCACGCCTTCAGCGCCGCCTCCAACTCGACTGGAGACTCCAGGGACGCGACCACCGAGTCCCCGATGTCCTTGAGCAGAACGAACCGGAGCTGCCGGTCCTGAATCTTCTTGTCGTAACGCACGAAGCGGAGGACCTCTGCGGCATCGACCGGGAGACTCGTGGGAAGACCGAAGGCTTGGAGCAACTTCTTTAGGCGATCCAGCGCCTCGACGGGGCATATTCTCCGTCGGACCGCCATACTGGCGGCCACCACCATCCCCATGGCCACCGCCTCACCGTGGTTTGGCCCCTGGTAG
>JAPLLC010000172.1:0-1953 GCA_026387775.1 Candidatus Methylomirabilota bacterium | reverse complement strand
GGTAGCCCGTCGCTGCCTCCACTGCGTGCCCGACCGTGTGGCCGAAGTTGAGGATGGAGCGGACGTCGGTCTCCCACTCGTCCGCTTCCACGATCGAGGCCTTGATCTCGCAGGCCCGGCGCACGAACCGGACCAAGGCCCGCAGATCCTGCGACAGCACCTCCTCGACATTCTTCTCGAGGTACTCGAAGAGCTCCCGATCGCGTATGGCCGCGATCTTCACCACCTCGGCCAGCCCGGCACGGAAGTCCCGTGCCGGGAGAGAGGCCAAGGCCTCGACGTCGGTGATCACCTGGCGTGGCTGGTAGAAGGCGCCCACGAGATTCTTCCCCTCGGGAAGATTCACGGCGACCTTGCCGCCAATGCTGGTATCCACTTGCGCGATGGGCGACGTGGGGATCTGGATGAGCGGAAGGCCTCGCAGGTACGTGGCGGCAGCGAACCCGGCGATCTCGCCGGTGACGACGCCGCCCAGGGCGAAAACCGGCGACCGCCGCTCCAGCCGCTCCGCCGCCATTTGCCGGTACAGCCACCCGAGTGTCTCCAGACCCTTGGTCTCTTCCCGCTCGGCGAGTTCGACACAACGGACGATGAAGCCGGCATCTGCGAGAGACCGGACCACGCGTTCGCCAAACAACCGATTGTCCTCGGGATTGGTCAGAAGGATCCCGGTTTGAGCCAGACCCAAGTCCTTGACCAGTCGTCCGACTTCGCTCAATAGCCCAGGGCCGATGATGACTTCGTGGGACCGCGGTCCGAGCGTAATGCGAAAACTCTCAGCCATGGATGGAAGGTTGACCGTTGTCCGCCCGGCGATCACGTGATGGAGGGTCAGGAAGTCCAGGATGTGGTTTACCACGTGATCGATCGTGCGGGCCGAGGCATCCACGATGAGATCCGCCTTGGCGTACGCTTCGGCCCTCTGCTCCAAGAGAAGCCGAACTCGCTCACGCTTGTCCCCTCCCCAGAGCATCGGCCGATCCTCCGTCGGCCCGATCCGCGCCAAGATCGTGTCGGGGTCCGCCGTAAGCGCAACGACCACACCGCTCCGTTTCAGCGTCTCCAGGTTGCGCGGATTCACGATCGTACCGCCCCCGGTGGCTACCACGCAGCCCGTTCGACCGGCGACTCGTTCCACCATGCGGGTCTCGAGAGCCCGAAACGCACCTTCCCCTCGCGTGGTGAATACCTCGGAGATCGGCATTCCCTCTTCGGCCGCGATCAACGTGTCGAGATCGAGGAAATCATACCCCAGCACAATGGCCAGGCGTCTCCCGACAGAGGACTTCCCTGTCGCCATGAAGCCGCCGAGAATGATGTTCCGCTTGTATCCGGTCATCCCTGTGGCACCTTCTCATCCGAGCAGCCTTGAAGCACGAGGAGGCTAAAGCACGTCACACAACCGGTCAAGCAGTATTTGCGGGCGAGGAGCGAGTGCAGCGCTTCCTCTTGAGATAACGCGGGGGATTGCAGCGGGAGCCCGAGCCACGAGACGCCTGGGGGTGGGGAGAGAAGTACCTTGACTTACACCGGGGTCACGTGCCAGTCGCGCCCCAGGTCACCGAGTCCCTCGCATCCGCTCTCCGTCACGGCCACGGCATCCTCGATCTTCACGTGGCCGACGTCGGGGTGAATGAAATCGGTTTCGATGGAGAGGACCATCCCGGCTTCGAGTGGCCGCGAGCCCGAAGCCGAGAGCTCCGGCTGCTCGTGGGACACCATGCCGATGCCATGGGCGACGAACCGCCCGAACTGCGCAAAACGGTGCTCGCGGACGGCCTGTTCGCCTTCACACAGAATCTCCCGGCTCGAAAGACCCGCCCGCACGATCTGTCGCACTCGTCCCTGGACCTCGAGACAGGCGGCGTGCAGATCCCGAGCGAGGGGCGGGGGCTCTCCAAGGCACCCCATCCGGCAAATGTCGGCCAGGTAGTCGCCCTCCTCTCCCCCGGC
>JAPLLC010000222.1 GCA_026387775.1 Candidatus Methylomirabilota bacterium | reverse complement strand
CGAACCTGGACGCCACGCTCGCCAAGGCGGCCCAGGGCGCCCCCCTGAAGCGCGCCGGCTCGGCGGAGGACATCGCCGATGCGGCCCTCTTCCTGGCGACCCGCGGCGACTTCATGACCGGCGACGTGATGGTTGTGGACGGAGGACGGCTCGTCGCCTAGCAGCCCGCTAAACGGAGCGGGCGGGCGGCCCGGCAGGGCACGAGTCGCGGCGCAGGGGAACGGGTCTCCTGCACCGTCCCGCCGTGCCGTGTTGTTGTTGCCCGTTTTCGGACAATTCACATTCTGCTCTCGCGTCGGACGCGCCTCGATGTTAAGGTAGCGCGCGTCGCGGATCGTGCGATGCCGACGGTTCGCCTAACCCGGCAGACCCTCTTTCCCTTTCTCCAAGTCTCGCGGGAGGACTGTGCTCATGGAGTCTACGGTGCATCAGCAGAGTCCGGATACCTTGCGGACCCTGCCTGGCGACGACATCCGGCAGATCCTTTGGCGGTTTGCCGACCGGTATGATCTGCAGATGCTGGTGCAATCGGCCCGCGCCGTGGCCCGCGGCCCCGTCGCCCGCCTGGTCGCCGAGGGGGCGCGCAACAGCCACGAATGGACCGAGCAGAAGAAACATCTCCTCGAGGCCTTCGACGAGTCTGGCATCACGGTGGCCTTCATGGATCCGGCCCAGGGGGGCTTCATCGAGGGGCCCAAGAACCTGGCCTTGTCCCTGGTGGCCTTCGAGCTGTCCTGGGTGGACGCCGGCGCGGCCACGTGCAGCCTGGCGGGGAATCTCGGGCTATCCCCCATCCACGAGCGCGGCACGCCGGAGCAGCGGGACACCTACATGCTCCGCTCCGTCCCGCCCCAGCCCGGCGAGGATCGCGAGATCTGGCGCGGGGCGTTCAGCCTCACCGAGCCGTTGCCCTACGCCGGGGTGGAGACCGGCCTGCTCGGCGGCAAGGTCCGGATCGTCGAGTGGGAGGACGGCAAGGAGCCGATCCTGCAAGTGGACAAACGCGGGCGGTTCATCACCAACATGGGGTTCGCCAACTTCGTCACGGCGGCCGTGGACTCCGCCGACCCGCGGATCAAGGGAAGCTGCATGGTGATCCTGGAACAGACCGACCCGGGGGTCTTCGACCGCGGCGCCCCCACCAAGAAGCTGGTTCACCAGTTGTCCTCGACGCGCGACCCGATCTTCAGCCTGCGCGTGCCCGCCAGCCGGATCATCGGCGGGTACACGGTGAAAGACGGCGTCATCGTCCCCCGCTACAGCCACAGCGACATCATCGAGGCGGTCTTTCGCCGCACCCGGGTCACCGTGGGTCTGATGACGGCGGCCAAGCTCCTGTCCGCGGTCGAACCGATCATCCGCTACCAGCGGGGCCGCTTCCGGGGTGGGGAGAGCGTCGCCCCGGGCTCGCCCCGCTACGAGCTGGGCCTGCAGCAACGGGAGGACGCCCTCCATCGGCTGGTGGACGTCTGGGCCACGGGCGAAGCCGCATCCGCGCTGGGGTTTGCGGCGGCACGGCTCTTCGACGAACTGGACCCGCTGGAGCGGCAGAAGGACGACGTCTTCGCCGCCCAGGGGATCGGCAACGGCACGGCCCAGATTCGGGCCCTCCGGCGGGTGCAGAAGGACGCGCTGGAGTTCCTCGCCCTCTCGACCCAGCCCGAGGCGACGCGCGACGCGCAGCGGTTCGAGGCGCTCCAGCAGGACACGCTGGTCCGGTACCTCGTCCAGGATGCCCTGGGAAGCGTCCTCTGCCCGGCCTGCAAGCTCTGGAACACCGGCCACGGCGCCAACATGATGCGCGAGGCGGTGAGCCTGATGGGGGGCTACGGGGTCACCGAGGACTGCCCGGGGTTCCTGGGGCAGAAGTGGATGGACGCCCAGCTGGAGGCGACCTACGAGGGGCCGGAGGCCGTCCAGCGCCGGCAGCTCTCCGTCACGATGACCAACGAGCTGTTCCTGACGCAGTTTACGGGCTGGATCGCCGAGATGCGAGGGATCGCCGCGAGCCGCCCGGGGACCGGGGCCTGCACGCTGGCGTCGGCCATGCAGCTCTGGCTCTGGACCCTGAACCACCTGCAGCAGGCCACCGACGCCGACGGCGCCAAGCTGTATCACGGGACTCGTCAGGGAGTGACCTTCCCGCTGGCGGACGCCCTCTGCTGGCTGCTGGCCAACCGGTATCAGATCCTGGACCTCTTGGAGCTGGAGGCCAAGGGCCCGGCGAATCCCATCCTGGCCGAGAGCCTGCCCGGCTCTCTGGCCTTCCTGAGCGACCTCTGTCACGTCCAGGCCGCCCGGGCCGCCGGAGAGGTGGCGCGGATCTGCGCCGAGCTCGTGTATGGCTACAATCGGCATCCCGCTTGGGACGGAGGATCGGGGTGCGGCCCGGATGCGTGCGATCCGCTGGGCGCCTTCGGGGACGATGGATCCGACTCGACCATGCCCGTCGGCCCGAAGGCCGGTCCGTGCGTCTGCTTCGACGGGCTGGAGCCGTTCGTTCGTCTGCGCCTGAAGCTGGACGGCTGTCTCACCGGTGTCCGGCTGGCCAAGGACCGCGCGGCCGAGGCCCTCACCAAGGTCATGATCCCCGAGGCGCTGGACTATCCGGCATGAGCGACCCGCGGGAGATGCAGGACGCCGGGGCGGATCGCCAGACGATGGAGGTGGATATCGTCTGCGTGGGCTTCGGCCCGGCCATGGGGGGATTCCTCACCACCCTCTCGCGCGGCCTCACGGGGCCCGAGGGGACACCCGTCGCCCTGAGCCGGACGATGCCGGGGATGCCTCCCCAGGTCATCTGCTACGAGCGCGCCGACGACATCGGCTTCGGCGTCTCCGGTGTGGTCACGCGCGCCCGGGGGATCCGGCAGAGCTTCCCCGACCTGGACCCGGCCCAGATTCCCCTGGCGCAGCCCGTGACAAACGAGCGGGTCGTGTACTTGCTGGACCCCGTCGGGGCCAGCCGGCGCTCCGCGCTCCTCCGGGCGGCCGACGCGGGCATCCGCGCGCTCCGCGCCGTCCTGCCCTTCGAGTACGACGCCCTCTCGTTGCCCTACATCCCCCCGTTCCTCCGCAAAGACGGCGGCCTCTTGCTCTCCATCGGGCAGTTCACCCAATGGGTCGGTGCCCAGGTGATGGGGGCCGGCGTCGTCCAGATCTGGCCCGGAACCCCCGTGACGAAGCCGCTGATCGAGGATGGCCGGGTGCGGGGCGTGCGTCTCGCGGATCAGGGGACCGACCGGCACGGCACTCCCGACGCCGGCTTCATGCCGGGGATGGACATCCGCGCCGCCCTCACCGTGATCGGCGACGGGCCCGTCGGCCCCATCGGCAGACAAGTGGACGAGCGCTTCGGCCTGCCGGAGGGCCACCACCGGCGGGAATGGGCCGTCGGGGCGAAGATGGTGGTCGAGCTGCCCGAGCGCTGCACACTCGAGCCGGGCACGGTCCTGCACACCTTCGGGTATCCCGAGCCCGAGATCTTCGGCTTCCTCTACGTCCATCCCGGCCGGATCGCCTCGCTGGGCGTCTTCGTGCCTTCCTGGTTCGACAGCCCGGTGCGGACGTCCTACCGGTACCTCCAGCACTGGATGCTGCATCCGTACCTCTGGCGACACCTGGCGGGCGGACGCCTGCGCTCCTGGGGCGCCAAGACGCTGCAAGAGTCCGGGCGGCGCGGCGAGCCGTGTCTGGCCGGGGACGGCTACCTCAGGATCGGCGAGGGCTCGGGGAGCACCAACGTCCTGACGGGCTCCGGCGTGGACGAGGCCTGGACGACCGGCGTGCAGGCGGCCGAAGGCGTCCTCGAGCTCCTGAAGTCCGGCCGGTCGTTCACCAAGCAAGAGCTGGATCGGGTGTACGTCCGGAGGCGTCGGGAAAGCTGGGTGGAGGCCGAGGCTCACGTGGCCGAGAAGTCGCGCGACGGGTTCACGCGCGGGGTGGTCTCGGGCCTGGCCGGCATGGCCCTGACGGGGCTGACCCAGGGGCGCCTGGCGATGCCCGGCGACTCGCTGCCGCCCGCCAAGCGCCTCCCGACCGTCGAAGAGTACTATGCGGGGCGGATCGCGCCCGAGGAGATCGCACAGATCCGGCAGGACTGCGCCGCGCGCGGCCTCTCGCTCCACGGCGCCCTGATGGACCGCTCCGGCTGGCCGGCCATCCCGTTCGACGGGCAGCTCCTGGTCACCCACCAGGACGCCCTCCTGATGGGCGGCAAGGTCCAGGCCCCGCCGGGGTATGCGGACCACGTGGTCTTCCTCTACCCCAATCTGTGCGAGGCCTGCGGGACGAAGGTCTGCATCGAGGCCTGCTCCGGCCAGGCGATCACGCCGGGCGAGAAGGGTGTCCCGGCCTTCGATCGCGAGAAGTGCGTCCACTGCGGCGCATGTCTCTGGAACTGCGCGACGCCGCACCCGCAAGATCCCGAGCGCACCGTCATCGAGTTCCGCGCCGGAACCGGCGGCCTTCATTCGGCGGAGAACTAACTTGCCAATGGAAAACGGACAACCGACAATGAAAAACCGGTCAAGGATTCACATTGACCGGTTGTCAGTTGTCAGTTTCTCATTTTACATTCTTCTGTCACTTGCGGCAGCGATGGTCGGAAGTCCGGACGTGAGGTGAATCGATGAGCGAGAGCTATCACATAGTCGTCTGCGGCGGGATCGTCCCCGATCCGCTCCAGACCCTGGAGCCGGTCGCGGGGCCGACCGGGCCGAGCCTCAAGAACGAAATGATGCTGCCGGCCATCCTGGACCCCTGGGCCGCCCACGCGCTCTACGAGGCGGCGCACCTGGCCAAGGCGGCGCCGGGGAGCAAGGTCTGGCTGGTGAGCCTGGGGCCGAAGGCCAAGCTCCAGCAGGTCATGATGACGGTGGCGCAGAAGGCGCCCTTCGAGCTGGTGGCGCTGGATGGGGTGGGGGGCGGCTTCACGGAGTCGGCGGAGGTGGCCACCGCGCTGGCGGACGCCGTCCAGGCGATCCCGGGGCTGGACCGATCGCGTCTCCTCGTCTTTGGCGGGTGGGAGTCGGCCTCCCGAGGGGCCGGGAGCACCTTACAGCAGGTCGGCGAGCGGCTGGGCATCGTGGATCAGTTCCAGGGGGTGGATGAACTGACCGTGAACGCCGACGGCTCGCTCCGGATCCTGGAGCGCGTCGAGGGAGGAAAGCATCAGGTCTCGACCTGCGCGGGGCCGCCCGCCCTCCTGGGCTAGGCCACCGGCAACCTTCCCGAGCCGCCCAACAATCCGCAGGTCGGCATGCTCAACATGCGGACCGTCATGCCGGCCCTGCAGCGGGCCAAGCCGGTGAAGGTCGGGGCCGAGGGCGTGACGTATGCAAAGGTTAGCCTGCCCGCCCAGCGCCGCGAGACCCGGGTGGTCAAGGATCTGTCCGCCGACGAGATCGCCCGCGAGATCGTCGGCTGGATCGCGTCAGACTGAGCCCGAACGTTGCAGTTGAACCGCAAAGCACGCAAAGAGCGCGAAGGAAGACACACTGTTTCCAGAGGGTTCCGGAATCACCCGGTCTGAGCGAGTCGTACGGTTTCCACCCGTGGTCCGAGGCCCGATCCACCACAGATCCTGGCTTTCTTTGCGGTCTTTGCGAGCTTTGCGGTGAAATGTCTGGGCTGAGCGGTGAATCGCACGAGCGAAGAGGATAGAGGGGTGTCATGGAAACGATCCTGGTTCTTGTCTACGCGGAAGCGGACGGGTCGCTCGCCAAGCCGGCGCGCGAGGCGCTCGGCGCCGCGAGATCCTTGCAGGCCTCCCTGGACGGCTCTACGCTCGTCGTCGGCCTGGTCGGGGAGGACGTCCAGCCGGCGGCGAACAGCGTGGCGGGGTGCGGAGCGGATCGCTTTCTCGGCGTGTCGGGGCCGGCGTTCGGCCAGTCGCGCTACGCGACCGACGCCCTTGCCGCCGAGTCGCTCTGCCACGAGGCCGGCGCGAGCCTGATTCTCGCCCCGGGCACCTCGCGCTGGTGCCGGGCGCTGCCGGGCGTGGCGCACCGGCTGGGCGGACGCGCCGACGCCCACGTGACGGAGATCTCGCTCGCCGACGGCGCGCCCTCGGTCGCCCGCTGGTACTATCGCCAGCGGATGGAGGCCGCCATCCGCCGGACGCACCGCCCCTGGGTCATGCTGATCGATCCGGGCTGCGTCGCTCCCTGGGAGGGGGCGGCGGGGCAGGCGTCGGTCCACGCCCTCGCCGTGGAACCGTCCGCAGCCTGCCTGCGGACGACCGTCGCCGGTCTGCAGGCTCCTCCGGCCGACGCGCAGACGATCCGGCCGGACGCCGCCCTGCTCTTCGTGGCGGGCGCCGGCTGGACGAAGACGCAGCCGGACGGCAAGCCGCACGCCGCCGAAGCCGCCGACCTCATCCTCGGGTTCCTGCGCAAGACCCAGGCCTCCCTGGGCGGGAGCAAGTCGCTGGTGGATCTGTCCGGCGAGGGCCAGGCGACCCTGCCCTTCATGACCCATCTGAATCAGATCGGCCAGACGGGCGCGACGCCGCGGCATCCCAAGGGGCTGGCCACCTGCTGTCACGGGGAGGAGCCACACGCGGTGGGCTGGCGGTTCATCAACGAGCGGCGGGCGGTCAATCTGGATCCCGGCTGCGGGTGGGCCCGGGGGAAGGCCGACGTGCTCTACGTGGCCGACGCTTTCGCGGTGATGGCCAAGGTCAATGCCCTGCTGGCGGAGGCGTAGCGAGTCGAGCAGGCTGCTGAAAAACTTGATTTCGCCCAGGCTGCTCAAAAAGGTCCAGATGCCAGGCGGCGCGCGAGGCGAGGCGCGAGGCGTACTTACGTGTACGCCGCAGCGCCGCGCGAGCGCGCCAACGCCGCAGATGGGCCTTTTTCAGCAGCCTGGCGCGCCTAAGCCGTTGTCACAGAATAACTGGACCGGAGAAATTCCGGAACGGCATAAGGAGCCGTAACGAAATCACAACAAATGGCCACCTTATTTCGTAACGGCTCCTAACTGCCGGAGGCAGGCCCTCACCGCCTCGAGGGCGCTCTCGGCCTCGCCCCGCGTGAGCTGGATTCCCTTGCGGGGCGCTCGCCCCGGATGGGTCAAGGTTCGGAAGGCCGCGAGGGTCGAGCCGACTCGCACACTCCCCGGCGCGAGCACCCCCTGCGCGAAGGCGCGCTCGACGAGGGCCGCCAGCGTGCGGGCTCCCCGCCCTTCCGCCGAGCCCGTCCGGCGCAGCGCGTCCGCGAGCAGCGCCTCCAGGATGCCCCCGCACAGAACCACGCAGCTCTTCCAGCCAAGGACATGGCAGACATCCTGGGCTTCGTGCCAGTCTGCCGCCAGACGCTGGCGCAGTCCGGAATCCTGCACGAAACCGAACGGGCCGCCGGAAGTCTCTTCCCCTCCCGGCCCCGGGCTCGCCGGGCGCGCCTCCGCGGGGAAGTGAGTCAGGACATGCTGCCGCACGTACCGCTGTAGGTCGTTCTCCCCGAGCAGATCATCCACGTCGATCGGAACGCCCACGGTCCATTCCCGGCCTCCGAAGGCGCTCCCACCGCCCCACCAGTGGCTCAGCCGGATCAACTGCCGCAGGTGGCGCGACTGCTCCGGGGTCAGCGCGAGGGCGGCCTCGACCTCCGCGCTCCCGACCCACTCGACGCGGGAGTCGGCCTGGTATCGGTCCCGGACATATTCGAGATAGCGGATGAGGAGACGCTCCGACTCTCTCCCCTGGTCGGTGAGGAGCACGCCCAGGAACGTCAGCCGGCAGCGGTTCTCGTCTTCTTCCCGTTCTTCCCGAACCAGGTTTTCGCTCAACCGTGCCAGGGCGGCCTGCACCGCGGCCCCGCCGAACCGCTGACGGAGGAGACGGCTGGGGATCCATTGATTCTGGTCGCGGAAATACTCCCAGATGGCGTTGAGATGGACTCGCTCATCCGCCGTGAGTCGCCCACGCAGCGTGTCGAGTTCGCCCGCGCCTGTCTGGATCTCCGGACAATCTCCCATGGGTCACTCCCGAGCAGGATGCCGAAAAACCCCTTTTCTCTCAGGCTGCTCAAAAAGGTCCAGATGCAAGGCGGCGCGCGCAGGGCGGGGTACCCACCGCAGGTGGGTCCAGGCGTACTGTGGTACGCCGCAGCGAGTGCCTAAGCGTGCCAACGCCGCAGATGGGCCTTTTTCAGCAGCCTGTTAGAAGACCAGGCGTCCGTCCCCCAAACTTTCCCCGGGGGCAAACCGTTTCAGGACCGCCTCCAGGGCTTCTCGCTGCTCCCCGGTCAGATTGGCGAAGGTGAGCCCGCTCTCGTACCGGAGCAGCCGTTCGCCCGTCGGACTCTCCTCGGTGCCGACCACGACGCTGCGGACGACGTGGACCGGAAGGACGAGCCCGCCGATCGCCGGAGGAAGCTCCAGGGTGCACGCGAACCCCGGGCGCAGCTGGTTCTGATGTTCGATGCGGGCCCCGGAATTGCTGAGGTCGAGCAACCGGGCATCCAGCGTGGCCCGGACCCGCCCACCGGGACGCCCCGGAACCACGACACGCCGTCCACGTCGACGCTCTGGAAGCGCGGTCATCTGGTCTTCTCCTCCGGCCGCCGAGAGACACTCGTTCTGTCCGCCGTCCGCCCACCTGCCGGCGCGGACGCCACAGGGTAGCGGCAAGACTATTCGGCCCGCGTCCCCCGTGTCAAGGGTTCTTGTGGCTCCCTGGAGCGATGTGGATTACTTGACATCCTCCGTGGCTTCTCGTAGGCTCCACGGAGGATTCGTCTAACGGAGCGAGGACGCGATGACTGAT
>JAPLLC010000055.1 GCA_026387775.1 Candidatus Methylomirabilota bacterium | reverse complement strand
CCCTGGAAGAACCCATCCGGCAGATCGCCGAGAACGCCGGCGCCGAGGGGTCGATCGTCGTCCAGCGGGTGAAGGACGGCAAGGGGGACTTCGGCTTCAACGCGGAGACGGAGACCTATGAGAACCTGCTGGCGGCCGGGATCCTCGACCCCACCAAGGTCACCCGGGTCGCCCTGCAGCACGCCGCCAGTATCGCCGGACTCATGGTGACGACCGTGTGCGTGATCACCGAGATTCCGGAGAAGGAGAAGGCCCCGGCCATGCCGTCAGGCGGGGGGGGCATGGGGGACATGGGAGGCATGTACTAAGCGGTGGCAGGAGGTCTCCTTTCGTGTTCGATATGGCGTCCCCGGAGTGCCTCCGCGACCGGGGACGCCCTCTCGGCTTGGATCAAGCGCAACCCTCAATGCTGTTTCCGGTTGAAACAGGTGACGTACGAAGAAGGAGAAGAACAATGGAACAAGACAAGGGAGATAAAGGAAACAGGGGAGTGGAGCAAAAGAGGAAGGTGAGTTTCAAGGAATGGTGGGGTGACGCCCGACCGACGAAAACGGCGGTCTTCTGGTCGTGGATTGCCTCTATTGTTCTCACGATGATTATCGGCTTCGCGTGGGGAGGATGGGTGACGGGGGGGACTGCCCAGAGCTTGGCTGAGAAAATGGCGGAAGATGCGGTCGTCAAGCGCCTGGCACCGATGTGTGTCGTCCAGTTCAAGCAGGCGCCGGGGAAAGACCAGAAGCTCAAAGACTTGGAAAAGACAGATACTTGGCAGAGAAGTGAGTACGTAGAAAAACAGGGGTGGGCGACCATGCCCGGTGAGGAGAAACCCGATAGTAAGGTGGCCTCTGAGTGTGCCAGGCTGCTGATGTTGATCGGTAAGTAGTGGTTCCTCGGGTTCCATCATATCCATTACCTGACTGCCAGAGATAGCGTCGAGAGAGACTCTCCCGGCTTCACTCTCGCCGAGCGGGGAGGCTCGTCTTGCCGGGTCCCAACCGGGCAGGGCGAGTCGCGCCGGCCTGTGGTCATCCGTTTCCCCAGATCCTGACCGCTCCGGCACACTGCTATTCGCGCTCGGCACCATCTCGGCGGAGGTGACCTCGACAATGAAGGTGAGCAGCAAGACGATTCACAGGATCATGCTCTATGTGAGGACCCGCTTCCGCCGAAACGGCTTGCTGCAACAAGGCGTCGGTGACGTGCCGCCGCTGCGATCGGAACTGTTCAGCAGCGAACAGATGGAGGCGCACGGAAAGAACCTGGCGGGATCGCACAGGTTGGGTGTGAGCCGCGCGCCGGACCAGCTTCTGGCGCGGCTGGCTGAGAATGAAGGCGTCCTGATCGGAGCGTGCGATCTCTTGACCGAGGCGGTCACGGCGAACCGCCGGATTGCGCCGGCCGGGGAATGGCTGCTCGACAACTTCTATCTGATCGAAGAACAGATTCGCACGGCCAGGCGACACCTGCCCAAGGGGTACAGCCGGGGACTCCCGCGCTTGCTGAGCGGCCCATCGGCCGGGCTTCCGCGCGTGTATGACCTCGCGTTGGAGACGATCTCACACGGCGATGGACGGGTGGATCCGGAAAGTCTCAGCAGCTTCGTCGCCGCCTACCAGACGGTCGCCGTCCTGACGCTGGGCGAATTGTGGGCCATCCCGATCATGCTGCGCCTGGCGCTGATCGAGAACCTCCGACGTGTTGGAGCCCGAATCGCCGCCGACCGGACGGACCGGAACCGCGCCGACTACTGGGCGGACCGTATGACGGAGATCGCCGAGAAGGACCCGAAGAGCCTGATCCTTGTGATCGCGGATATGGCGCGGTCAGGTCCGCCGATGGTGAGCACGTTTGTCGCCGAACTTGCGCGCCGATTGCAAGGACAGGGTCCCGCCTTGGCGTTGCCGCTCACCTGGATAGAGCAGCGGCTCTCCGAGTCCGGCATGACGATTGAGCAGTTGGTGCAGTGGGAGAACCAACAACAGGCCGCCGATCAGGTGTCGATCAGCAACAGCATCGGCAGCCTCCGCTTTCTGGGAGCCATGGACTGGCGCGAGTTCGTCGAGACGATGAGCGTCGTCGAGCGGACCTTGCGGGAGGATCCCGGCGGCATCTATGGGAAAATGGATTTTGCGACCCGCGATCGTTACCGTCACGTCGTGGAGAAGATCGCGAAGAACAGCCAGCTCTCCGAAAGCGAGGTGGCGCGCCAAGCGATCCAATTGACGCGCGCCGGCACGGTCACGCCGGACGGCGATGCTCGCGCGACCCATGTTGGGTTCTACCTCATCGACAAGGGGTTGCCGGAGCTCGAACGCAGGGCGGCGGTGCGTCTCTCTCCCGCCGCGGTTCTGCAGAGAATGAGCCGCCGGCGCCCCGTGCTCCTCTATCTCGGCACGATCCTGCTGATGACGGCGATCCTCACCGGCACCTTCCTGGTGAAGGCGGATGCCAATGGGGTGGCCGGGTGGCTCCTCGCGCTGGTCGGGATCCTCTCGCTCGTCTGCGCGAGTCATCTGGCAGTCGCGCTGGTCAATTGGCTGGCGACGCTGCTGGCGACGCCGCATGCGTTGCCGCGGATGGACTTGTCCGGAGGCATTCCGCCGGAAGCGCGCGCGCTGGTCGTGATTCCGACGATGCTCACGAGCGCGCAGAGCATCGAGGAGCTGGTCGAGGCGCTGGAAGTGCGGTTCCTGGCCAATCGAGAGGAGCGGCTGCACTTCGGGTTGCTGACGGATTTCCGGGACGCCCACCAGGAATCGCTCCCGGAGGACGCATCGCTGCTACGGCTGGCCCAGGAGCGAATCGCAACGCTGAACGAGAAGTACCCGAGCGCAAGAGGCGACACCTTCTTCCTCTTTCACCGCCCGCGCCGATGGAATCCTCGGGAGCGGATCTGGATGGGGTACGAACGGAAGCGCGGGAAGCTTGCGGAATTGAATTCGCTCTTGCGGGGCGGCGCCCGGGACCGTTTCTCGCTCGTCGTGGGGGAGACGGCAGTCTTATCGAATGTGAAGTACGTGATCACCCTGGACACGGATACCCAGCTCCCGCGCGATGCGGCAGGGCAGCTTGTGGGAACCATGGCGCACCCGTTGAATCGTCCGCGCTACGATGCAGACCGGCAGCGTGTCTCCGAAGGGTACGGCATACTCCAGCCGCGCGTGGCCGTCAGCCTGCCGAGCACGAACCGGTCGAGGTACGCGCGTCTGTGCGGGAGCGAGCCGGGCATCGACCCGTACACACGCGCCGTCTCCGATGTGTACCAGGACCTCTTCCATGAAGGCTCGTTCATCGGCAAGGGGATCTATGATGTGGATGCGTTCGAGCGGGCGCTCCATGGGCGGTTTCCCGAGAACCGGATACTCAGCCACGATCTGGTGGAAGGGTGCTACGCGCGGGCGGGGCTGCTGAGCGATGTGCAGCTCTATGAAGAGTACCCGGCTCGCTACAGTGCGGACGTGAGCCGCCGGCACCGCTGGATTCGCGGGGATTGGCAGATCGCGCGCTGGATGCTGCCAGGCGCTCCCGGCCTCGGCTCCCGCCGGCAGCAGAATCCGCTCTCCGCATTGTCTCGATGGAAGATCTTCGACAACCTGCGTCGGAGCCTCGTGCCTCCGGCCCTTACCCTGCTGTTGCTGCTGGGGTGGACGGTCTTGTCGCCGGCCTGGCTCTGGACCTTGGCGGTGATCGGAACCATCCTGATTCCCCCGTGGCTTGCCTCGCTTCTGGATCTGTGCCGGAAAACGGGGGATGTGCTGCTGCGTCAGCATCTCGCCGCCGCGGTGCGCTCGGCCGGCCGGCACTCCGCCCAGGCGGCATTTACGCTCGCATGTCTTCCCTACGAGGCCCTCTTCAGCCTGGATGCGATTGTGCGGACGGCCTGGCGCATGCTGGTCACGCACACGGGCATGCTGGAGTGGAGTCCGTCGAGCGACCCGGATCGCGCGAACCGTGCAGACCTCGCCGCCTCCTGTCGGATGATGTGGATCGCCCCCGTTCTTGCCGCTTCCGCGGCGCTCTATCTGGCGCTGTCGGGGCCGATCGCGCTCGGCATGGCCTGGCCGCTGCTGGGCCTGTGGTTTGCCTCCCCCGCGATTGTCTGGTGGATCGGCCGGCCGCGCGGTCGCCGCGGAGCGCGGCTCACGGCGGACCAGACCCTCTTTCTCCGGAAGCTCTCCCGAAAGACTTGGTCGTTCTTCGAGACGTTCGTCGGTCCGGAAGACCACTGGCTGCCGCCTGACAACTATCAGGAACATCCCGCGGCCGTGATCGCCCATCGCACGTCGCCGACCAACATGGGACTGGCCCTCCTCGCAAATGTGGCCGCGTACGACTCCGGCTACATCACGGCCGGACGCCTCATCGAGCGCACGGCACAGGCGTTCCACACGATGGACGCATTGGCGCGCCATCGAGGCCATTTCTACAACTGGTACGACACGCAGTCGCTGAAGCCGCTGCCACCGCTCTACATTTCGACCGTGGACAGCGGGAACCTCGCCGGGCATCTGTTGACGCTGCGGCCGGGTCTGCTTGCCCTGCCCGATGACAGGATCCTGGGGGCGCGATGGCTTGACGGGCTCAGCGACACCCTCGGGGTTCTCGCGGATGTCGCGGGAGGGGCCGCTCCGGCCCAGCTCGCCCGACTCCGGGCGGATCTCGTATCCGCATCCGAATCCCGGCCATCGACACTCGATGCGGCGCTCCTCTGCCTGGACCGGCTGGCGAGATCGGCCGCGGAGGTGTTGGGCGGCCTCGAGGCCGCCCCCGAGAGCCGGGCGACCTGGTGGGTGCGGGCCTTCGCTCGGCAATGTCAGGGCGCCCTCGATGAAGCGGCGCATCTCGCTCCGTGGGTTGTGCTGTCGGCCTCCCAGAAGAGACTCAGGGACCTCCGCGGCACCGATGCCATCCCGACGCTGCGCGAGCTGGCAGGACTTGCGGGAGAGGTATTACCGACCATCGAGGCCCGGCTCGGCCTGGGGGGAACCCCCGAGGAGCGGGAGGGGTTCGATGAACTCCGACGGCTCGTCACGGAAGCCAGCAGCCGCGCCGCGGCCCGGATTGCCTCCATCGAAGGCCTTGCGCGACACTCCGGCGAACTGGCCGGGATGGAGTACGACTTTCTGCTCGACAAGGCGCGCCATCTGCTGTCGATCGGCTACAACGTCGGCGAGCGACGCCGGGACGCGGGTTACTACGATCTGCTGGCCTCGGAGGCGAGATTCTGCAGCTTTGTGGGGATCGCGCAAGGACAACTGCCCCAGGAGAGCTGGTTTGCCCTGGGACGCCTCCTGACCAGCGTCGAGGGAGAGCCGATTCTCCTGTCATGGAGCGGCTCGATGTTCGAGTACCTGATGCCGCTTCTGGTGATGCCGACCTACGAAGACACGTTGCTCGACCAGACGTGCAAGGCGGCCGTGGGGAGGCAGATCGCGTATGGGAGGAAGCGCGGGGTCCCCTGGGGGATTTCCGAATGCGGCTACAACACGATCGATGTGCATCTCAACTACCAGTACCGTGCCTTTGGCGTGCCCGGCCTGGGCCTCAAGCGTGGGCTGGCTGAGGATGTGGTGATTGCGCCGTACGCCTCGGCGCTCGCCCTGATGGTGGCACCCGAGGAGGCATGCCTGAACCTGCAGCGGCTCGCCGCCACCGGGCTGGAGGGGCAATATGGCCTGTATGAAGCCATCGACTATACCCCCTCGCGGCTCCCGCGCGGGCAATCGAGTGCCGTGGTCCGGTCGTTCATGGCACACCACCAGGGCATGAGCTTCCTCGCGCTGGCCTATCTGCTCCTGGACCGTCCGATGCAGAAGCGATTCGAGTCGGATCCGGTGTTCCAGGCGACCATGCTGCTGCTCCAGGAGCGGGTGCCGAAGGCCACCGCATTCTATTCGCATATCGCCGAGCTCTCCGAGTATCGGACGAGCTCCACCGGGACGGAGACTCCGGTCCGCGTGTTCAGCAGTCCCGACACGCCGACACCGGAAGTGCAGTTGCTGTCAAACGGCCGATACCACGTGATGGTGACGAACGCGGGCGGCGGGTACAGCCGCTGGAAGGATATTGCCGTCACACGCTGGCGCGAAGACAGCACCCGCGACAACTGGGGCACGTTCTGCTACCTCCGCGACGTGACCAGCGGGGCGTTCTGGTCCACCGCATATCAGCCGACGCTCGCACGATCGGAGAGGTACGAGGCGATCTTCTCGGAGGCGCGGGCGGAGTTCCGCTGCCGTCACCACGACTTCGACACGCATACGGAGATCGCGGTGTCACCGGAGGATGACGTCGAGCTACGGCGGATCCACATTACCAACGGCTCCCGGACGCGCCGAGCGATCGACGTCACGAGCTACGCGGAAGTCGTACTGGCAGCGTCAGCCGCGGACGCGCTGCACCCGGCGTTCGGCAATCTCTTTGTGCAGACGGAGATCCTCGAGGAGCGACAGGCGATCCTCTGCACGCGCCGGCCGCGCTCCCTCGGCGAGCCGGCGCCCTGGATGTTTCAGCTCATGGCCGTGCACGGGGCGGACGTGGGGGAGATCTCCTACGAGACGGACCGCATGCAGTTCATCGGGCGCGGGCGCACCGTCGCCGATCCGCGCGCCATGCACGGGTCCGCACCGCTCTCGGGGAGCCAGGGCTCCGTGCTGGATCCGATTGCGGCGATCCGGCGTGGGATCACGCTCGATCCGGGAGAATCGGCGACGATCAATCTGATCTCCGGCATCGCCGAGACCCGCGACGGGTGCCTGAGCCTTGTCGAGAAATACCAGGATCGGCGTCTCGCGGATCGCGCCTTCGAATTGGCGTGGACGCATAGCCAGGTTCTTCTGCGGCAGATCAATGCCACAGAGGCCGACGCGCAACTCTATGGGCGCCTGGCCGGCTCTGTCCTCTACGCCAATGCCTTGCTGCGAGCCGAACCGAGCCTCCTCTTCAAGAACCGCAGGGGGCAATCCGGTCTCTGGGGCTACGCCATTTCCGGCGATTTGCCCATCGTGCTGTTGCAGATCGGGGATCCGGCCAATATCGAGATCGTCCGCCAACTCGTGCAAGCCCACGCCTACTGGCGGCTCAAGGGCCTGGCGGTGGACCTGGTGATCTGGAACGAGGATCATGCGGGGTATCGGCAGCTCCTCCAGGAGCAGATCCTGGGTCTGATTGCCGCCGGCATCGAAGCCAACGTGACGGACCGGCCGGGCGGTATCTTCGTCCGGCCTGCCGACCAGATCTCGAGCGAGGATCGCATCCTGCTTCAAACGGTCGCCCGCGCCATCCTCACCGACGGCCGGGGGACGCTGGCGGACCAGATCGGCCGTCGCGTCCCGGCGGAAGCGCCGGTCCCACGCTTCACGCCGACCCGAACCCACCGCGCCGAAGCCCCGGCGGCCATCGGACCGCCTCGCCAGGATCTGCTCTTCTTCAACGGGCTGGGAGGGTTCACCCCGGATGGGCGCGAGTACGTGATCACGACCGCGCCCGGGCAGGTGACGCCGGCCCCATGGGTGAATGTGCTGGCAAACCCGCACTTCGGGAGCGTCCTCTCGGAGAGCGGCCTGGCCACCACGTGGAGCGAGAATGCCCACGAGTTCCGCCTCACTCCCTGGTCCAACGACCCGGTGAGCGATCCGGGCGGCGAAGCCTTCTACCTTCGGGACGAAGAGAGCGGCCACTTCTGGTCCCCCACACCGCTGCCCGGCCACACCTCGAAGCCGTATGTCAGCCGACACGGATTCGGCTACAGTGTCTTCGAGCACACGGAGGGCGGGATTCGCTCAGAGCTGTGGGTGTATCTGGCCCTGGATGCGCCGATCAAGTTCGGGGTGTTGAAAGTGCGG
This sequence comes from Candidatus Methylomirabilota bacterium, assembly GCA_026387775.1. GTDB lineage: Bacteria > Methylomirabilota > Methylomirabilia > Methylomirabilales > 2-02-FULL-66-22 > 2-02-FULL-66-22. The sequence continues at coordinate 527 of JAPLLC010000055.1, read as the reverse complement.
AACGAGTCCGGCCGATCCCGCCGGCTCTCTGCCACGGGATACGTGGAATGGGTGCTGGGAGACCTGCGACCGAAAACGGCCATGCACGTGGTCACTGAAATCGATCCGAAGAGTGGAGCGTTGTTCGCCCGGAACCCGTACAACACGGAGTTCGCCGACCGGGTAGCCTTCTTCGACACGGACCAGGCGGGACGGAGCGTGAGCGGCGACCGGACGGAGTTCCTTGGGCGGAACGGCGCGGTTGGGAGTCCGGCGGCCATGACTCGGTCGCGGCTATCCGGCAGGGTAGGGGCCGCGTTGGACCCCTGTGCGGCGATCCAGGTGCCATTCGAGCTGACGGACGGCCAGGAACGTGAGGTGATCTTCCGGCTCGGCGTAGGCCGAGACGCCGGTGACGCCAGTACCCTCGCGCAGCGCTTCCGGGGATCGGCGGCGGCGCGCGGCGCGCTCGAAGCGGTGTGGCATTACTGGAACCACACGCTTGGCGCGGTGCAGGTGGACACACCGGACCCGTCCCTCAACGTGCT
>JAPLLC010000220.1 GCA_026387775.1 Candidatus Methylomirabilota bacterium | reverse complement strand
CCCCACGGCGATCTGGACGCGGTCCAGCGGGGTCACCCCGGCCATCTCGTAGCAGCGGGCGAAGATCTGCGCCCAGTCGTCCACGTCCTTCTGGGTGTAGCAGAGGATCTTCCGCTTCCCGGTGGTCCCCGACGACGAGTGAATGCGCACGATCTGCTCGAAGGGGACCGACCGCAGCGGGAAGGGATAGTCGTCCCTGAGATCGTCGGCGGCGGTGATGGGGAGCCGCGCGAGATCGTCCAGGGAGCGGATCCCCTCCGGTGTGACCCCCGCGGCGTCCAGCCGGGTCCGGTAGAAGGGCGAGCCCTCGCGAGCATGTCGCACGGTCCATCGGAGCCCCGCGAGCTGGTGGGCCGCAAGTTCGTCCTCGGATGCGAAGGGCGGCATGAAGGTCAGTGTACTCATGTCGGGTTTCTCCAGCCTGATGTTGGTCAACCCGGCGCCGCCCAGGCGGCTTCCGGCCGGGTTGTTTCCCGATACGGCCCCCAGGAAGGCGCGGCGCAGCTCCGGATGCACGAGCAGCTCGTCGCTTCTCCCCGTGCGAACCATCCTGCCGTTGGCCAAGAGGTAGGCGGTGGTCGAGGCGGTGAGCGCCCGGGCGGCGTTCTGCTCCACCAGGAGGATGGTCGTCCCCGCCCGGGAGAGCTGGTGGATGATGTCGAAGATCTCGTCGGTGACCAGAGGGGCGAGCCCCAGGCTGGGCTCGTCCAGGAGGAGCAGGCGCGGGCGCGCCATCAGAGCCCGGCCGATGGCCACCATCTGCTGCTCGCCCCCCGAGAGGGTAGCGGTGGGCTGCTCCGCTCGCTCGCCAAGCTTCGGGAATCGGCCGAAGACCTCCGCCAGCCGGCGCTCGCGCTCCGCCCTGTCCGGCTTGCCGGCCAGGGCTCCCAGGACGAGGTTCTCCCGCACCGTGAGGTCGCCGAACACCTCGCGCCCCTCGGGGGCGAGGGCCACGCCCAGGGAGACCATGCAGGAGGACGGCTTCCCCGTGACGTCCCGCCCGTCCAGCAGGATGCGCCCGCCCGACGGCGGGACCAGGCCGGTGATGGCCTTCAGCAAGCTCGACTTCCCCGCGCCGTTGGCCCCCACGATGGCCACCGTCTCTCCCTCGGCCACGCACAGATCGACGCCGAAGAGGGCCTGGGCGGACCCGTAGTGGAGGGTGAGCGCCTCGACCCTGAGCAGTGTCTTGCCGGATCGCGTGCGGTTCATGCCGTCAGGCTGATCTTCCCGAGGTAGGCCTCGAGAACCAGAGGGTTGCGGCGGACGTCGTCCGGGGAGCCCTCGGCGATGCGGCGCCCGCCGTCCAGCACCACCACGTGGTCGGACACCGACATGACCAGGCCCATGTCGTGCTCCACCAGGATCAGCGTGGCGCCGGATCGTCGCATCTGCCGGATCAGGGTTCCCACGCGCTCGGTCTCGTCGGGGTTGAGCCCCGCCACCGGCTCGTCCAGGAGAACCAGCTTCGGCCGGGAGACGAAGGCGCGCGCCAGCTCCAACCGCTTCTTGTCTCCGTAGGAGAGCCCCTCGGCCGGAAGCGACGCATAATCCGCCAGACCGAAGGTGTCCAGGGCCTCGAGCGCGGTGAGCCGGAGCAGCCGCTCCCGATGGCGCAGGGCCGGCGTCCGGAAGAAGGCCTCGATCAGCGAGTCCCCGGCCTTCGCCGACAGCCCACACAGCACGTTGTCCAGGACCGTGAGCCCCGGGAAGAGCCGCAGGTTCTGGAAGGTACGGGAGATGCCCAGCCGGGCGATCCGGTGCGGGGGAAGACCCGACAGCTCCTGGCCGTCGAAGACCATCGACCCCCGGTCCGGCGTCAGCACCCCGGTCAGGCAGTTGATGAAGGTCGTCTTCCCCGCGCCGTTGGGACCGATGATCGCCGTCACTTCCCCTTTCCTGACCGAGAACCTCACCTCGTGCAGCGCCGGGAGGCCGCCGAAATGCTTCGTGAGGTCCGCGGTCTGGAGAAGAATCCCATTGTCGCTCGCCGTGCCCATGCGCCGATCCCCCTAGCCCGATCGGCTCAGGGCCGCTCGCCGGTGCGCCAGCCGGCTCTTCGCCAGGGTCACGATCTCGACGAGGAGCCCGCGGGGGAGAACCAGGAGGATGGCCACGACGATCAGGCCGTGGATGATATCCTTGGAGTCCTCCAGGGGGCCCAGCAGATGGGGCAGGACGGTGACGAAGGCGGCCCCGGCCAGGCTCCCCCACAGCGAGCCCATGCCGCCGATGACCACCATGATGACGAAATCGATCGAGGCGAAGATGCCGAAGGTGTCCGGGGTGATCGTCCCCAGGTAGTGGGCGAAGAGGCTTCCGCCGACGGAGGCAAAGACCGCCGAGACCGTGAAGACGGCGATCTTTCCGCGATGGACGTCCACACCCATCGCCGCCGCGGAGATCTCGTCCTCGGCCAGCGCCGCGAGGCCCCCCCCGACGCCGCTCCGCACCAGGTTCAGCGAAAGGGAGAGGGCGACCATGGCCGCTCCCCAGAGCAAGTAGAACTGCTGCGTCTCGCCCTGAAACGCAACACCCAGGACCCCGAAAGGCGGGATGCCGGTCAGCCCGCTGGGGCCGCCGGTGACCCGATCCCACTGGACGAAGACGTTGTGCACGACGATGTTGAACCCGAGCGTGGCCATGGCCAGGTAGTACCCGGACAGCCGGAGCGTCGGAACGCCCATGATCAGGGCGGTGAGCCCCACGCCCGCGGCCGTGAGGACCATGGCCGCCACGGGAGGGACCCCGTACCCCGTGGTGAGAATGGCGGAGCCGTAGGCCCCCAGGCCGAAGAAGGCGGCGTGCCCCAGGGAGATCTGCCCGGCAAAGCCGATGAAGAGGTTGAGCCCCAGGACGACGATGGCGTAGGGGGCGACGAGATTCAGGATTCCCAGCTTCCAGGGGTTGGCGAGCAGATGCGGCACCAGCGTCAGGGCGAGAGAGACCCCCAGGACCGTGAGGCCGGTCCGGTGGCGCGCGGCAAACGCGGCGGCGGCCCGGCCGTTCATCTCGCCGCCTCGATGCCGGCCCGGAAGGCCGCCAGGTTGCGCTCCAAGTATTTCGCCGGGGTGGTTTTCCGGATGGTCTGCTCGAAGAGGTCGGCCCCGGCGAAGAGGACCCCCTTGCCGGCGGCGTATCCCAGCAGGGCCAGGTTGGCGGCGCGGGATTCGCCCGCCAGGGCCGCCAGGCGATCCGCATCCACGAAGTCGTGCCCGGCAAGGTTCACGGCGTTGACGATGGCGGCGGCGGCGGGCCGCAGATAGTGGCCGTGCACCGGCAGATTGTCGGCGTGGAGAAAGAGCCCCACCTCGGCCTCTCCCGGGGCGATCAGCGGGCCATGAAAAGGGCCGACCTTGATCGTGGAGAGGACCGCGCCGCCCCGCTGGGCCATCCCGTGGGTCTCCGTGGTGATGACCTCGTGACCTGCGGCCATGGCCGCCTCCGCCAGGACCCGCGTCAGGGTGAGCACTCCCTGCCCTCCCCGGCCGCTGATGATGATTCGCTGCCTCACGCGGATTCCCCCTGGCCCATCACGATGGCCTGCGTGGGACAGGCGGAGACGCACACACCACACCGGTTGCACGCCCCCTGGCTGATGCCTGCTCGCGACGCCCCCTCGTCCCACACGATGGCCGGACACTCGAACATGTCGAGGCACTCCCGGCAGCCGGTACACTCTTCACTGATCCGGACGGCCTGGACCGTCTGGGGCGCGCCGGACTCCGCCGCAAGCACGCAGGGCGAGGACGCGATGATGACCGCGACGCCTCCGTCGCCACCCCGGCAGTACCGGTCGGCTTCCCGGAGAATCCCGGTCATGGCCTGGACGTCGTAGGCGTCCACCTCCCGGAGAAAGGAGACGCCCGACGCCCGGACGAGGTCGCGGATGAAGACCGGCCGGCCCGGCTCCCCCGACGCGGTGGTCCCGAGCTGCGGCGTCGGCTGGTGCCCGGTCATGGCCGTGGTGGCGTTGTCGAGGATGACCACGATGATCCGCGCGTTCTGGGAGACGGCGTTCACCAGCGCCGGGATGCCCGAGTGGAAGAAGGTGGAGTCGCCGATGGTGGCCACCACCGTGGGAAAGTCCGCCCCGTCCTGGGCGTAGGCGTGATAGAAACCCGCCGCCTGGCTGATCCCCGCCCCCATGCAGTGGACGGTATCCACCGCCCCCAGATTGATGCCCAGCGTGTAGCAGCCGATATCGCCGGGGAAGATCCCCCGGGGGAAGGTCTGGCTGATGGCGTAGTAGGCCGCGCGATGCCCGCAGCCGGCGCAGAGCGTCGGACGGGCGCCCGGCTCCGGCGAACCACCCGCCGCGGGCGCGGGGGCAAGACCCAGGAACCTCGCCAGGACGCCGCGGATGACCTCGGGCGTGAGCTCCCCCTCGTTCGGGACGAGCTTCGATCCCCTGCCGACGATCCGTCGGTCGGCCAGTTGCATCTCGATCACCGGATAGGTTTCCTCGATCACGACAATCCGGTCGTACCCGGAATCGATTCTCTCGATGAACTCCGTGGGGAGAGGATACGGCACCTTCACCTGATAGCAATCGACCCTCCCCGAAAGCTCCATCTCGTCCAGCACGTCCAGGGTGTGGGCAAAGGCCACCCCCGAGGCGACGATCGCTGTCCGCGGGACCGTGTCGTCCCCCGGGAAGAACGCGGGGACGAGCCGCGGATCGGCGCTGATGCGCACGAGCTTCGCCGTCAGCCCCCGGTGGAGCTCCGTCACAAACCGCGGCGTGGCGCACCAGCGCTTCGGGTCCTTCTCGAACCGGGCCGTCCGAGCTACCCGCTCCGGCTCCAGGAGCGGGACGGCTTGTCGGGCGTGGCAGACCCGCGTCGTCGGCCGGAGCATGACCGGGATCTCATACTCCTCCGACAGCTCGAAGGCCAGCCGGACCATCTCCTTGGCCTCGCGGGGGCTTGACGGGTCGAGGACCGGGATCTTGGCGAACATGGCGAAGAAGCGGCTGTCCTGCTCGGTCTGGGAGCTGTGGGGCCCCGGGTCGTCGGCCGAGACGAGAAGGAACCCTCCCTTGACTCCCAGGTAGGCCGAACGCATGAACGGGTCGGAGGCCACGTTCAGCCCCACCTGCTTCATCGCCACGGCGGCCCGCTTCCCCGTGTAGCTGGCGGCCAGGGCCACCTCGTAGGCGACCTTCTCGTTCACCGACCACTCGATATGCATCCGGGAGCCCGTTTCCTTGCAGAAGGTCACGACCGACTCCAGGATCTCCGAGGCGGGTGTGCCGGGGTAGGAGGTGGCCACGGAGCAACCGCACTCCACGATGCCCCGGCCGATGGCCTCGTTTCCCATCAGGACCCTGTGCGTCACGACCCGGCCGCCTTTCCCATCAGGCCCTGCGGCCTGACAAAGAGCACCAGGAGGAGCACGAGGAACGCGATGGTGTCCTTCCAGGCGCTGCTCACATATCCCGCCCCGAGCGACTCCAGGAGGCCCAGCGAGATGCCCCCCACGATCGCCCCCGGGAAGGAGCCGAACCCCCCAAGGATGGCCGCGGAGAATCCCTTGAGGCCGAGCAGCACGCCGACGTCGTACCGAAGCGTCGTGATGGGCGTGACCAGGACCCCGGCCAGCCCCCCCAGCGCGCCGGCCAGGGCGAAGCTCGCCGTCCGGACCCGCCGGACCTTGAGACCCACCACGGCCGCGGCGGTGGGGTTCGAGGCCACCGCCCGCATGGCCAGCCCCGCGGTGGTCTTGCGGAAGAACAGGACGAGGAGCGCGATCGCCACGGCCGTGACCACCAGGATCCAGACGGCCTGGGGCATGATGGTGGCCCCCAGAACCGTGAAGGGCGTCTCTCCGTGAAGCGGGGGCACGGCCAGCGAGTTCTTCCCCCAGACCTTCTTCATGACGCCGCGCAGGACGATGGACAGGCCGATGGTGAGAAAGATCAGGACGAGGTGGTTTCGTGAGCGCGACGGTCGCAGCCCCAGGAACTCCACCAGCGCCCCCGTCAGGGCGACGGCCGCCACAGCCAGCGGAAGCGCCACGGCCATGGGCAGATGGGCCGTGGCAAGCGCGCCGAAGAGGAACATCCCGCCCAGGGAGACGAAGTCCACCTGGGTGAAGTTGACGATCCCCATGGTGTTGTGAACGACGCCGAACCCGACGGCCACCATGGCGTAGATGGCCCCGCTGGTCAGGCCCGCGAACACGAACTGGATGAAGTCCTGAAACGAGCTCATCGCCGGCTTGATCCGCCTTTTCTCTTCGTGGAGGTAAACGGTATAGATATATGAAACGGTCCGATCATTGCAAGAAAAAACGGGCTCGCGCGACAATCGGGCTCCTGGCGCCCCGCATCTCTAACAGACTGCCGAAAAACCCGCTTTCGCCATTGACACTCGCCTAAAGGCTGTGCGATGCTTTTTGCCGGTCGCTTTCCTGTTTCGCCGTCTCCCGGTTTTTCTGATGGCTGGAAATGCTGGAAACAAGGGGGTGGCATCATGATGAGATCGTCCGGATTCCGAAGGCTGCTCGCGTGCTTCGCGGCTCTTGGGTTTGTCCTCCTCGCAGGCGCCGTGGCGCCCCTGCATGCCCAGTCCCCCACCGTGGTCCGCTACTGGCTGTGGCTGGACGATCCGACCGAGCCGATGTTCGACCAGCTCGTGAAGGAATTCAACGCAGCCCATCCCGGGATCAAGGTCGAGTACCAGCTCGTCCCGCTCAACGAGTACCATGACAAGCTGGTGACGGCGCTGGCCGGCGGCGCCGGGCCCGACGCCGGACGGTTCAAGGACTGGTGGCTGGGCGAATTCGTGAAGCTCGGCGCCCTGGAGCCCCTGGCGAATTCCATCGGCAAGTGGTCGGGGCGCGGCGACGTGATCGACAACCTGTGGGAGACGGGGAAGATCGCGGCCGCGGGTCCCGTCTACATGATGCCCCACCAGTTCATCACCTTCTACATGTACTACCGGAAGGACTGGTTCGCGCAGGAGGGCCTCAAGCCCCCGACGACCTTCGACGACTTCCTGACGGCCGCCAAGAAGCTGACCGATCCCGCCAAGAACCAGTACGGCTTCGGGCTGCGGGGCGGCGGCGGCGGGCAGGACCAGTGGCTGGCGTTCATGGTGGCCGGCGGCGCGCGGCTCGTGGACGCGCAGGGGAAGGTGATCGTCAACAACACCGACGGTGTGAAGGTGAACCAGTGGTACGTTGACCTGTTCCGGACCCACAAGGTGGCCCCGCCCAGCGCCCCGACCGACGCCTACGCCCAGGTCCTGGGGGCCTTCCAGTCCGGCAACACGGCCATGTTCGCCCACCATGTGGGGAGCTCCGTCCTGGTCACCACGAAGCTCGGTGCGGGAAACGTCGGGGTGGTCCCCATCCCGGCGGCGGATCCCAAGAAGCCCGCCACCATGGCCACCATGGCGGGGAACGTGGTCTTCGCCGGCAGCAAGCAGAAAGATGCGGCCTTCACCTTCGTCTCCTGGCTGAGCGAGAACGCCCCCATGGACAAGTGGAGCGGCTCGCGCCAGGGGCAACTGCCGGTCCTGAAGTCGGTGGCAAAACTGCCGCGCTACACGGACAACATCTTCTTCAAGACGTCCCTCGACGGGGCCAACTACGCCATCGCCTGGCCGCCGCTGCCCGGCGTCGGCTATGTCTCGGCCCAGGGCTGGATGGCCAACATGCAGCGGGCCCTGGTGGGGCAGATCGGCAGCAAGGACATGCTGGATGAGATCGCCAAAGCGCTCGAGCGCTAAGGCGTCCGGAACGGCGAGGAGGGGTGGGAGCTGGCTTCTGCCCCTCCTCCTGCTTTCGCCTGCCCTGGTCCTGCTCCTGGGGATCGTCGCCTACCCGATCGCCCGCGCCCTCTGGCTCAGCGTTCATCGGCTGGAGATCCTTCGGCCCGACCTCTCCCAGTACGTCGGCCTCGCCAACTACCGCGGGCTGCTCCACGACGCGGTCATGCGGATCGCCCTGCAGAACTCCGGCGTCTGGGTGGCGGGGGTCGTCCTGTTCCAGCTTTTCGGCGGGTTGATCGGGGCCGTCATCCTCAATCAGCGGTTCCCCGGGCGAGCGGCCGTGCGCGGGCTGGCCCTGATCCCCTGGGCGACGCCCAGCGTCCTGGTGGCGCTGATGTGGACCTGGATGCTGGACGGCAACTACGGCCTCCTCAACGACCTGCTGGTCAAGAGCGGGATCCTGTCGCGGTTCCAGCCGTGGCTGGCCCAACCCGGGACCGCCCTGCCGGCCGTGATGCTGGCGGACGTCTGGCAGGGGATTCCCTTCTTCGCCGTCATGCTCCTGGCCGCGCTGCAGGCCATCCCGGAAGATCTGTTCGAGGCGGCCAAGATCGACGGGGCCTCGGCCTGGCGAGTCCTTCGCCACGTCACCTTGCCGCTCCTGCTCCCCACCATCCTGATCACCACCATGCTCCGGATGATCTGGACCGCGAACTACATGGATCTGATCATGGTCATGACCGGCGGCGGCCCCGGCTACAGCAGCCTCACCGTCCCGCTGCATGCCTACTACACGGCCTACAAGCGGCTGGACTTCGGGTACGGGTCCACCATCGCCATCGTCCAGGTGGCCATCCTGGCCGTGGCCATCGTGTTCTACCTCCGCCAACTGCGCGCCAACGAAGGGATGGTCCAGTGAGCCGGCATCCCGCCCGCCGCGTCCTCGCGGCTGCGAAGCTCTGGATTCCCCTGGGCGCCTGGCTGTCCTTCGTCCTGGCCCCCTACCTCTGGATGTTCATCACTTCCATCAAGCCGCCCGCGGAGCTGTATACCAAGAGCGTGCAGTACTGGCCGAGCCATCCGACCCTCGAGGGCTACCGCCTGCTGATGGAGACCACCTCGTTTCTCACCTACATGCGTAACAGCATAATCGTCGCCGTCTCGACCTGTCTGATCGCCCTGACGGTCGCCACCGCAGCCGCCTACTGCTTCTCGCGGATTCCCTTCCGCGGCAAGGGGGTCATGCTCTTCGGCTTCCTGGTCACCCAGTTGTTCCCGTCGGTCCTCCTGGTCCTGCCGCTCTTCCTGATCATGCGCTCGCTGGGGATCCTGAACACGCCGCCGGCCCTGATCCTGGCCCACAGCACCTTCGCCGTCCCCTTCTCGACCTGGATGCTGACCGGCTTCTTCAACGCCATCCCGCGGGAACTGGACGAGGCCGCCACCATCGACGGGTGCAGCCGCCTGCAGACCTTCCGGCACGTCCTGCTGCCGCTGTCGGCACCGGGCGTCGCGGCGGCGGCCACCTATATCTTCATCTACTCCTGGAACGAGTTCATCTACGCCCTGACCTTCACGGCGGACCTCCGGGCCCGGACGTTGCCGGTCGGCCTGCAAACCTTCATGGGCGAATTCATCATCCGCTGGGATCTCCTGACCGCGGGCGGAGTCATCACTGCCCTCCCCATCGTCTTCTTCTTCATGCTGGTCCAGCGCCACCTGATCGCCGGCCTGACGGCCGGCGCCGTTAAGGGGTAGCGTGCGGGTCGAGCGGCGGCGCCTCGGCTCAATTCAGGCTTGACTCCGGCGGCGGCGATGGTAGGGTCTGCGTCGACAAGGATGACGAGGCAACGATGCCAGGCGCGCGACCCGCGGTTCTTTCGCGCCTTCGGAGTCTTCCGGGCGCTTGACATTCTCTCCTGGGTCGGCCATGCAGAGGTTCCGGTGTCTGGTCATCGGCGGGGGCGCCGCGGGGATGCTGGCCGCGATCGGGGCGGCCGAGCGGGGGGGCGCCGTGGCGCTGCTGGAGGGCAACCGGCAGCCGGGAAAGAAGATCCTGGTCTCGGGCAACGGGCGCTGCAACCTCACCAACCTCGAGGCAGACCAGCCGGGTCACTACCATGGCCGGCATCCGGGCTTTGTCCGGCCCGCGCTGGCAGCCTTCCCCCTCCAGCGGACCCTGCAGTTCTTCGCGGATCTGGGCATCGCGACGCGAGAGGAGAAGCGCGGTCGGCTCTTCCCGCTCTCGGACCAGGCCCAATCGGTCGTCGACGTGCTCCAGGATCGGCTGCGGGTGCTGGGCGTGCGCGTGGCGTGCGGGGCCAAGGCCGGCGCGTGGCGTGCGGGGCCAAGGCCGTGGGCCTCGAGCCGGCCGAGCGATTCCGGGTCACCACCCAGGACGGGACCCGCTGGGAGGCCGACCGCGTGGTCCTCGCCAGCGGGGGCTGCAGCGTCCCGAAGCTGGGCGCGGACCGGAGCGGCCTGGAGCTGGCGGCCCGCCTGGGACACACCATCACGAGGCTCCACCCCGGACTGGTGCCGCTGGAAAGCCCAGACGAGCACGTTCTCCGGATGCAGGGCGTCAAGGTTGTCGCCCGGGTTCGCGCCGTGCTGAGCCCGCGCCGCACGATCGCCGACACCGACGACCTGCTCTTCACGCCCTACGGAGTCTCCGGCTTCACCATCCTCAACCTCAGCGCGCAATTGGTGCCGCTTCTGGAGCGCGGCCCGCTCGACCTGGAGGTCAGCCTCTTCCCGGCGTCCAGCCCCGAGCAGGTCAGCGAGCTGCTCCAGGGGCGCTGGGCGCATAACCCGCACCGCTCGCTGGCCGAGAGCTTCGCCGGGCTGCTGTCGAGCAAGCTCGTGGGGCCGTTCCTGGCCCGATTTGGGTTCCCGACCGACCAGCGGGTGGAGCAGATTCCCAAGGGCATGCGGTGGCGGCTGGCCCAGGCGCTCACCGCCTGGCCGATCCCGGTCAGCGGTCCGCGCTCGTTCGAGTTCGCCGAGGTGACCCTCGGAGGGATCGAGACCGGCGAGGTGGACGCGCGGACGCTCGAGTCCCGGCTCGTCCCCGGGCTGCACTTCGCCGGCGAGATGCTCGACATCCATGGCGACCTGGGCGGCTACAACTTCCAGTGGGCCTGGTCCAGCGGGTATCTAGCCGGCCGGGAAGCCGGAGGCGACTGAGGAGAAAGGGTTCATCGACAGACTGCGGAGGAGGGTGAGCGGTGCGGAGGCCTCGCCCCGGCCGGCCCCGTGTGGCAGCCGTTTCCGGGCTGCGATCCTACGGGTGCAGGCTGCCGGGCGGGCGAGAGAAGCCGTGGCGGGCCAGGATGGCCGCGATCGCTCGCCGCTGCTCCTCGGTGGCCGGGAGGAGCGGCGGGGATGGGACGCCGTTGCCGAGTCCCAGCATGGCGCAGGCGGCCTTCAGGGCGGGCAGCCAGTGGCCGTGGGTGTGCAAGGTGCAGAGGTCGGTGATCTGTTCCTGCAGTTTCGCGCAGGCGGCGGCGTCAGCCTTGATTGCGGCCCGGTGCAGGGTGACGAAGAGGGCCGGCGCGAAGTTGGCCATGCCCGGGACCAGGCCGTCGCCCCCCAGGAGCAGGCTTGACGACGCGAAATACTCGTTTCCCTGCAGGACCCGGAAGGCGGTCCGGTGCTTCTTGATCGCCAGAAATCCCTGGAAGGCCTCGAAGTCGCCCGCCGAGTCCTTGATTCCCAGGATGCGGGCATCCTGGGCCAGTTGCGCGACGGTGGCGGGCGCCAGTGGGTTGTGCGTCGCCTGTGGGATGTTGTAGAGCAGGATCGGGAGGGGCACGGCGCCCAGGATCGCCTCCACGTGGCGTTGCTGCGTGGCCGCATCCACGCCCAGGTAATACGGCGAGCCCACCACGAGGGCGTCGGCGCCCTCGTCGGCCGCCTGCCGCGCCGCATCCATGGCGAGCCCTGTCGCCGGCAGCATGACGCCGACCAGGACCGGCACGCGGCCGGCCGCGGACCAGATGGCGCCGCGGACCACCGAGGCCCGCTGCGCGCTCGTCAGCCAGGCGCCCTCTCCGCAACCGCCCAGGACGAACAGGCCGCTGCACCCGCCGTCCAGGATGTGCCCCACCAGCGCCTTGAGGGCGTCCCCGTCCGACTCGCCGGTCTCGTTCAGGGGGGAAATCATCGGCGGGACCACGCCGCAGAGCGCCGTGTCCCAGGACCATTTGGGGTTGGTCTTACCAGTCTCAGAAGGCATCGGCGCGAACTCCTTCGGTTCTACCCACCCGCCAGCTTCACGGGATACCCTTGCTCGCGTAGCCGCTCGGCCAGCCGTTCACGGTGGTCCCCCTGGATCTCCAGGGCGCCGCCCTTCACGGTTCCGCCGGCGCCGCAGAGCCGCTTCAGGTCGGCGGCGAGGGCGGTCAAGGCCGCGCCGGACGGCAAGCCGCGGACGACGGTCACCACTTTGCCGTTCCGCCCGCCACGCTCGCGGAAGATGCGAATCACCCCATCGTTCGGGACCCCGGACTTGGCCGCTGGTCGGTCCGGGGTTGTCGGGCGCTCGTCCGGCTGCCGAACACGCCCGCCAACGGTGGAGTATACCAACCGACTTCCGCTCACACCACGATGCCCTTCAGACTCAGCTCGGCCGCCCGATGGCAACTGACGAAGTGGCCGGGCTGGATCTCTTGAAGCTGCGGGGTTTCGGTCCGGCAGGACTCCACCGCGTACCGGCAGCGGGGATGGAAGTAGCAGCCGGAAGGAGGATTGGCCGGGTCGGCGACCTCGCCCTCCAGGACGATCCTCTGGGAACGGAGGCGGGGGTCCGGCTTGGGGACGGCCGACATCAAGGCCTCGGTGTACGGGTGCCTCGGAGCGGCGAACAGCGGGGCCGTGGGGGCCATCTCCACGATGCGGCCGACGTACATGACGGCCACCCGGTCGCTCACATGCTTCACGACGGAGAGGTCGTGGGCCACGAAGAGGTACGTGAGGCCGAGCTGATCCTGCAGGCGGAGCATGAGGTTCAAGATCTGGGCCTGGACCGAGACATCGAGGGCCGAGACCGGTTCGTCGGCCACGACGAGGCTGGGGTTCAGGGCCAGGGCGCGCGCGATGCCGATACGCTGCCGCTGGCCGCCCGAGAACGCATGGGGGTAACGGCGCATGTACTCGGGCCGGAGTCCCACCAGCTTGAGCAGTTCCGCCACGCGGTCGAGCCGCTCCTGCCGGCTGCCGATCCCGTTGGCCACCAGGGGCTCGGCCACGATGTCGAGGAGCGTGCGCCGCGGATTCAGAGACGAGAAGGGATCCTGGAAGATCATCTGCATCTGGCGGCGGAGCGGCCGAAGCTCCGCCTTGGAGAGCTTCGCCACGTCCACCACCGACCCGTCCTCGGGCCGGAAGAGGATCTGGCCCGCCGTGGGATGGATCGCCCGCAGGATGCAGCGGGAGGACGTGGTCTTGCCGCAGCCGCTCTCGCCCACGAGCGACAGGCACTCACCCTTCTCCACGAAGAAGCTCACGTCATCCACGGCGCGGACCTGCCCGACCACGCGCTGCATGATTCCGCGGCGGATGGGGAAAAACTTCTTCAGCCCGTTGACCTCGAGCAAACGCACCGGAGATTCCATCATCAAGTCCGCTCGTAAAGGAAACAGCTCACTGCCTGCCCGTCGCCCACGACCGTGAGCCCGGGCTCGGCCTTGTCGCACACCCCCGGCTTGAAATCCGGACAGCGCGGGTAGAACGGACAGCCCGCCGGCCGGTTGTAGGGGTGCGGGATGGAGCCGGCGATGGTCGGGAGTGTCGTCCGGGCGATGGAACGGATGCTGGGGATGGAGCGCAGCAGCGCCTGGGTGTATGGGTGCTTGGCGTTGTGGAAGATGGCGTCCACCGACCCTTCCTCCACCACGCGCCCCAGGTACATGACCACCACCGTGTCGCACATCTCGGCCACCACGCCCAGGTTGTGCGTGATCAGGAGGATGGTCATCCCTTCCCGCTCCTGCAGCGAGCGCAGGAGATCCAGGATCTGCGCCTGCGTGGTGACGTCCAGCGCCGTCGTCGGCTCGTCCGCGATGAGGATGCGCGGGCCGCAGGAGAGGGCCATGGCAATCATGGCCCGCTGCCGGAGGCCCCCGGAAAGCTCGAAGGCGAACTCGTCGATGCGCCGTTCCGGCTTGGGGATCCCCACGGACCCGAACGCGGCGATGGCTCGCTCCCGAGCTTCCTGCTTGCTGACGGGGTGATGCAGCCGGATCGTCTCGATGATCTGGTTGCCGACTGTGTGGACGGGGCTGAAGGAGGTCATGGGCTCCTGGAAAACCAGGCCGATCTCCCCGCCGCGAACCTGGCGCATCTCGGGGCTGGAAGGATCGAGCTGGGCCAGATCCACCTGGGAGCCGTTCTTCTGCAACAGGATGGTGCCGCCGACGATCCGGCCGGGGCGCTCCACGATGCGAAGGATGGATCGGGCCGTGACGCTCTTGCCGCAACCGCTCTCCCCCACGATGCCGAGGGTGGTCCGCGGCAGGAGGTCGAAGCTGGCGCCGTCCACCGCCTTGACGATGCCCTCGTCCGGGAAGAAGTAGGTTTTCAGGTCGCGCACCGACAGGATCGGTGCCGACGCCGACAGCTGATCGCTCACAAGCAGGTCCTCATCCGATTGCTAGTGCCCATACGGGTCTGCGGCGTCGCGTAAACCGTCGCCCATGAAATTGAAGGCCAGGATCACGATGGTCACCGGGATCGACGGAATCAGGAGCCAGGGCGAGATCGCCAGGGCCTGGATGTTCTGTGCCTGTTGCAGTAATACCCCCCAGGAGATGGCCGGCGGCCGCAGTCCCAGGCCCAGGAAGCTCAGGGATGTCTCGCTGATGATCATGGCCGGGACGGCCAGGGTCGTCGCCGCGATGATGTGGCTCAGGAACGAGGGCACGAGGTGCGTGAAGATGATCCGCATCTGCCCGCAGCCGCAGAGCTCCGCCGCCATGACGAAGTCCTCCTGGCGCAGCGAGAGGAAGCGGCCGCGCACGACGCGGGCCAACTCGGTCCAGCCGATCAGCGAGATGATGATGGTGATGGCGAAGTAGACCTGCGTGACACTCCAGTCGTTGGGAAGGGCGGCCGCCAGCCCCATCCACAACGGGATGGTCGGGATGGAGCGCAGGATCTCGATGACGCGCTGGATGACGGTGTCGAGGATGCCGCCGTAGAGACCCGAGATCCCTCCCAGGAAGACCCCCAGGAGCAGGCTGAGGCTGACGCCGACCAGGCCGATGATGAGCGAGGTCTGCGTCCCGTACATCAGCCGGGACCAGAGGTCGCGGCCCTGTTCGTCGGTGCCGAGCAGGAACAGCGACTCCTCGGGGGTCGTGCCCTCGACCCCGATGAGGTGAAGGTTCATCGGGATCAGACCGAACGGGCGGTACTCGAAGCCGCGGGCGAAGAACCTGACGGGGATCTTTTTGTTAATGTCCGGGGTATAGACGCGCTTGAAAGTGTTCGGGTCGCGCATGCCGGTGAAGCCGTAGACGTGAGGGAAGAACCGCCCCTCGTCGAACCAGTGGATCCGCTGCGGCGGCAGCAAGGAGCGCTGCGCCTCGGAGGCCAGCGGATTCGAGTAGGCCAGAAAGTCGGCGAAGATCACCACCAGGTAGAAGAGAAGCACCACGACGGTGCTCGCCATGGCCAGGCGATGCTTCTTGAACCGCCACCACATGAGCTGCCACTGGGTGGCGACGGAGATGCGCTCCTCGGCGGCGGAGGTCGGCGGCGTCGCTTCCTCGTCGATCAGCGGGGCGGGCCGGCTCGCGGGCTCGGTCATTGCTTCCCCTCGAACCGGATGCGGGGATCAATCCACATCAGGAGAAGGTCCGAGAGGAACGTCCCGATGACCGTCATGACGCCCAGCAGCAGGACGATGGTCCCGGCCAGGAACATGTCCTGGGCCACCAGGGACTTGAGCAGGAGCGGCCCAACCGTGGGCAGGCTCAGCACCAGCGAGACGATGATGCTCCCGGAGACCACATACGGGAGCAGGTACCCGATGGTGCTGGCGAAGGGGTTCAGGGCCACCCGGACCGGGTACTTGATGATCAGCCGGGCCTCGGACAGGCCGCGGGCACGGGCCGTCACGACGTAGGGCTTTCCCAGCTCGTCCAACAGGTTCGCCCGCATGATGCGAATGAGCTGCGCCGTCCCGGCCAGACCCAGGATCACGCCCGGCAGGGGCAGATGCTTGGTCAGATCCCAGAGCTTGGCGATCGACCAGGGGGCTTCGGCGAACTCATCCGAGAAGAGGCCTCCGATGTTGGCATTGAATAACGTGAAGCCGAAGTACATCAGGATCAGGGCCAGCAGAAAGCTGGGGATTGCCAGTCCGATGAAGCCGATGAAGGTGGCCACGTAGTCCCCGAACGAATACTGGCGGACCGCCGAGTAGATGCCGATGGGCAAGGCCGCGCACCAGGTAAAAATGATCGCCGCCACGGAGACCACCATGGTGAGGTAGATGCGGTCTCCGATCACCTCCGAGACGGGCCGGCCGTACTCCAGGGCCATGCCGAAGTTCCCGTGGACGACCATCTTCATCCACCGGATGTACTGGATGTACTGCGGCTGATCCAGGCCGTATTGCTGGCGGAGGGCGTTCGCCTCCTGCTCGGAGACGAAGCTGCCCGAGGACGACATCTGGGCGATGTAGGAGGTGATGTAGTCACCCGGCGGAAGCTGGATGACCACGAAGGAGAGGACGGAGACCGCCCACATCGTCAGAACGGCGAGAATCAATCTGCGGACCAGATAGGCAAGCATACTCTATGCCCTCTACGAGGGGAGGGAAGCCGTCCCGCGCTCTGTGCGCGGGACGGCTTCGCCACGAACGAGACGTCTTCCGGCTTACGACTTGAAGAAGAACGTAGTCGGATGCGAGCTACACGGGGTCCGGGCGTGCTGGGCATTGACTTCGCGGGCGGGGATGTTGCCCAGCTTCTTGCTTACGATCCGCACGCCCATGGTGGCAGGCGACTGTCCGACCGTGCCGATGGAGAACTGGTTATCCACGATGATCTTGAAGATCTCCTGGGCGACCTTGTAGCGCTCCTGAGCGGTCTTCTTGGCCCCCGCGGAACGGAACATTTCCAGGGCCTTGAGCATCTCCGGGTCCGCCGGCGCTTTTCCGGCCTTCCCGTTGCTGGCAAACCAATCGGCGATCGGGTGGCCCAACAGCGCCTCCACCGGATCCACCGGCAAGGCGTGGCGCGGGAAGAGATAGAGTACCTCTGTGCCGTCATTCGCCCAGATGGCGATTTGGTGTTCGTTGGCCTTGCAGCGGGTGAAGAAGAGACCGCGCTCCAGCTCCTTGGCGTCTGCCTGGATGCCGATCTTCTTCCAGTGCTCCTTGATCATCTCAGCGACCTGGGTGTGGGGGATGAAAGCCCCCGCCGACGTCTGCATCTCGATGCGCAGCCGCCCCTTGCCGTCGGTCCGCAGCCGGTAGCCCTCACTGTCCTTCTTCGTCAGGCCGATCTTGTCCAGCAGTTCGTTGGCTTGCTTCGGATTGTACGTGGACCACTTCTTCCGCCACTCGGCTCCCGGGCTATAGGGGGAACTGTCCGCCGGAATGATGGAGCCGGCCACGCCGATCCCCAGCCAGAAGGTTTCGTTGAGCTGGTCGCGCTCGATGCCGAGGGAGAGCGCCCGGCGGAAGTCCCGATTGTGCAACCACTTCGCCACCTCGGGATCTCCCTCGTAGGCATGGTTCACCTGCAGTGTGGCATCCGACCCGTTCAGAGCCGGGTCTAGGCGAACGTCGTAGTTGCCCTTGCTGCGGTTCTCCAGGAAGACGGGAATCCTCCCCATGCCGGTGTGCCGCTCCTGCAGGTCGTATTGGCCCGCGATGGCGCGCAGGTTCAGGACCTCCAGGTTCTCGGCCAGCCCCATGTTGATCTTGTCGATGTAGGGAAGCTGGTTTCCCTCGCTGTCGATGCCGTAGTAATAGGGATTGCGCTCGAGCCCCCAGGTCGGTGTGTTCGCGGGGCTGACGGTCCTCCAGGGGCCGAGCGTCGGCAGCTCGGTATTCAGGTGCCAATCCCAGCGGTTCTTGATGTAGCTCAGCCAGCCATCGAAACCCGCCGCCTTGGCCTTCTTATCCACCTCGTCCCGCGACGAGTACTTGGGCAGGAACTGCTTGATGTAATGGGCGGGCATGTAGGCGCCCATGGTACGGCCGAAGAACTGCTGAGTGGCCTGGCCACCGCCCATGGCGGTGCTGCCCGCCAGGATGTCCACGAACAGGTAGTTGGGCTCCGGGAACTCGAAGACCACCGTGTAGTCGTCGCGCTTGTAAAGGCGGCCCGGCTTGCCATTCACCATGAAGTCGGGATGCGGGCTCGGCTGGATGTCCTTGTTCATGTACACGTCTTCATACCAGAAGACGAAGTCGTCCACGGTGAACGGCTGGCCGTCGGACCACTTGTGCCCCTTGCGCAGCGTGATGGCGACGACGCGACCGTCGTCGCTCACCTTCCAGTCCTTCGCGAGGCACGGCATGACCTTGGTCCCGGTGTAGTCCCAGAAGAGGATCTTGTCCGTGGAGACGATGCGGTTCCCGTTCTCGGCGTCACCGGGCCCGGTGAAGCCCCGCCGCCACGTGCCGCCGTACTTGCCGATGCTGTGCAGCGGCTTCACGACCATCGGCTCCTCGGGGATGCGCTTCTCCACCGGGGGGAGCTTGCCGGCCTTCACCAGCTCGGCCAGCGCAGGGGCCTCGCCGAACTTCTTGGGCCACTTGGCGGGATCCAGGACCAACTCGGGGCCCTCCAGCTTGCCGATGAGCTGGGCACCGATCTTCTGCTCGCCCGCCTGTGCGGTCAGCGTGGTGGTCGGGGCAAGCCCGGCCAAAGCCACCGCGCCCGTGGCCAAGCCGGTGTTGCGCAAAAACTCACGCCGCGTCATGCCTGCTTGCTTCTTCGCCATTGTCCGTTCCTCCTCAGGCTCGGCCCGGCGCAGAAACCTTCCGCGACGAGCCCCGTTCGCCCACTTCATTGAAGTGAAGGCCCGATAATCCCAGACGCAGATCGGGATCCGAAAACGTGTCGGCAGTCTAGTTGGGACGAGCGCGTCATGTCAACGGCATTCTGGTCTTTGTCGGACCGTCATTGCCTCGCGGGGTGGACCGGGCGACGCGTCGGTCAGGAGAGGAGATCCAGGAAGGATCGAGGTTGACGGAGTGGAATAGCACTGATGGCGATCCCTGCGGCCCAGGGTGGAGAGTGGGTGCCAGTGGCTGGTCGGCGCCGGCGACGGAGGAGGGCCGCGCAGGACCGCGTCACGGTCGTTACACCGGGGTGGGCTCCCAATCGAGCCCGAGATCGAGGGCGGGTGCGCTGTGGGTGATCCAGCCGATCGAGATCACGTCGACGCCGGTCGCCGCTACGGCAGCTACCGTCTCCCGGGTGATGCGGCCCGAGGCCTCGCTGATCGCCCGGCCGCCGATCATGGCCACCGCCTCCGCCAGCATCGCCGGCACCATGTTGTCGAGCAGGACCGCGTCGACCCCGGCGGCGAGCGCCTCCGCGAGCTGCACCAGGCTCTCGACCTCGACCTCGATCTTGACCATGTGACCGATGGTGCGGCGCGCGCGCTCGATGGCCGGCCGGATGCCGCCCGCGGCGGCGATGTGGTTGTCCTTGATGAGCACCCCATCGTCGAGGCCGAAGCGGTGGCTGATCCCGCCGCCGGCCCGCACCGCGTGTTTCTCGAGCGCACGCAAGCCCGGCGTGGTCTTGCGGGTGCAGGTGATGCGAGCCCGGTACCCCGTAACTGCCTCGACCAAGTCGGCGGTCGCGGTCGCCACCCCGGAGAGGTGACAGAGGAAGTTGAGGGCGACACGCTCGGCCATGAGGATGCCGCGGGCAAGGCCGGACACGGTGGCGATCCTCTCGCCCGCCGCGATCCGGCTGGCGTCCGGCCGATGGACCTCCAGACGCAGCGAGGGGTCAATCAGCGCGAAGGCGATCAGCCCGCAGTCGAGCCCGGCCACGACGCCCGCCTGGCGCGCGGCGATCACGCCGCCGGCCCGCGCGTCCGCCGGCACAACGCTCATGGTGGTGATGTCGCCGGCGCGACCCAGATCCTCCACGAGGGCGGCGCGCACCACGGGCTCGATGAGCAGGCGCGGTAGCGGCGCGGGAGCATCGGTAACAGGCGTCATCGCGGCTTCACCGCAAGCATGCGCTCCACCGCATGGCGCGCGCGCGAGGCCACGGCGCGGTCGACCGTGACCTCATGGCGCATCGTCTCGAGGGCTGTGCGGATCTTGGGCAGCGTGATCCGCTTCATGTGAGGGCAGAGGTTGCACGGCCGCACTAAGGCCACCTCGGGATGCTGAATCGACACATTGTCGCTCATCGAGCATTCCGTCAGGAGAACGACGCGAGCCGGCCGCCTGCGCCCCACATAGTCGCTCATCGCCTGGGTCGAGCCGACATAGTCCGCCTCGGCCACCACCTCCGGCGGGCATTCCGGATGCGCCAGCACCGTGATGCCGGGATGGGCCGCGCGCACGTCGCGGATCTCGGCGGCGGTGAAGCGCTCGTGGACCTCGCAGCGTCCGTGCCAGGGGATGATCTCGACCCCGGTTTCCACCGCAAGATTCCTCGCCAGATACTCGTCGGGCAGCACCAGGACGCGCGGCACCCCGAGCGACTCGACGACCGCGCGCGCATTGCCCGACGTGCAGCAGATATCGGATTCCGCCTTCACCTCTGCCGACGTATTGACGTAGGCGACAACCGGGACGCCGGGGTAGCGCTCGCGCAGGAGCCGCACGTCGGCCGCCGTGATCGAGGCCGCGAGGGAGCATCCCGCCTCGAGATCGGGGATCAGCACCGTCTTCTCCGGATTGAGCAGTTTCGCCGTCTCGGCCATGAAATGCACGCCGCACAGCACGATCACAGCGGCATCGACCCGGGCCGCCTCCCGCGCCAGGACGAGCGAATCGCCGACGATGTCGGCGACGCAGTGGAAAATCTCGGGCGTCTGGTAGTTGTGCGCCAGGACGATCGCGTTGCGTTCCCGCTTGAGACGCAGGATGGCGTCGATGTCCGACGCAAAGACGGGCCACTCGATCGGCGGGATGACCGCCTTGACGCGCTCGTAGAGGTGTGCGGTGCGCGCGAGGGCGCCGGCGAGACCGTTGGCGGACCCCGGGGTCGATCCAACCGACAGGGAGGACACGCCCCTTCTCCTATGCTCATTACGAGCATTAATGATGACAGAACTAAGCGTACACCCCGACACACTCTTATACTACATGTGAGCATAAGCCTGTCAAGCGGATTCGGCGGAATGGCCGCTATTCGGTTCGCCGCGCGGTGGGCAGGCGCAGCCCGGGGGCGAGGCGCTCGAGGGTCACCTCGTTCCGGAAGCGAACCTCGCGGGCGGGCCGACCGCCGGTGCCCGTGACGATCCGGCCGGTCTCCTCGACGAGACCCTGCTGCGCGACGAGGCGCCGGAAGTTCTGCTTGTGGAGGCGGAGACCGGCGAGCGCCTCGACCGTGCGCTGTAGCTGGAGGAGCGTAAAGGCGGGCGGCATGAGCTCGAACACGACGGGGTCGCGAGAATGCGCCGATGGTCGGCCATCATGGGTTCGGCGTCGCCGATAACGTCGCGGGCCAGGGCCCAAGGCCGCGCGCCGTCCCGGTGAGCCTCGGGAACGAGGCCGACTTCGTAGAGCAGCTCGTACCGATCGAGGACGCGCTCATCGTTCCAGGCGGCGCGGAACCCGAAGGTGACGGCCAGCCGCACCTCGCGCGCCCGGCGTGCGTCGCGGCTGGCCGCCTCGCGCGCCCAGCGCCGCAAGGTGCGCTCAATTTGGCCGACGCTCCTGGGCCGCAGCACGCGCCGGTCCTCCCACGGGAAGTATCGGTACCAGTTCTGCCAGACCGCGTCGCTCACCGCAGGCGGCCGTGCGTCCCGCACCAGCGCGAGGTAGCCGATCGAAAGCACGCGCCTGCCACGGACACCTTCGGGAAGTTCCCGGTCCCGGTCCCCGAAGGTATAGAGCTGCTCGACATAGCCCAGCTTGGCGCGGGTCTGCTCCTCGACCCAGGCGCGGAGGCCGGCCTCGAGCGTGCGATGCCTCGGCTCGAACGGGCCGGAGGGCAGCGCATCGCGCCAGCATTGGGCCCGCGTCGGCCACCCGAGAGAGCCTCGGGCGCTGTCCCCCTGACGCACGACGAGCACGCGCGGATCGTCGTCGGTGACGGCGATCACCACGGCGGTGAGATCGACCGCAACGGCTTGATCTCGTGCTCGCGACTGCGTCGGTGTCGGGAGTCTCACCATTTCGCATCGTTCCAGATCGGCATCCGACCCCGGCCCGTCGGGAAGCCCGATGGGCCGGGGTGTCTTGGGTGAGCCGGAATCGAGGCGGCCGGCTACGCCTTGAAGAAGAACGTCGCCGGATGGGAGCTGCACGGGGTCCGGGCGTGCTGGGCGTTCACCTGGCGCGCGGGGATGTTCCCCAGGCGATTGCTCACGATCCGCACCCCCATGACTGCCGGGGAGAGGCCGACCGTCCCTATGCTGAACTGTCCGTCCACCAGGATCTTCCAGATCTCCTTGGCGATCTTCTTTCGCTCCTCCGCCTTCTTGCCGGGGGCGGACTTGAACAGCTCCAGGGCCCTCAGGAGCTCCGGATCCTTGGGCGGCTTGCCCTGCTTGCCGTCGCTGGCGTACCAGCGGGCGATGGGGTGGCCCAAGGGACACTGGATAGGATCCACCGGCAGGGCGTAGCGGGGGTACAGGTAGATCTGTTCGGAACCGTCGTTGATGAAGATCGCGATCTGATGCTCGTTGTTGGCGATCTTGGTGAAGAAGAGATTCCGCTCCAGATCCTTCACGTCCGTCTGGATGCCGATCTTCTTCCATTGCTCCTTGATCATCTCGGCGACCTGGGCGAAGTTGATGAAGGCCCCCGCGATGGTCTGGAGCTCGATCCGCATCCGGCCCTTTCCGTCCGTCCGTAGACGGTACCCCTCGCCGTCCTTCTTGCTCAGGCCGATCTTATCCAGGAGCTGGTTGGCCTGCTTCACGTCGAGCACCGACCATTTCTTGCGCCACTCCGGTCCGGGGTTCTCCGGCGCGTTCTCCGATGGGGCCACGGAGCCGGGCGTTCCCACGCCCAGCCAGAAGGTCTCGTTGAGTTGATCGCGATCGATGCCCAGGGAGAGGGCGCGGCGGAAATCGCGGGTGAGGATCCACTTGGCGATCTCGGGGTCGGCCTCGTAGGCCTGGTTGGTGTGGAGCACGGCGTCGCCGCCGTTCAAGGCCGGATCGAGGTGGACGCTGTAGTTGCCCTTGCTGCGGTTCTCGAGGAAAACGGGCAGCTTGCCGAGCGAGGTGTGTCGCTCCATGAAGTCGTACTGCCCGGCGATGGCGCGCAGGTTCACCACCTCCAGGTTTTCGGCCAGGCCCATGGAGATGCGGTCGATGTACGGGAGCTGATTCCCCTCGCTGTCCACGCCATAGTAGTACGGGTTCCGCTCCAGCCCCCAGACGGGAGTGTTGATGGGGGAATAGGTCTTCCAGGGGCCGAGCACCGGGAGCTCCGTGTTGAGCCGCCAGTCCCACTTGCTCTTGATCAGGCTCACCCAGCCGTCGAAGCCGGCCGCCTTGACCTTCCTGTCCAGCTCGTCCTTCGCGACGTACTTCGGATGGAACTGCTTGAGGTAGTGGGCCGGCATGTAGGCGCCCATGGTGCGGCCCATGTGCTGCTCGCGCGCCTGCCCGCCGCCCATGGTGGTGCTGCCCGCCAGGACGTCCACGAACATGAAGTTGGGCTCGGGGAACTCGAAGACCACTGTGTGGTCGTCGCGCTTGGAGAGGCGGCCCGGCTTGCCGTTCACCATGAAGAATGGATCGGGCGTCGGCTGGAGATTCTTGTCCAGGTAGATGTCCTCGTACCAGAAGAGGAAGTCGTCCGCAGTGAACGGATGGCCGTCGGACCACTTGTGGCCCTTCCGGAGGAAGATGGTGCAGACCTTGCCGTCGTCGCTGAGGCGCCAATCCCTGGCGAGGCAGGGCATGATCTTGGTCCCGGTGTAGTCCCAGAACAGGATCTTGTCCGTGGCCACGATGCGGTTGCCGTTCTCGCCGTCCCCCGGCCCGGTAAAGGCCCGGCGCCAGGTCCCGCCGTACTTCCCGATCGAGTGCAGCGGCTTGACGACCATCGGCTCTTCGGGGATCCGCTCCCTGACCGGCGGGAGCTTGCCGGCCTTCACCAGCTCGGCCAGGGCCGGGGCCTCGGCGAACTTCGCGGGCCACTTGGCCGGATCGAGGACGAGGGAGGGGCCCTCCAGCTTTCCGATGAGCTGGGCGCCCATCTTCTGATCGGCCGCCTGGCCCGCCAGGGCGGCCGGCGCGATCCCCGCCAGGGCGAGGGTCCCCGTCGCCAGGGTCACATCGCGCAGGAACTCACGTCGGGTCACGCCCGCCTGTTTCCGAGACATGGCCGTTCCTCCTTACGGTCTGTGGGGTGGATGAGAACAAGAATCCGCCGGAAGAAGGAGTCTATTCGTCGCAGAGACGGACTGTCAATGCGTTTCTCGGCGGGGCATTCTCCGCAGTGACCGGAGGAAGTCCGACGGGGATCGCAGATCGCACTTGACGAAAGGACAGTCCGGGCTATGATCACCCCCGGCCCCATCGCCATTGATACTATCCGACAGACCTTTGGCCTTCGTCTAGCGCCCCAGGGTCGAAAGCCTGGTATGATGAACAAGGTTTCCCGCAGAAACTCGTAGAGGTGTCTCGCCATGATCATTCCTATCGGCCACGAGGATCAACAGGTCAAGCGGCTCCCCTGGGTTACCATTGCCCTCGTCATCGCCAACGTCGCCGTCTTCATCCTCACCAGCCAGGTCGCGCAGCAACAAGCGGCCGAGACGCGCGCCCGCGCCCAGGAGACCCTTCGATACTTCTCGGAGCATCCTCACCTGCAGCTGCCGAGCGAACTCCGCAACGTCATCCCGTCGCAGCCCCTGCCGGCCGACCATTCCCTGACCGGCCTCGCCGAGGAACAGACCAAACTCGACGGCATGGTGGGGGAGTTTCGGGCCAGCGCCAAACGAAACGTGTACTGGAGGTTCGGCTACATCCCGGCGGATCCCAGCCTGCTGGCCCTCTTCACCTGCATGTTCCTGCACGGAGGGTGGATGCACCTGCTGGGAAACATGCTCTTCCTCTGGCTGGCCGGCGGGAGTCTCGAGGACCGCTGGGGGCGGGTCTGCTTCTTCGTCTTCTACCTGGCGAGCGGGGTGGTTGCCGCCCTGATCCACGGGGCCATGATTCCGCAGAGCCACGTGCCCATGGTGGGAGCCTCGGGGGCCATCGCCGGTCTGATGGGGGCGTTTCTGGTCCGCCTGGCCGCGACGCGCATTCGATTCTTCTACTGGTTCATCATCTTCCGGGGCACGTTCACGATGCCGGCCTATGTCGCGCTTCCGTTCTGGCTGCTCCAGCAGTTCTCCATGGCCAGGTCCGGTGCGGGGGGCGGCATCGCCGTGTGGGCGCACATCGGCGGCTTCCTCTTCGGAGCGGCGATCGCGCTCGTCATCTGGCTGAGCCGTTTCGAGGAGAAGATCCTCGCCCCCGCCGTCGCAAAGAAGACCAGCTGGAGCGCCTCGGAGCAATTGACCGCCGCCCTGGGGATGCTGGACGGGGGCGACGTGGACGGAAGCATCCATAGCCTGGTGGCGCTGCTCAGGAAGAGCCCGAACAACATCGAGGCGCGCGCCACCCTCGTCGGCGCCTATGCCCAGAAGGGCGACACCGCCTCGGCCGGTCGAGAGTCCGGCAGGCTGGTCAGCGCGTACCTGGCCGCGCGGGACATGGAGGGGGCTCTGGCGGCGCTGGAAGAGCATCGGCGCGCCCACCCGGACGTGGCCCCGTCCATGCGGAGCCTGCTGGCCTTGGCCGCCTATCGCGAGAAGCAAGAGCAATACGCGGAAGCGGCGGATCTCTACCAGCGGGCGATCCAGGCCTGGCCGGACGACCCGCTCGGGCCGAAGGCGTTGATCTCTTACGGCCGGCTGATCCTGGACGTCTTCCATGAGCCGGACGCCGCCCTGGAACTACTGGAGCAGGCCCGGGCGCATCCAAAGGTGACGCCCGAGTTCGAGAGGGTGAGCCAGGAGCTGACGGCCGCCGCCCGGCGCGCTCGCCCCGCGGCGGCGCAGGCGCCCGAGACCGCCCCGATGCCTGCGCCCGAGTCCGCGCCGGCCCAACCGGTCGGCCCGGAGATGCCGAGCATCGAGGGCTTCGAGCAGACGGCGCATTTCGACGCGCCACCTTCCGAGGAGGCTCCTCCGCAGGCGACGTGGCAGGAGGAGCCGACCCCGTCGGCCTCCCCGGAGCCGCCCGCTACCGGCTGGGGCGCGATCACGGCCCAGATCGAGATGCCGTCCGCCGCGGAGCCCGGTCTTGCCGAGCCGCCACCTCCGTCGGCGCCTGCCCCCGAGCCGCCCGCCGCCGACCCGAGCCACGGATGGCTCTCGATCGAGGAGCCGTCCATGGAGTCCCCACCCGAGACGGTCATCCTGCCGGTGGCCCGCACGCTCGCCCCCACCGTCATGCAGGCCGTGGGGATCGACGCCCGCGGTCTCCGCCTGAAGTCGCGCGGGGGTACGGCGGGTGTCTTGCAGTGGCAGCAGATCGTCGGCCTCTCCACCGCCAGGATCGAGGATCCGGCCTCGACCGAGCAGGTCGGCGACAATCTGGTCCTGGACTTGCTGATGGCTCCAGAGTCGACGCCGGACGGCGAGGTGGTTCGCTGCGTCCGGCTGTCCGCGCAGGACCTGGCGATTCCGCAGCTTCAGAACGAGCCGTCACCGCTCCGCGGCTTCCAGCGGTTCGTGGCGACGGCGCTGAAGGCTTCGGGAGCGACACCCCATCCAAGCCGCGAGGAATGCCTGGGGCAAAAGGGTTTCGCCACGTTCCCCGACCTCGCGGCGTACGAGGCCGCCCTCCTCGCACGCCTCGCCTAGCAGCCTGAACGAAATCGAGTCTTTATCCCAAACATTTCACCGCAAAGCTCGCAAAGACCGCAAAGCGAGCCAGGATCTGTGGATCGGGCCTCGGACCACGGATGGAAATCGTACGGCTCGCTCAGACCGGGTGATTCCGGAACTCTCTGGAAACAGCGGGTCGTTCTTCGCGCCCTTTGCGTGCTTTGCGGTTCAACTGCACCGTTCGGGTTTATTCCGCGTCGAATCGCATCTCGGCCACGCCGGCGTAAACCTTCCGGACGTTTCCCGGCGGCGGCCACTTCAGGACTTCCATTCCGTCCGAGACGTAATCGGGGTGGCGCATGCCCAGGAGGACTGCGGAGACTCCCGGGGTGCCGGTGAGGACCCAGAGGGCCTTGCGGGAGAGGGGCTCTCCCCGGCGCGCCAGGGGCAGGTGCGGGTTGAGGGCCGCCGCCACCCGGTTGCTCGTCGCCTGGCTCTGCCGGGCCGCCCGGATGCGGAAAGACTGGAGGAGCAGGTCCAGCGCCGGAAGATACCGTTCCAGCCAGGCCTGCCAGGTCTCCTGGATCGGCCCGCGGAGCGACTGGCTCAGCATCTGGACGAGCTGACCGACCGCCGGGGAAATCATGCCCTCCTCAATCTGGCGCCAGTGGTCCAGCCCCTGGATGCGGTCGGACATGGCGTGGAGCTGATCCGCCCACCGGAACCACTCGCCGGGCGAGACCCCACCCTCGGGGACCCGCAGGCGAGAGCCGATCGCCGCGCGGAACTCTTCCTCCAGCACGCCCAGTTGGCCCAGGGCCTCGTCGAGCGGCGGGGCGACCATGTCGTCCAGCTCCGGGACATCCGCCAGGCGGATCACCGTCTGGCCGGCGAAGGCGTTGAGCGGCCGGTTGGTCAAGACGCCGATTCCCGCCTCCGCCGCGAGGTCCAGGACCGCGTGCGCCGCATCCGGGCCGGTGTTGGGCGTGCGGAGGGCGCCCGATTCGAAGAGATTCAGCGGGAACTGGAGGACGCGGAAGTGGTGTCCCGGCCCGCCCGCGAGGAGGGCGGCCTCCAGCATGCGGGAGAGCGAGGTCGCCTCCGGATCGTCCGGCCGCAGCACGGCCGTGTTGGAGGAGACGCCGTACCAGGCGATCCGGCCTGCGGCCACCTGGGTCTCGAAGAAGGCGAAGGCCTCACGGAGCCGCCGGGAGAACTCCTCGCGCAGGGCCCCGAGGTCGCCCGCCCGCCGGCGCTTCGCTTCGGAGAAGAAGTACTCCGGGTTGTGGAGGAGGCACACATCCAGCGTCTCGAGCTGGAGGCGCTCCAGGGAGCGGGCGAGCTGGTCCTTCAAGAACTCCGGGTGGATGCAGTGCCAGCAGTCGTCCATGTACTTCACCATCTCGGGGAACGGCTTGCCGGCCGCCTCGCGCTCCTTGGCGAGGTCGAGGTTCTGACCCTGGACGTACCCGACCTTGGAGACGACGACGACTTCTTGCCGGGCGAGCCGCCCGTCTTTCTCCAGTTCGGCGAGCACCGAGCCCACCAGCCGCTCGCTCGATCCGTCCATGTAGTTGGTGGAGGTGTCGATCAGACTGCAGCCGCCCTGCAGGGCCTGGATCAGGGCCTCGCGATGGTCGGGGGTCTCGTCGTCCACGCGGTAGCAGCCGAAGCCCAGGCGGCTCACGGTGAGCGCGGTGGTCCCGAGCGGGCCGTAGCCGTGCGCGAGGCCCGCCGCGACGAAGCGTGCCGCACGGGCCGCCGTCGCGGCGGGGGCGGCTCGGCCCGGTCGCAGCCGCGCGATGCCGCTGCGGGGGGCTTGCGCGGGTTCGCCGGGCGACTCGGCCAGCGCGCGCGCGAGTTCGGCCGGGTCGGTCACCGGCGCCAGGCAGGTGAAGTTCCGGCAGACGTACAGAGCCGCCTTCCCGCCGACGAGGCCCCTCCCGGCGAGGAGCGGCAGGTCCGGCGCCCCGCCCTTCGCGGGATCGTGGTGGGCGACGATCCGGTTGGGAAGATAGCGACGACCGATGGCGGCGCGGAGCGCCTCGCATCCCGGCTCCCCCGGCGTCCCGATCAGGGCCAGCTCGACCGGACCTTCCAGCAGGAAGTCCACGACGGCGAGGCTCTTGCAGAAAGCGCGCGGGCGCTGGCCCATGGCCCGGCCGTAGGCCTGGAGAGCGCTCGCGGCACGCTCGCGGAGGTCGCCCCGCTCCAGATGGTGCGACAGTCGGGCGAGGACCGAGGCGGCCACGGCGTTGGCGCTGGGGATGGCGCCGTCGGCTCCGTCCTTGTGTCGGAGGATGAGCGCCTCGTGATCCGCCGCCGTATCGTAGAAGCCGCCCGCCTCGTCCCCGAAGTCCTGCAGGATTCGTTCGGCGAGGCCCGCGGCCTCCCGCAGGAAGCGGACATCGCCGCCCGCTTCGGAGAGATCCAGGAGCCCCTCGGCCAGGAAGGCGTAGTCTTCGAGGTACGCATCCAGATGCGCCTTGCCCTGGCGGAAGGTCCGGAGCAGTCGTCCGTCGGCCCGCCGGAGGCGGGCGAGCAGGAAGTCCGCCGCGCGCGCCGCCGCGGCCAGGTAGCGGGGGTCGCCGAGGACCCGATGGCCCTCCGCCATCGCGCCCACCATCATCCCGTTCCAGGCGGTGAGGACCTTGTCGTCGAGGCCGGGCGGAATCCGCCGCCGCCGCGCCTCGTAGAGCCCGGCTCGTCCGGCTTCCAGGCTCTTCCGGAACCCCTCGACGGCGATCCCCAGACGCGAGGCGACCCGCTCCACCGATCGCGGGGCGTGGGGGATGCTCTTGCCCTCCCAGTTTCCCTCCTCGGTGATGTCGTAGTAGGCGCAAAGATTGCCGCCTTCCTCCGGGCCCAGGACCGCCTCCACCTCGGCCGGCGTCCAGACGAAGAACTTGCCCTCCTCGCCTTCCGAGTCCGCGTCGGTGGCGGAATAGAATCCGCCGTCGGGGCCGGTCATCTCGCGCAGAACGTAGTCGAGGATCTCGCGGGCGATCCGGGCGTAGCCCGGATCTTCCGTGGCCTGGAAGCCTTCGAGATAGACCTTGGCGAGCAGGGCGTTGTCGTAGAGCATCTTCTCGAAGTGGGGGACCAGCCAGCGCTCGTCGGTAGAGTAGCGGGCGAAGCCGCCGCCGATCTGATCGTACATCCCGCCCTGGGCCATGCATTCCAGGGTCTTCCGCACCATGGCCAGGGCCTGGGCGTCGCCCGTCCGCCGGTGGTGCCGGAGGAGGAGCGAGAGCTGCGTGGCGGGCGGAAACTTGGGCGCCGGGCCGAACCCGCCGTAGCTCGGGTCGAAACTTTCCACCATCTCGCGGACGGCGGCCCGGATCTCCGCCTCGCCGACGTTTACGCCCGCTGCGGTCCCGGCCTGCCCGCGCAGATGCTCGGTGAGCGCGGCCGCCTGCTCGGTGAGCGCGTCCCGCTGCCGTTCCCAGGCCTCGGCGATCCGCGCCAGCAGGGTGGCGAAGCCCGGCCGCCCGAGTCGATCGCTGGGCGGAAAATAGGTGCCAGCGAAGAACGGCCGCTGGTCCGGCGTGAGGAAGACGGTCATGGGCCACCCGCCCTGGCCGCCGTTTGCGGCCAGCGTGGCGGCCATGTAGATGTCGTCGAGATCGGGCCGCTCCTCCCGGTCCACCTTGATATTCACGAAAGAGCGATTCATCAGGGCGGCGATGGTCTCGTCCTCGAACGACTCCCGCTCCATCACGTGGCACCAGTGGCAGGCCGAGTAGCCGATGCTGAGGAGGATCGGCGTGTTCTCCGCCTTGGCCCTGGCCAGCGCCTCTTCTCCCCACGGGTACCAGTCCACGGGGTTGTGGGCGTGCTGGAGAAGATACGGGCTGGTCTCGCGGATCAGCCGGTTGGTGTGGCGGGGGGCGTCGATTGATCCACTCATCGAGATCTCCATGGCCGTCTCAGTTGAACCGGGCGCGGATCTCGTGGAGCAGCGTGCGGGCTGCCGGGTCGCTGGGGGCGAGGCGGGCGGCCGCCTCCAATTCTCGGAGCGCCTCCTGCCACTTCCCCTTCCGGAGATAGATCCGACCCAGATTCATGTACGGGAAGTGGCGCGGCTCGTAGCGCCGCGCGCGCTTGGCCTTCTCCAGCCAGGGGATGGCCCCGTCCAGGTCTTGCCGCTCGATCAGATAGACCCCGATGTCGTTGTAGGGATTGCCGAAGTCGGGATCCAGGGCGATCGCCTTGTGGCACTCGGCGATCGCCTCGTCCAGCCGGTTCTGGTCGCTATAGGCCCATCCCAGGAAGGTGTGGGCCTCCGCCGTCGGATAGAGGGCCAGGGATTCCTGGTACAAGCGGATTGCCTCCTCCAGCTCCTTCCGCATGTGGTGGGCGTAGGCCTGGCGCCACAGTTCGCTGGCGCGCCCGAGTCGGTCTGGATCAGTCAGGCGCCGGAGGCAGGGGCTGTCGAAATGGCCACGATTCCCGAGGGAAGGCTACCAGGGCAGGGGGGGGCGCGCAAGGGGGAAGGAGAGCCGAGAGTTGAGAGACGAGAGCTGAGAGCCGAGGGGCGCCGGGCGCAAGACGACAATCGGGCAACCGGAGAAACCTCCAGTTGCCCGATTGTCAAATCGCAAACATTCCAGTTCGTTACACGTCCAGGCGAGCCGCCAGACTCTCCAGAAACGCCTTCGATTTCTTGTACTGGGCATCCAGGTTGGGGACATTGCCGACGTCCACGGCCACGTAGCCCGAGAAGGCGTGCTTCTTCAGGGCCAGGAACACGCCGTCCCAGTCCACGCTGCCCTTGCCGGGAGCCAGGTGCTGGTTGGTTTGGCCGTCGTTGTCGGAGGCGTGGACGTACAGGATGCGGCTTCCCAGCTTCTCCACACTGAGGGGCAGGATCTCCTTTTGGGCATGGAGGTGGCCGGTGTCCAGCACCGCACCGAAGTTATCGGAGTCCACGGCCTCCATCAGGCGGAGGAGGGCGTCGGTGTTGCTCACGATCTCGCCGACGCGCGGCTCCAGGCAGAGCTTCAGGCCGGCCCGGTCGGCCTCGTCGGCGCAGGCTCCCATGCTGTCGGTGAGCCAGCCCCAGAGGGCGTCCCAGCGGAAGGCCGGATCCACCTCCACCTGATAGCGCTGGCCATAGGTCAGGGCGTCCTTGTACGGCGTCTCGCCTACGAATGTCAGGGGCGGCGTGGAGCTGATGGTCTGGACCATCTCGCTGCCGAAGAAGCTCGCCGTCTCGACCCCCAGCTTGAAGAGGTCCAGGGCGTGGATCCGCCGCGCCTTCTCGGGGTGCACCAGGTCGGGGAGGACCGGGCAGAAGTTGACGACCGTGAGGCCCAGCCCGTCACATCGCGCCTTTATCTCCTGCCGCGCCCCGGACACGGCGCGGAGGTTGTCTTCGCCCACGCCCTCCAGCTCGACCCCCTTGAACTTGAGGGCGGCCATCTCTTCGAGCGCCCGATAGGTGTCGGGGAGGCTCGGCGGGTAGCCAAACTTGGAAATGGCGAACAGCCAACAGCAGCTAATCTTCATGATCTCTCCTTAATGACGGAACCGAATTACGAAACGGACGCGGAAAAGTATTGCCTCTCCGCCCCGGTGTCAAGCATGATACGTCGAAACCGGTCCGTCGGCAATCGCCTTCGTATCGCCGTGACAGCCGGGCTGCCGCTCCAGCTCCACCCGTGGTCCCAGGACCTCGCTTTGCGGGATCTTCCGCCAATCCTCCGCCAATCGGTTGCCGCTGGCCCATACCCGGTGTATCCTAGTCGGAAGAGGAATAGATCAGCCAACAACGCATCCGGAGGGTCCCGCGTGCAGCCACCGACATTACAGGATGTTTACCGCGCGCGCCAGGTCGTCTATCGCTATATGGCCCCGACGCCGCTGATACGTTCCGCGGCCATGTCGGAGGCGCTCGGGTGCGAGATCTACCTCAAGCTGGAGACGGTGACCCCGATCGGGGCGTTCAAGGTCCGCGGCGGGCTCAACTTCGTCGCGCAACTTCCTGAGGAGGAGCGGACGCAGGGGGTCATCACCGCCTCGACGGGGAATCACGGGCAGTCCATCGCCTACGCCGCCAAGACCTTCGGCGTGCGGGCCGTCATCGCGGCCCCCGAGGGGGCGAATCCGGACAAGGTGGCGGCCATGCGCCGGCTGGGGGCGGACGTGGTCCTCACGGGACGGGACTTTGACGAGTCGCGCGTGTGGGCGCAGGAGGAGGCGCGGCTCAAGGGGTACCGGTACGTCCACCCGGCCAACGAGCCGCTCCTCATCGCCGGGGTCGGGACCGCCAGCCTGGAGATCATGGAGGCGCTCCCGGATGTGGATGCCGTCCTGGTCCCGATCGGCGGCGGCAGCGGCGCCAGCAGCCACTGCCTGGTGGCCAAGCGTCTCAGCCCCAAGGTGAAGGTCATCGGGGTGCAGGCCGAGAAAGCCCCTGCGATGTACCTCTCGTGGAAGGCCGGCCGGAAGGTCGAGACGCCCGAAGCCGCGACCTGGGCCGAGGGGGTGGCGACGCGGACCCCGTTCGATCTCCCCTTCGAGATCATCCGTGAACATCTGGACGACATCGTCCTGGTGAGCGAGGAAGAGATGCGACAGGGGGTGATCTCCCTGCTGGAGGCCGCTCACCAGCTCGCCGAGGCCGCGGGCGCGGCCCCCGCGGCCGCCGCACGGAAGATCCAGGACCGGCTGCGAGGGCAGAAGGTGGTCCTGATCGTGAGCGGCGCCAACATCACCAGGGATC
The DNA here is from genome assembly GCA_026387775.1 of Candidatus Methylomirabilota bacterium. Lineage (GTDB taxonomy): Bacteria > Methylomirabilota > Methylomirabilia > Methylomirabilales > 2-02-FULL-66-22 > 2-02-FULL-66-22. Next base: position 46,293 of record JAPLLC010000220.1, on the reverse strand, counting down.
AACTGACCCGGGTCCTCACGGACCCGCAGGCCTGGTAGGTTTGCCATGCGAGACATCAAGAGCGGTCTGGCGATCTCCCTTCCGGGACTGGCGCTCCTCCTGGCGCGTTTCTATGTCGGCTACTGGCTGCTGATGACGGGGGTCGGCAAGCTCCAGCACGGGTTCCTGTCCGGCGGCGCGCTCCTGCCCCAGCTACAGCGATTCCTAGCCGGCACGCCGCACGAGTGGTACAGGGCCTGGTTGACCAACGTGGTCATCCCCCACGAGCACCTCTTCGCCATCCTCACCTCGGTGGGGGAGACGCTGGTGGGGGCCGCGCTGATCCTGGGCGCCCTCACCCGCCTCTCCGCGGCCGCCGGGATCTTCATGGTGAGCAACTACCTGTTTGCCAAGGGGTGGCCGAATCCGGCCGCATCCCACGACAAGGACTTCATCGTCCTGCTCCTCGTCCTCTTCATCGCCGGGGCCGGGGAGTGGGGGATTGACGGGTGGCGGCGCCGAAAACGCTAACAGGCTGCTGAAAAAGGCCCATCTGCGGCGTTGGAATGCTCAGGCACTCGTTGCGGCGTACCTGGAGTACGCCTCATTCGGCCTTCCGCATTCCGCCTTGCATACGGACCTTTTTGAGCAGCCTGAACGAAAGCGGGTTCTCCAACAGCTCGCGATAAGGAGTAGCGACGTGCCGACGAAGGCTTCCAAGCAGCTCGCAACCTTTCCGAACCCGAACCCGGAGCGGGACTACGAGATCAGCTTCGAGTGCCCGGAGTTCACCTGTCTGTGCCCCATGACGGGGCAGCCGGACTTCGCCACGCTTCACATCCGGTATGTCCCCGATCGGCTCTGCGTGGAGCTGAAGTCCCTCAAGCTCTACCTCTGGTCGTTCCGGAGCGAGGGGCACTTTCACGAGGCGGTCACGAACCGGATCCTCGACGAGCTGGTCAAGGCGACCCGACCGCGCCAGATGACCGTGGTGGGCGACTTTTACATCCGAGGAGGCATCCACACGGTGGTGACGGCGTGCCATGAGAAGCCTCGCCGCCCCCGAAAGGCTCGACAGTGACATCTGCGAACTCTGCGTAATCTGTGGTTGCATTCACCCTCAGGTCTTGCCATGCGCATTCTCTTGGTCGAGGACGACAAGAAGGTCGCCAGCTTCATCCGGAAAGGCCTGGAGGAAGAGGGGCACGCCGTGGATGTGGCGGCCGAGGGCGAGGCGGGCCTCTTCATGGGTCTGGATCGCCTGCACGATTTGATCATCCTGGACGTGATGCTGCCGAAGAAGCCGGGATTCCAGGTGCTGCGGGAGCTGCGCCAGGCCAAAGTGTCCACGCCCGTCCTGATGCTCACCGCGCGGGACACGGTCGAGGACAAGGTGCAAGGGTTGGATGCCGGGGCAGACGACTACTTGACGAAGCCGTTCGTTTTCGCGGAGCTTCTCGCGCGCGTCCGCGCCCTTCTGCGGCGCGGGGCGGAGGCCCGCTCCCCGAGGCTTCAGGTTGCCGACCTGGTCCTGGATCCCGCGACACGCTCCGTCACGCGGGACGGCCAGCCCATCACGCTCACCAACCGCGAATTCGCCCTGCTGGAGTACCTCATGCGCAACGCCGGCCGGGTCCTCACTCGAACGGCGATCACCGAGCACGTCTGGGACTACGACTTCGACTCGGGGACGAACGTGATTGACGTGTATGTGAACTATCTGCGGAAGAAGATCGATGCGGGTCATGAGCCCAAGCTGCTCCACACCGTCCGGGGCGCCGGCTACGTCCTGCGGGAGAGCCACGAGCCATGAGCCACGGACCACGACGGGGCATTCTGATATGAGCGGCCGATTCCGCTTCGCGGCTCGAATGCACATGAAGCATCTTTCGATTCGGGGGCGGCTGACGCTCTGGTACACGGCGAACCTGGCGGCGACGCTGCTCGTCCTGGCCGGTGTAGCCTATTTCCTCTTGATGCGCGGGCTATGGCACGACGTGGACTCGACGCTGCAGAGCGTCGCCAAGGCCGTCGCCCAGTCGGTGCAAATGCAGGCTGGGGGTTCGGCCCCGTCGGACATGGACGAGTTGCTGCACCGGTTCTTCGGGCCCAGCTTCGCGGGTCGGTTCTACCAGTTCTTGGATCCTCGGGGCCAGGTCGATCCCCACTTGCCGCAGTTGCGCAACGCCCCCCTCGCCATCAGTCCCACGGCCCTAAAGAATGCCAGGGAAGGGTACGCCACCTTCGAGACGGTGCCCGGCCCCGGGGAATTTCCCGTGCGAATTCTGACGTTCCCCATCGTGGCGGCCGGGCGGATGGCGAACGCGCTCCAGGTGGGGTTGTCCCTGGAAGGGCTGTACCACGCCCGAAAGAACTTCTTCTGGGCGCTGGCCACGTTGATCCCGCTGGCGTTGGTCCTGGCGGGCGGCGGCGGGTGGCTCCTGGCGCGCCGGGCGCTCCGCCCCGTGGACCAGATGACGCAGGCCGCTCGGCGGATCGGGGCCGAGCGGCTGGCCGAGCGGCTGGAAGGGGCCGCGACGGACGACGAGCTCGGCCGACTGGCCCGGACCCTGAACGAGATGCTCGCGCGAATCGAGGCCGGCTTCGCCCAGGTGCGCCGGTTCTCGGCGGACGCCTCGCACGAGCTCCGGACGCCGCTCACGGTGATGAAGGGCGAGATCGAGGTCGCCCTCCGCAGCGCCCGCGACCCGGTCGAGTACCAGCGCGTCCTGGCCAGCGCCCTCGAAGAGGTTGAGCGCATGGCTCGTCTGGTGGACGAACTCCTCCTGCTGTCGCGCGCAGACGCAGGGGCCCTGCACTGGGAGCGGCAGCCCGTCGAGCTGGATCACCTCGTGGAGGAGATGGCCAAGCAGGGCGAGGTGCTGGGCCGCGCGCGCGACGTGGCCGTCCGCATCCAGCACCTGGAGCCGCTGATCGTGGAGGGGGATGGGCACCGCCTCAAGCAGTTGCTGCTCAACCTGGTAGACAACGCCGTCAAATACACGCCTTCGGGGGGCCACGTCGCGCTTTCGCTGCGCCAGGCGACCGGGCAACCAGGAACGCAGTCCAATCGCCAGATCGCCGAGTTGCCAAATGGTCCGCCGGCCGGGTGGGCCGAGATCGCGGTGCAAGACAGCGGGGTCGGGATTTCCGCCGAGGCGCTGCCGCGGATCTTCGAGCGCTTCTTCCGCGCGGATGACGCGCGCTCACGCGAGGTGGGGGGCGCCGGGCTCGGTCTCTGCATTGCCAAGACCATCGCAGAGGCCCACGGGGGCACGATCGAGGTTCAGAGCGCGCCGGGCGCCGGGAGCAGGTTCGCGGTCGTCTTGCCTCTGGCGGGATGAGCCCGTCGGCGCGTGGCGTCCGGGCGGAGCCGGGCAGGGGCAATCATCCCGCTACATCAAGAGCGTTGAGCGAAAGAGGATTCGATGCCTGTCAACGATTTGCCTCCCGCCGCTCGCGCGGTCCGCGGCTCCGTCTGTCCACACGACTGTCCCTCGACCTGCGCGCTGGAGGTGGAGGTGCTGGACGGGGCCCGGATCGGCCGGGTGCACGGGGCCAAGGCGAACAGCTACACGGCCGGCGTGATCTGCGAGAAGGTGGGCCGGTACGCCGAGCGCATCCACCATCCGGACCGGCTCACCCGACCGCTCCTGCGCGTCGGTCCGAAGGGCGCCGGGGCGTTTCGCGCCATCGGCTGGGACGAGGCCCTGGACCGCATCGCCGAACGATTCCTGGCCGCGGCAACCCGGTTTGGACCCGAAGCCGTGTGGCCCTACTACTACGCCGGGACCATGGGGCTGGTGATGCGCGACGGGATCAATCGCCTGCGCCATGTGATGCGATACTCGCGCCAGAAGAAGACGATCTGCACCGCCTCCGCCGAGGCCGGCTGGATCGCCGGCACGGGCCGGTTCGTCGGCCCCGACCCGCGCGAGATGGCGCAGGCCGACCTGATCGTGGTCTGGGGCGGCAATCCGGTCGCGACCCAGGTCAACGTGATGACCCACATCGCCCGGGCGCGCCGGGGCCGGGGCGCGAAGCTGGTCGTGGTGGACTGTTATCAGAGCGGCACGGCGGCGGTCGCCGACCTCTTCCTCTGCCTCCGCCCCGGCACGGACGCGGCTCTGGCGTGTGCGGTGATGCACTGCGCCTTCCGGGACGGCCACGCCGACCGCGACTACCTCCGGCGCTCTACCGATTTCCCGGCCGACCTGGAGACCCACCTCGCGGACCGCGGGCCGGCCTGGGCGGCCGCCGTGACCGGCCTCTCGGTCGAGGCGATCGAGATCTTCGCCCGGCTCTATAACACCACCGAGCGGGCGTACATCCGGCTGGGGTACGGCTTCACCCGCTCGCGCAACGGGTCGGCCGCCATGCACGCGGTCACCTGCCTCCCCGCGGTCACGGGCGCCTGGGCTCACGAGGGGGGCGGGGCCTTCTGGAGCAACCGGGCCGGTTACCACTGGAACAAGACGATGATCGAGGGGCTGGACGCCCTGGACAGGAGCACACGCGAGATCGACATGTGCCGGATCGGCGCTGCGCTTCTGGGGGACGCCGAGGCGCTCAAGGACGGGCCGCCGGTCGCCGCCATGCTCATCCAGAACACCAGTCCGGCCGTGGTGGCCCCCGACTCCACCCTGGTGCGCCGGGGCCTCGCCCGCGAGGACCTGTTTACGGTTGTCCACGAGCAGTTCCTGACCGAGACGGCCCGGTACGCCGACCTGGTGCTGCCGGCGACGATGTTCCTGGAGCACGACGACCTCTACCAAGCCGGGGGGCACAGCCACCTCCAGATCGGGCCGAAGCTGATCGAGCCGCCCGGCGAGTGCCGGTCGAACCACGAGGTCTTGCAGGCTCTGGCCCGCCGGCTGGGAGCGCAGCACCCGGGTTTCGAGATGAGCGCCATGGAACTGGCGAACTGGACGCTCCAGGCATCCGGTTGGCCGAACGCCGCAGCCGTGCTGGAGCGGCGCTGGGTGGACGCCGCCCTGCCGTTCCGGGAGGCGCACTTCCTAGACGGCTTCGGCACGCCCGATAAGAAATTCCACTTCGCGCCCGACTGGTCGAAGGTGGGGTCGGATTGGAAGCGCATGCCGCGCCTGCCCGACCAGTTGGCCATCATCGAGGCAACGACCACAGACAAACCCTTCCGTCTGGTGACCGCCCCGGCGCGACGGTTCCTCAACACCACGTTCACCGAGACGCCGGGCTCGCGTGCCCGCGAGAAGCGGCCTACCGCGCTGATCCATCCGGAGGATGCCGACCGACTGGGTCTCGCCGACGGGGATCGCGTCGAGATCGGAAACGAGCGCGGCGCCGTAGTCGTCCACGCCCGCCGCTTCGACGGCCTCCTCCCCGGGACGGTCGTCGTCGAGGGTATCTGGCCGAGCCGCGACTTCGAGGGCGGCCTCGGCATCAACGCGCTCGTCGGTGACGACCCGATCCCGCCGTTTGGCGGCGGCGCGTTCCATGACACGGCGGTGTGGTTGCGGCGCGAGGGGGCCCCAACCCGCTAATTCCGCACCTCTTCCCCTGTCGCCGAGGAGACTCGCGTCATGACACTTTCCGGAAAGGTGGCCCTGGTGACCGGCGCCGCGCGTGGCATCGGCCGAGGCGTGGCGCTGGAGCTGGCCAAGGCAGGCGCCGACGTTTGCGTGAACTACCGGAGCTCGGGTTCGGCCGCCGACGAGGTGGTCGCCGCCATCCAGGCCATGGGACGCCGAGCGCTCCCGGTTCAGGCCGACGTGAGCGACCGGGCCGCCGTCGAGGAGATGGTCGCCCGCTGCACCGCCACGCTGGGGCCGGTCGACATCCTGGTGGCGAATGCGGTGAGCAGCGTCCGCCAGACGCTGCTGGAGACCCGCGAGGCGGATCTCCTGCGAGCGATCGAGGTCGGCATCTTCGGCATCTTTCACGTCTTCCAGGTCGTCGCCCGGCAGATGGTCGAGCGGAAGGCGAAGGGATCCATCATCTACATCTCCTCTCCGCATGCCCGGCTGCCTTTCAAGGGGGCGATCGATTACAACACCGCCAAGGCGGGAGGCCATATGCTGGCGCTGTCCGCCGCCAACGAGCTGATGTGGCACGGAATCCGCGTGAATCTGATCGAGCCGGGATGGACCGACACGCCCGGCGAGCGGACGTGGTACACGGACAAGGCCTTGTACCAAGAGGGGGAGCACCTCCCGCTGGGCCGCCTGGCCTTGCCCGAGGACCTGGGGCGTGCGGCGGCGTTCCTGGCGTCGGACGATGCAGCCTATATCTGCGGTTCGGTTCTCACGGTGGACGGCGGCGCCTTCATCCAGGGGCCGGCGTGGGGCGGCCCGACCAGCCACGGGGGGGCCTAGTAGGCTGCTAGTCTCTGCGGGGACGAGTGGCTTCCGGCCTCTGTCTCCCGAGACTCGGATAGGGCACTCCAGCGTACAACCCATCCGGCCCGCCAGCGTGGGTTGCGCGACGCCACACCGTCGCACGGCAGAGGGTGGCCTCGTGCTTTCCGCTTGACACCATCCTCCCTCCGCGCGAATCTCATCGGATTCGCGCCGTCGAGCGGGGGGGATGTGCTCTCGCCGGCCGGAAGGGCCCGTATTGCTCCCGCGGCGTTCGAGATATCGTCACGGGAAGGGGGAATGTCATTGGACTGGTCCGATCTCTTGGCTGACGCGCTGATCCTGGTGACATTCGGCGGGGCGGCCTACATGCTGTTGGCCACCTGGGAGGTGCGCCGGTTCGTCCGGCTACCGTATGGTCGCTTTGCCGCCCGGCCCGCGGTCACCATCCTGAAGCCGCTCTGCGGCGACGAGCCCGGGCTCTACGAGAACCTGCGCTCCTTTTGCGAGCAGGGGCGGCGCGGCGACCTGCAAGTGATCTTCGGCGTCCGCGAGGCCTCCGATCCCGCGATCCCGACCGTCCGGCGCCTCATCCGGGAGTTTCCCGACTGTGACCTGGCGCTGGTGGTTGACGGCCGTGTGCACGGCACCAACTTCAAGGTCGGCAACCTGCTGAACATGCTCGCGGCCGCCCGGCATGATGTCTTGGTGATCTCCGACAGCGACATCCGGGTCGGTCCGGGGTATCTCGACGCCGTCGTGGGACCGCTACAGGATCCCGCGGTGGGGCTGGTGACGTGTCTCTATGTCGGGCGACCCGAGGACAACGTCTGGTCCCGGCTGGGGGCGATGTCCGTCAACCACGGCTTCCTGCCGTCGGTCCTGGTCGCCGAGCGGGTGGGCGCGCGCGTGGGCTGCTTCGGCGCGACGATGGCCCTCACCCGGGAGACGCTCGACGCGGTGGGCGGTCTGGCGCCGTTTGCCAACTTGCTGGCCGACGATTACGCCCTGGGCGTAGCCGTCCGGCGCACCGGCAAGCGGGTGGTCCTGTCCCCCTCGACCGTGGACATGGTCGTGGCCGAGCCGGGGCCGCGGGCGCTCGTCAATCACGAGCTGCGCTGGCTGCGCACCGTTCGGGCGGTCGAGCCGCTCGGGTACGTGGGGCTCGTGATCACGTACCCCCTGGTTCTGGTCGTCCTGGCCCTGCCGCTCGCCGGCTGGTCCTGGGTGGCCTGGGGGGCGCTGGCCCTGACCCTGATCGGTCGACTCTTGCTGGTGGACCAGGCGGACCGCGCCTTCTCCCTGGCGCGCTCGGCCTCGTGGTGGGTGGTCGTGCGCGACCTGGTATCTTTCGGCCTGTTCGTGGCGAGCTTCCTGGGGAGAGAAGTGGCGTGGCGCCGCCACCGCTTCACCCTCCGGCCCGACGGGGCGCTCGCCCATGATGGAGATGCGCGTCGATGATGAAGACGCTCTTCCTGCACCCGCCCTCCTTCGAGGGCTTCGACGGGGGCGCCGGCTCGCGCTACCAGGCCCGCCGCGAGATCCGCTCTTTCTGGTATCCGACGTGGCTCGCCCAGCCGGCCGCGCTGGTCCCGGGAAGCCGGCTGATCGACGCGCCCCCGGCCCGGCTCACGATGGCCGATGTCCTGCCGCTGGCGGGCGACTACGAGCTGCTCGTGATGCACACCTCGTCCCCGTCGTTCGCCTCGGACGTCAAGGTGGCGCAGGCCTTCAAGGAGGCGAACTCCGGTCTCAAGATCGGCTTCGTGGGGGCCAAGGTGGCGCTGGATCCGGAAGGAAGCCTGCGGGCGTCGGCGGCCCTGGATTTTGTCTGCGGCGCCGAGTTCGACTACACGATCAAGGAAGTCGCCGAGGGGCGGCCGCTCGAGACGATCCTGGGCCTCGGCTTCCGGGGTCCCTCCGGGGCGATCACCGTGAACTCCCCGCGCCCGCTGATCGAGAACATGGACGCGCTGCCCTTCGTGGTCGAGGTGTACAAGCGCGATCTTCGGATCGAGGACTACTTCATCGGTTACCTCAAGCATCCGTACGTCTCGCTCTACACGGGGCGCGGCTGCCGGTCCAAGTGCACCTTCTGCCTCTGGCCGCAGACCGTGGGCGGCCACCGCTACCGGACGCGGAGCGCCGCCAGCGTGATCGAGGAGATCGCCCTCGCGAAGCAGTACTTCCCGCAGGCGAAAGAGTACTTCTTCGACGACGACACCTTCACCGACGACCTGCCTCGCACCGAGGAGATCGCCCGGGGGCTGGGCAAGCTCGGGGTGACCTGGTCCTGCAACGCCAAGGCGAACGTCCCCCGGCGCACACTGGAGGTGCTGAAGGACAACGGCCTGCGGCTGCTCCTGGTGGGGTACGAGACCGGCAACCAGCAGATCCTCAACAACATCAAGAAGGGGATGCGGGTCGACACCGCGCGCCGCTTCACGAAGGACTGTCACGACGTCGGCGTCACCATCCACGGGACCTTCATCGTCGGTCTGCCCGGCGAGACGAAGGAGACGCTGGAGGAGACGATCCGCTTCGCCACCGAGATCGACCCGCACACCATCCAGGTCTCCCTGGCCGCCCCCTACCCGGGGACCGAGCTGTATCGGCAGGCGAAGGAGAACGGCTGGTTCGACGAGAAGAACGCCGAGCTGGTGGACGAGCACGGGCTGCAGCTCGCGCCGCTCCACTATCCGCACCTCTCGCACCGGGAGATCTTCCAGGCCCTGGAGACGTTCTACAAGCGCTTCTACTTCCGCCCCGGCAAGATCGCCTCGCTGGTGGGGGAGATGCTGAAGAGCCCCGAGATGATGCGCCGGCGGCTACGCGAGGGGGTGGAGTTCTTCCAGTTCCTGTACCGGCGGGAGATGCCCGTGTGAGGCGGCTGATCGTCACCGCCGACGACTTCGGGTCCTCGCCCGAGGTGAACCAGGCGGTGGAGATGGGACACCGCCAGGGCATCCTCACCTCGGCCAGCCTCATGGTGGGCGCGCCCGCGGCGCGGGACGCCGTGGAGCGGGCGCGACGCTTGCCGAATCTGCACGTGGGACTCCACCTCGCCGTGGTGGACGCCCACCCCAGCCTGTCTCCGCGGGAGGTGCCCGGCCTGCTGGATCCGGGGGGCCGCCTCCCGACCGATCTCCCCGCCGCCGGTGTGCGCTTCTTCTTCCTGCCGGCGGTCCGCCGGGAGCTGGCCCTCGAGATCCGAGCCCAGTTCGAATCCTTTCGTGCCACGGGGCTCACCCTCGACCACGTCAATGCCCACCACCACATGCACCTCCATCCGACCGTCGCGGAGTTGATCGTGCGAGTCGGCCGGGACTTCGGGCTGAAGGCCGTGCGGGTGCCGGCCGAGCCCGCGGGAATCCTCGCCCGCGCGGGCGACCCGCCTCGGAGTCTGTTGGGCCACCGGTTCGTCGGATGGTGGGCCTCGCTGCTGCGGGCGCGCCTCCGCCGCGCGGGCCTCGCCTGCAACGATCACGTCTTCGGCCTGGCCTGGACCGGTTCCGTCACCGAGGAGCGCGTGCTCCGGCTGATTCCCCACCTGCCGGAAGGCCTCAGTGAGATCTTCTGCCACCCGGCCACCGCGGCCAACGACGCCACCCCCCCCGGATTTCGGCCGACGGAGGAGCTGCGCGCCCTCACGAGCCCCGCCGTCTCCCGCCGTCTCGCCGAGCACGAGATCCGCCTCGTCGGCTTCGGCGATCTCGCCGCTGCGCGTCCGTGAGGCGTCTGCCGACCGTCCTCGGGCTGCTGGGCCTCGGCCTGGCGACCTGCCTCGTCCTGTGGCAGGGCTGGAGCGGCGTGCTCTCGCGGTTGGCGGGCACGGGGATAGGGTTGCTCTGGATCAGCCTGTTCCACGTCGTGCCGATGGCGCTCAATACGCGCGCCTGGCAGCTCCTGCTGCCGGGAGCGAGGCGGCGCCCGCTTGGATGGTTCGCGTGGATATTCTGGGTCCGCGAGTCGGTCAACGGCCTCTTGCCGGTTGCGCGCCTGGGAGGCGAGGCCGTGGCCGCCCGGCTCATGGTGAAAGGCGGCGTCCGTGCGGGGCTGTCGATCGCAAGCCTGGTCGTCCGACTGACGCTGACCCTGGTGACGCAGGTCGTCTTCACGCTGCTCGGCCTCCTGCTCCTGCTGTTTCGCACAACCGACCATGCCGCCGTCCTGCGTCTGGCTCTCCTGGTGCCGGCGACCGCCGCCGTCCTGCTCGCCCTCCTCGCCGTGCAGCGCGCCGGCGTCGCCGGGCTGGGAGCCCGGATCCTGCGCGGTCGCTTTGCGGCCCTAGCCGACGACTCCCTCAGCCTCGACAGGACCGTCCGCCGCCTCTACCGCCGGCGCCGCGCCGTTTTCGCGTGCTGCGGATGGCAGCTGGCCGGGTGGGTGGCGGGCGCGGGGGAGATCTGGCTCGCCGCATTCTATCTTGGGTATCCGATGGGGCCGGTCGATGCCGTGGCGCTGGAGTCGCTGAGCCAGGCCATCAGCACCGCGGCGTTTCTGATCCCCGGCGCCCTGGGCGTGCAGGAAGCCGGCTTCGTGGGGCTGGGGGCGCTGGTCGGGATGGGGCCGGAGGTGGCCCTGGCCCTGGCCCTCTCGCGCCGCGTGCGGGACCTGGTCCTCTACGGTCCGGGGCTCCTGGTCTGGCAAGCCGTCGAGCTTCGCCGCATCCGGCGAGACGCGTGAGGCGCGGCGACCTTTCGCCCCGCGGAGTGATTCTCTCGCCCGGACGCTGCGCGATTCTTGCTTGACAACGGCTCCCGGATCGGACGATTCTGCGCAAATCTCGCGGACGACGAACCGCCGCGACCTCGCGCGAGGGGACCCAGGTGGGGAGGAGACGATTGATGAGCCGCTTGAGAGCAGGAAAGAAGCCGCAACCCGCCGGGCGCATCCGGCCCCTCGCCGGGATGCTGATCGGCCTGCTGTGGTTGTTCGGCGCCCCCCCGGCGGCCCTGGCGGAAGATCCGGCGCCGGCCGCTTCATCGCAAGCTCCGGCACCCGCGAGCATCCTCCCCCCCCCGGATTTCGCGCGCAACAAGCCCCTCCTCCCCGAGTTCACCCTGAAAGACAAGCGGGAGGGGACGTACTTCACGGGAATTCCCATCATCGGCTCGGATCCGGACAACGGCGTGGCCTTCGGGGCGCAGGTCCAGTGGTACGATAACGGCTCGAAGGACAGCCCGTTCTTCTTTTACGCCCCGTATCGCAAACGCGTGTCGGCCACGGCCGATATCACAACCAGAGGCACGCAGGAATACTATCTGGAATACGATCAGCCGTACGTGGCGGACTCCCCGTGGCGGATCCACGGCTTCGGGGGGTACATGCGATACAAGTACGAGAACTATTTTGGGATCGGCACCTCGACGCTCGCGAAGCTGAGCTTTCCCGGAGCGCCGGGCGCGACCTTCTCGAAAGCCAATGACTACTTCGATGCGTTGCGCGCCAACCCCGCCGGCATCACCTACGCGGACTACAACTACTACGATCGGCAGCAGACCCTGTTCACGGCCGACGTGGAGCGGGATTTCCTGGGGGGGCTGCTGCGACCGCTGCTGGGCGTCCAGGTTTCCTATATCAATGCGCGCGACTACTCCGGTGGCGGGTACCACGGGGCCACCAACCAGGAGACGAAGCTCCATGCCGACTACCGAAACGGCCTGATCAACGGGTTTGGCGGCGGCTGGGCAAACCTGATTCGCATGGGGCTGACGTACGACACCCGGGACTACGAGCCCGATCCCACCTCGGGTGTCCTGGGACAGGTTCTTGCCGAAGGCGCGATGCAATGGTTCGGCGCGAGCTCCAACTACGGGCATGTGAATGTCACGGGGCAGGGCTACTACCGCCTCCTCCCCGACTTGACTCATCTGGTCCTGGCCGCCAACGCCGTCTATTCGAATCATTTCGGCACGGTGCCGTTCTACGCGTATCCCAGCATGGCCGCGCCGGGTAACTACAGAAAAGAGGGTCTCGGCGGCTGGCAGACTCTGCGGGGGTTCCATGCCAACCGGTTCGTGGGCCCGGTGCAGATCCAGGGGAATCTGGAGCTGCGGTGGACCATGGCGGATTTCACGATCTGGGGCCAGAACCTGCGACCCATGCTCGTCCCGTTCGTGGATGTGGGGCGGGTGTTCGACAGGACGGAGCAGTTCAGCCTGAAGGATTGGCAAGCCACCGGCGGGCTGGCGTTTCGTCTCGCCTGGAACCTCGCGACCATCATCAGTTTCGACCTGGGATTCAGCCGCGAGGGCACCGGGTTCTACATGGAGATCGGGCACTCGTTCTGATCCGGGACGACCGAGCCCCGCCCGGCGGCGGCGGTCCGGAGAACGTGACCTCCCCTGCCTGTCGACCGGGTTCCCCTTGACATGATCTCTTCGCTGCGCCATCCTGCCCTCGCCTTCTTTGGGGGGATCCCCCGCGATCTTTCGATGCCTTCCGGGTCTCGAGAAGCGCCGCGATATTTCCACTCAGCGACCGAAAACCGGACGGCGCGGGCTCAATGCGAGCCACGGAGTCCGTCCCCCGCAGTGACAGGGCCGGCTCCACCTCCGGCCGACCGGCAGCAGAGAGGGGCAGCCTGCGTGGAACGACACACGCTCTCGGCGGCGACAGCAGACGGGCGACGCCGCGACCTGCCGCACATCAGGGTCCACACGCTCGTGATCGGCAGCGGGGCCGCCGGTCTGAACGCCGCCGTGCAGCTTCGTCGACACGGTGTCGACGACGTCCTGATTCTCACCGAGGGCCTGGACAAGGGCACCTCGATCAACACGGGCAGCGACAAGCAGACCTACTACAAGCTGGCCATGTGCGGCGACGATGCGGATTCGCCCCACGCCATGGCGGAGACTTATTTCGCCGGCGGCAGCATGCACGGCGACCTCGCCCTCGTCGAGGCGAGCCTTTCGGCGCGCGCCTTCCTGCACCTCGTCACCCTGGGGGTCCCCTTCCCCACCGATGCCTACGGGCAGTTCGTGGGATACAAGACGGACCACGACCCGAGACAGCGGGCCACCTCGATCGGCCCCTACACCTCGCAGGAGATGTGCCGGGCCCTGATTCGCGAGGCGGGCCGGCTTCGGATCCCGATACGGGAGGGTCGGTTTGCCATCGCCCTGATCACCGTCGAGGAAGACGGCGCGCGCCGCGCCGCGGGCGCGCTGGCCCTGAACGGCCGCGGGCAGCTCGAGATCTACGAGGCAGAGAACGTCGTCTACGCGACGGGAGGCCCCGGGGGGCTGTACCACACCAGTGTCTACCCGGAGGTCCACACGGGCGGGATCGGGGTGGCGCTGCTGGCGGGTGCCCAGGCGCAGAACCTGCCGGAGTCCCAGTACGGCCTGGCCTCGATCGGGTTCCGCTGGAACGTGTCGGGGACCTACATGCAGGTGGTTCCCCGCTTCCTGAGCACCGCGGCCGACGGGGCGAGCGACGCGCGGGAGTTTTTGCGCGACGCTTTCGCCTCCGTGGGCGAGATGGGCTCGATGGTCTTTCTGAAGGGCTACCAGTGGCCGTTTGACTCCCGGAAGATCGTCGGGGGCTCGTCCCTGATCGACGTCCTGGTCTACATCGAGACGGTGGTCAAGGGGCGGCGCGTGTTCCTGGATTACCGGGAGAACGGCGCGGGCTTCTCGTTTGCGGATCTCAGCCCGGAGGCCCTGGCGTACCTCACCAAGTCCCAGGCCCTGCACGAGACGCCGCTGGGCCGGCTCCAGGCGATGAATCCGGCGGCCGTCGCGCTGTACCGCAAGCACGGGATCGACCTCGCCCGGGAGCCGATCGAGATCGCGGTCTGCGCCCAGCACAACAACGGCGGTCTGGCGGCGAATCACTGGTGGGAAGCGGTGAACCTCCGCCACCTGTTCCCCGTGGGGGAAGTCAATGGTTCCCACGGCATCTATCGCCCGGGCGGGTCCGCCTTGAATTCCGGTCAGGTGGGCGGATTCCGCGCCGCGGAGTTCATCGCGCGGCGGTATGCGGATCGTACGCTGGAAGCCGGACGCTTTGCGCAGGCCGCGGCGGCGACAGCGGCAGACGCCCTGCGCTGGAGCGCCACGTGTCGCGCGGGTCGCGACTGGCGGGAAGAGCGCCGGGAGCTCCAGCAGCGCATGACGCGGGCCGGCGCCCACATCCGGCGGGGGAGCGATCTCGCGCAGGCGGTGGAAGAGGCCCGCGACCAGTGGCGCCGCCTGCAGACGAGCGGCTGCCGGGTCGGCAAGGGGGAGCTTCCCGAGGCGTGGTCCACGCGGCAGCTCTGCTTCGCCCACCTCGTCTATCTGGAGGCGATCCGCTTCGCCGTGGAGAGCGGCGCCGGGAGCCGTGGCTCCTCGGTGGTGCTGGATCCGGGCGGGACGCCTGCGCACGAAGGGCTGGGCCCGGAGTGGAGCTTCGTCCCCCCCGACCCCGAGTTCCGCGAGCGGGTGCTGGAGACGGAGGCGACCCCGGACGGGGCGGTCACGAGCAGGTGGGTGTCGCGGCGACCGCTGCCCACGACCGATACCTGGTTCGAGACGGCGTGGGCCGCGTTCCGGAGCGGGACGATCTATTCATGAATGGCGCAACCCCGCCGCCCGCAGGCGGACGGGGATCGCGGACGCGTTTCCCTTGACAGGGTCCGATAACTGGGAGATTCTCACGGCGTTCAGGGCCTCGTGATTCTCTGCCGGTCTGGGCCCATTCCCATCTCTCTGTGCCTCGCAAGGCTCTAGACACGACGAAAGGAGGACGTTGGATGAACTGGCGTCGAAAGGTGGCTGTGGTGTGCCTCGTGACCTTCGTGGCCACGGGGATCCTGGGCGGGTTGACGGCTCAGGCGCAGGACAAGGGGATCGCCGCGATCAAGAAGAACGGCAAACTGGTGGTCGGGACCGCCAGCGGCTACTACCCCTTCGAGATGGTGGACAAGAAGAACGAATTGGTGGGCTTCGACGTGGATATCGCCAAGGCCATCGCCAAGGAGATGGGGGTCCAGGTCGAATTCCAGAACTACGCCTTCTCCGGCCTGATCCCTGCGCTGCAGTCGAGCAAGATCGACCTGGTGATCGCCGGGATGACGGTCACCGACAAGCGCAAAGAGGTCGTGGACTTCTCCGACACGTACTTTGTTTCGGGGCAGGCCCTCCTGGTCAACAAGAGCGTCCCGAACGTGAAGAAGCCCGAGGATCTGGACAAGAAGGACTTTGTCATCGCCGTGTCCATGGGGACGACGGCGGACCAGACCGCCTCTCGGATCTTCAAGAACGCCACCGTGAAGAAGTTCGAGGGGTCCGCGCTGGCGGGGCTCGAGCTGCTCAACGGGAAGGCCCAGGCCGTGGTCCACGAACCCCCCTGGGTTGCCATCTATCAGCGCATGAACCCCGACAAGACCTATGCGATCCTGGAACCCTTCACCACCGAGGACCTGGGTATCGCCGTGCCGAAGGGCAATCCGGAGCTGGTGACGTGGCTGAATGCCTTCCTGAAGAAATACAGGGAAAGCGGGGAGTACAAGAAGGCGTACGCCTACTGGTTCGTGGATATGCCCTGGTGGGAAAACGTCCCGCCGAAGAAGTAACAGGCGATCTTGCGGGCGGGGGCCGGACGATCGTCCCGGCCCCCGCCGTGTTTAGCCCGAATATTTCACCGCAAAGCTCGCAAAGACCGCAAGGTAAGCCAGGACCTGTAGATCTGGCCTCGAACCGCGGATGGAAATCGTACGACCCACCCAGACCGGGTGCCTTCGGAATTCTCTGGAAATAGCGGCTCTTTCTTTG
Source organism: Candidatus Methylomirabilota bacterium (assembly GCA_026387775.1). Lineage (GTDB taxonomy): Bacteria > Methylomirabilota > Methylomirabilia > Methylomirabilales > 2-02-FULL-66-22 > 2-02-FULL-66-22. Next base: position 30,218 of record JAPLLC010000220.1, on the reverse strand, counting down.
CGTCCTTTGCGTGCTTTGCGGTTCAACTGCATCGTTCGTGTTTAGGAGCCGTTACGAAATAACTTGTCCATTTATTCTTTGACAACGGCTTAGAGGCGGGACGTATGTACAAGCTCAATTTCGCCGTGCTCCTCGAGTACTGGCCTGCGCTGCTCGCCGGGCTGCAGATGACCATCAAAGTCTCCGTGCTGTCTATCTTCTTCGGGACCCTGATGGGCGTCGCCGGGGCGCTGGCCAAGACCTCCCGGTTCCGGATGCTGCGGGCGCTGGCCTTCACGTATGTGGAGTGGATCCGCAACACGCCCCTCCTGATCCAGATCCTGTTCATCTACTTCGGGCTGGGCGTGTTTTTCTCTCTGTCGCCGATGGTCGCCTCGGTCTTCGCGCTGTCGTTCTTCTCGGGCGCTTACATCACCGAGATCATCCGGGCCGGTATCCAATCCATCCACAAAGGGCAGCGAGAGGCGGCGTTCTCCCTCGGGATGACGGAGGGGCAGTCGATGTTCCTGGTCGTCCTGCCGCAGGCGGTCCGCCGGATCCTGCCGCCGCTCGCCGGGCAGTTCATCACGCTGATAAAGGATTCGTCGCTCATCTCCGTGATCGCGGTGAGCGACCTCACCTACGTGGCGAAGAACATCGTGACCAACACGTTCCGGGCCTTCGAGGTGTGGCTCGCCATTGCCGTGTTCTACTTCGTCCTCTCGTTCGCCCTCTCATGGTCGGTCCGCAATCTGGAATACAGGTTGGCCAAGAGTGATTGAGATCGAAGAAGTCCACAAGCGATTCGGTCGGCACGAGGTCCTGAAGGGGGTCTCGCTTTCCGTGGCCAAGGGCGAGGTGGTCGTCATCCTCGGCCCCAGCGGCTCCGGCAAGAGCACGCTGCTGCGCAGCATCAACGGGCTGGAGACGATCGAGGGCGGGAGCATCGCCGTGGACGGCGTCCGGGTCCACGACAGCCGGGAGACGCTTCATCAGGTGCGACAGCTTACCGGGATGGTGTTCCAGCAGTTCAACCTGTTCCCACACCGGACGGTCTTGCAGAACATCACCATGGCGCCGATCCACGTCCAGAAGAAACCGCGCGCCGAGGCGGAAGAGATCGCCCGGAGGCTGCTCGTCAAGGTCGGGCTGCCCGACAAGGCTGACGCCTATCCCTCCAGGCTGTCGGGCGGGCAGCAGCAGCGCGTGGCCATCGCGCGGGCGCTGGCCATGAGCCCGAAGGTCATGCTCTTCGACGAGCCGACCTCCGCGCTCGACCCCGAGCTGATCAAGGAAGTGCTGGACGTCATGAAGGACCTCGCCAAGGAAGGCATGACGATGATCGTGGTCACCCACGAGATCGGCTTCGCCAAAGAGGTCGCAGATAAAGTGGTCTTCATCGACGACGGCGTCAAGATCGAAGAGGCCACCGCGGACCGCTTCTTCAGCACTCCCACCCAGGAGCGAACCAAGCTTTTCCTCAGCAAGATCCTGATCTAGCAGGCTGCTGAAAAAGGCCCATCTGCGAGGACCCAGCCGGCGGCTGGGTACCCCGCTTGCTCGGGCACTCGCTGCGGCGTACCTGGAGTACGCCTCACTCGGCCCTGCGCGCGCCGCCTGGCATCTGGACCTTTTTGAGCAGCCTGGGCGAAAGCGGGTTTTTCAGCAGCCTGCTAGTCGAAGGGACCGGCGATGTAGCCCGAAGGAGGGACGGCGCCCTGCCGTGCCTCCGGTCCGTCCTGGCAGGGCGCTCGGGACGAGTCTTGCCTATGAGTATGCGAACTCGATGGGCATCTCGACGTTTCCGTGCAGGGTCTGGTGGACGGGGCAGGTGTACGCAGCCTTCTCCAGTTTGGCCTTCTGCTGCTCGGTCAGCCCTCCGGGCATGACGATGCGGGTGGTGAGCTTCGCGATCCGCCGGGGCGGCTCGGCGGACATTTCCTTCTCGACACTGACCCGGATGCCGGCTAGGTCAATCTTATCTCGCTCCGCCACGATCCCCATGATGGTCAAGATGCACGTGCCCAGCGCCGTGGCGACGAGGTCCGTCGGGGAGAAACTCTCCCCCTTGCCCTGATTGTCCACCGGCGCATCGGTGACGAGCTTCTGGCCGCTCGGTCCATGCGCCGCCTCGCACCGAAGCCCGCCGCAATACGCGACATCGATCCGAACCATGTGACTCCTCCAGATGGTTGCCGTGAACGGCGTCCGACCGCAGGCAGAGTCTTCAGGGTCGATTGCCCGCCGGTAGAGGGCTATCGGGGCGCGCTGCCCCGGCCCGATCCGAGTTGAGTGTATGCGCTTGGCCCCGCTCTGCGCAACCGTGATCTTGCGGGTACTGTTCTTGAGACCAATGCGGGATTGCGTCTTTGTCGTCTCGGGGGGGCCGTCTATAATGCGTCTAGCACGAAGATGATCGTGGTTGTCCACCGCGTCGGTCTGCCAAACGACGGCCGAGCGTGGACTGTCCGCCCGCGGCGCGGGATCCCAAGGACGTCGCGCGGCTTCACAGGGGAGAAGGAAACAGACATGATCGAGAACAAGCTCAAGCGGTTGCTGAAATCCGACGGCACGGCCATCGGCACGATGATCTGCGACACGCGCACCCCGGCGATTGCGCGGGCGCTTTGCGTGGCAGGCTTCGACTTTTTCATCCTGGACACCGAGCACGGCTCGTACAGCCTCGAGACCGTCTCGGACATGATGCAGATGGCCAGACTGGAGGGCATCACACCCATCGTGCGCGTGCCGGACTTCTCGTACCCCTTCATCGCGCGGACGCTGGATGCCGGCGCCATGGGCGTGATGGTGCCCCGCGTGAAGACGCGCGCCCAGGTGGAGCAGATCGTGCGGGCGGTGAAGTACCCGCCCATGGGCGAGCGGGGAATGATGAATGCGCGCACCAACACCGATTACCGCGGGATGACGATCGGCGAGTACGGCGCGCAGGCCAACCAGGAGACCATGGTGATCGTCCAGATCGAGACCCGCGAGGCGGTCGAGGACATCGATGCGATCCTGGCGGTCCCCGGCGTGGACGCGGCGCTGATGGGCCCGGCGGATCTGTCCGTCTCGCTGGGCGTGATGGACACCGGACACGCGAAGGTGACCGAGTACATCCAGCGAGTGGCGGACGCCGCGAAGCGGCGCGGGCTGCCCTCGGGCACCCATGTGGGCGATCTCGGCACGCTGAAGGTCTGGCGCGACCGGGGGATGCGCCTGCTGATGTACAACTACGATTTCGGCCTGATGATGGACGCCGCCACGGCAGCCATCAAGGAGCTGCGGGCTTAGTCCCTTCCCCTGTCCGCTCCCACTCGAAGGGCAGCCGCTCGGCGGATGTATGGCCCGCCGGAAGCTCCGGTATTCGCGGGGAGCTCTCTTCAGAGGCGCGTCAGCGCCGATCTGGGGTGCCTCGACGGGCGGGCAAGCTGCGCTCTCCGCAGCCCGCATCTGGAAGACGCCGGGCTTGACAGCCATACCCGGTCACGCATAAGCTGCGACCCAGTCCACCTCCCTGGGACGCTCGCTGGAGGAGACCCGATGGGGACGGTTCGAGATCGCGCTCCACACCGGACGCCCGCCCGCGGATTCGCTCGTGCGATGACGCCATCTTTCGAGTTCTCCGTATCCTCTCGCCACCTCCTCGCAGCCCCCCAGGACTACGCATCGCAATCCCTGACCCGTACCCCGAGGGCGGATGTCCTCGGGGGGGCAATGTAGTTGACTTTTTTTACTTGGCAACGTCCCCCATTATAGATGGGAACCCGCTGGCAAGGCGGGCAATTGGTACGATGCTCAACCCCGGCGCCCACAGGTGGCTCCTCAAAGCCCCGGAAGTTCGGCGGGGATCAGGGACGGACCCTTTGCCGCCGATACCCGACCCCGCAGGCCGTTGTCCCCAGGGACACCGCCGGCCCTCTGCGGGGCGGAATGCTGCGAAAGGCCGTGTGACGGGGGCCGGGGATACGGCACCGCGGCCCCATGGTTCTTGCCCATCCCGTAGACTGCGCGCATTCGTGACTGGGGGAGGCGAGCTCCCCCATCCCGGATGCTTCCCCGAGAACACGGGAGACTGGGGATGCTGAGCATCCGTCTTCGTTGGCTGGTAACGTTCTCTGTGCTTCTCGCCGGGTGCGCTAGTGCGCAGACACCCTCCCCACGTCAAATGCCACATGCCGCCCAGCCTGCGGCCGCGTCCCAGGCCCCACTCCCGCCGGGCATCGTGTGGACGGTCGGAGTCGCCTCCGAACCATACGAGACGCTCGTGGCACGAGCCAAGGCGCGCGATGCGCTGCTCGAGTTTCGTGCAGTGCGTGCGGCCTATGCGGAGCTCCCGCTGGAACAGCGCCAGGGGCGGCTACGTGCGGGGAAGCTCCAATCAGAAATGCTCGAGGCTCTCCAGAGGCGGGACCTGGACCGCGCCCTCGAACGGGCCCAGACCCTCTTGGCACTCTGCTACGTGGATATTGATGCCCACGTCGTAGCTTCGATTGTCTACCGTCAGCACGGGGATCTTGATCGAGCGAATGATCACCAATGGATCGCGAACGGGCTGGCTCGGTCGATCCTGGATTCAGGGGATGGCAAGAGCCCCGAGACCGCCTTCGAGGTGATCAGCGTGGACGAAGAGTACGCCCTCTTCCGCGTTCTGGGCCTTCGGCCCACGGGACAAGCCCTGATGTCACAGGCGGGCCACTCCTATGATGTAATGCGGATGCTCAATCCCCGGACCCAGGAAGCCTTCACGTGGCACTTCAACGTGGACGCTTCCTTGCGCGAGATAGGCGAGGCACTGCGACCCGGGGCGAAATGACGGACCGAGGGTGTGGGTCCGGATGATGAAGGAATAGGCGGACCTGCGGAGAGGGAGCCTGTCTGAGGCCTCCCATCGCAGCCACAGCGCCCTTTGTGGTCGCCAAGCGGGAAGATACGCGTAATGAGGGACGTTGGTGCGGAAACAGCTTGCCATCAATGCCACTCCCGAGTTGCCACGCGACGCCCATCGGTGCTTGTGCCAGCGCGCGGTCCCGTATCTCGGGTATCCCGGGGTCACGGAGGTCGGGTTCCTGGATGTGACCACCTCGGCGGTGAATCGTGCTACCCGGACCGATCCCACGTCCGAGTTGGTCGAGTGTCGCCAAGTTGTTTCCGCACCAACGTCCCCCATTAGGTGGTTGTTCAAAAAGGCGCTTCATTCATAATTTTCACATACTGATTGAACTCCTCTTCGGTCAGGTATATGTCCGCGTTGACCCATTCGGCGGGCGGCATCGGCAGGGCCACTTTCGGATTGAGCCGTCTGTAGTAGTTCCGCACCGCCGTGAAGGAACGAAGGAGAGCGCAATCACGCATAGCAATTCGCGAAAGCAGCATCTGCTGCGTTTTCGCGTCCAGCTTTGGGATGACATCGATGTCAGGCTGTCCGATCTTGCACTCTCCCGCCAGAAACTCTGTGTCTGCTGCGGTGAGTCCCGACGGCAGCGCCGCCGGCATCTTTCCCCCGTTGGCTCCCGCCTTGACCAGCACCGCCATGACATCTTGATTAGCGTTTGCCTGGGCGAAATAGAAGGCTGTTCTTCCCTTCGTGTCCTTGGCGTTCACATCGGCGCCCTTGGCCAGCAGCAGCCGCGCATTCTCGGGCGGGCAGTCGCGGCAGGCCGCGTCGAATAGTGGGGTTCTACCGGACTTGTCCCTGTGATTCACATCCGCCCCCTTGTCGAGAAGCAGTTTCACCATCTCGCTCTTTGCGGTAGAGGCGGCGCACTGCAACGTAGTGACGCCATCTTCATTTTGCTGGTCTACCGGTGCTCCGTGGTCGAGCAATAGCCTCACGATCTCGGTATGGCCAAAGGCCGCCGCGATCGTCATGGGCGTGTGGCCGAGTACTATCTTATCCTTGTAGTTGATGTCGGCGCCCTTTGTCAGCAGTAGCTTTACCTTCTCCCCATTGCCTCGTTGCGCTGCATCAAACAAATCGTCGTTTACGTCAGCAAGACAAACGACATTGGCCACTGCAAGGATCAGCAACGGCACAAGAGCAAAGAACACTATCTTCCTCATCGCGGCAACCCTTCTTTACTCTATGAGAACTTGTTCTTGTGGGGATAAGGAGAGGATATAGGATTCTTGTAATTGCATGTCAAGGTAATCTTGTTGCATCTATGGGCGCGAGGGTGCCCCCCGCGATATTTCCAACCTTCCCCTCGCTCAAGCGTCTCCCACCGCGGCAGGCGAGGCGCGTTGCGGCCTCGGACAGCCGAGCATCGAGGAGGCCGTGCGCTCCACCGTCTACGCATAGGTGACCAGCGTCATGAATCCGAAGTCCTGATGCTCCTGCATGTGGCAGTGCAGCAGGGAGGGCCCCGGATTGTCGGCCACGAAGTCGACCTCCACGGTCTGCCGCCGCGGCACGTTCACCACATCCTTCAGGAGACCCGCGGTAGGCTTTCCCGCCAGATTCGTCAATTCGAAGCTGTGCACAGACCATCAGGGCACCCGAAAGCCGGAGGTGTGACATTGCGCGCACCAATCGGTCGAGGGGCGATGCGCGTGATGGCACATCCTGCATTCCACAACGCCCTTGTGGGATGCGTGGGGGTTCCGCGACACTGCCCAGGTGCGCTCTCCCACCTTGGTCAGATCCCCGTGACACCGGACACACCCTGCCGCCGGGGGCTCCGTCTCCGGTCGGCCCTCGTCGTGGCAGGCGCCGCACGTGAGCCCGGCGTTCTTGTGGCGATCCGCGAGGAGGGGCAGATCCTCCGACCAGGCGCAGATGGCCCATAAACCTCCCAGGGCGAGCAGCAGCCCCAAGGCCAGAACGAGGAGGGGCCCGCGCGAACGCCGCAGCGTTGGTGTCCGCACACTCATCTACCTCGCCTTGTGCTGTGCCGCCAAACGCTGAATCTGCGCCAGATGGTTCAGGTCGTGGCCGGCGAGCGTTTCCAACTGCACCCGCAGAGTGACGACGCCGCGCTCCGGATGGAACCCGGTCCGCCGGTAGTCCGTCTTCGAGGCATGGCGATACAACCGGACCTGGGATCTCCGCAGCAGCCGAAATCGCTCGAGGGTTTCCGCCAGCGGTTCGTTCTCGCGCGCCCGGCCTGCGGCCCACTTCTCCTGATCGAAGGGGACGAGTGTGGGGTGATCCTCGAACGCGATCCAGCGCGCCCGGCAATCCATGACCATATCGGTGTCCGCCAGGTGGCTGATGATCTCCCGGATCGACCACTTGCCCGGCGCCGGGCGTCTTGCCAGCTGCCGGGGGGTGAGCCCGCGAATCAGCGAGACGATTCTTGCGGGCGTGGCGGCCGCGACCGTGAGCGGTTCGCGATTCTCCAAGTACTTCGCGTAGGGGTTCATGACTCCCTCCCTTCCGATTGGCGGTGAATCAGCACCGGCCGATTCTGAGACCGTATTGCGGGACACGCAAGCTATTATGTGTTCGCGTACCCGTCATTGGCGAACAAGGATCGTGGTGCGTGGCCGGCGAAAGGATCGACTCCTCATCACGATCAAGCCGTTTTACATGGCAATATGATGCACTTTGTGGCACCCTGATTTGGTCAAACAGCGGCGAATCGAGCCGGGAGTGGGAGCGGACACGACATTGGCCTTCTGTGCTTCAACGAACTCCGCAGACGAGCCACGCGGCCATTCCCGATCGATGCCGGTGGCCCTGCTCTCGTTCCTGGTCGTGCTGTTCTTCCTGAATATCGTCTCCCGACTTTCGGTGGGTCCCCTCCTTCCCGTCGTCGAGCGCGAGTTCGGCTTGCGACATGGCAGCGCCGGGTCGCTGTATTTCTTCATCACCCTCGGGTACTGCGCTGGCCTGTTCCTGTCGGGCTATGTCGCGTCCTGGCTCAGCCACCGCGCCACGATCGCTGCGTCTGGGATCACGCTTGGCACCGCGCTGCTCGCGATCTCCTGCACCCCATCCCTCCTTTGGATCCGGATGGACCTGTTACTCCTTGGCATCGGCTCCGGCCTGTACCTCCCCTCCGGCGTCGCGGTCCTGACGGAGAACACCCGCGAAGGCTCCTGGGGAAAAGCGCTGGCGGTTCACGAGCTGGGGCCGAATCTCGGATATGTCTGCGCGCCGCTCCTTGCCGAACTCCTGCTGGGATTCTTCGCGTGGCGTGGCGTCCTGGGCGCGATGGGCGTTCCGACCATTCTCCTCAGCGGGATCTTTCTGCTGTCCGGGTTGGGAAAGAGCTCGCGGGCCCATCCGCCGAGCGGGGCCACGATCGCGCGTCTCGTCTGCGATCGGACCTTCTGGGGCGTGGCGAGTCTCTTCGCAGTCTCGATTGGCGTGGGGCTCGGGCTCTATACCATGATGCCGCTCTTTCTGGTCAACGACGTGGGAATGGATCGTACGCCCGCCAATCTGGTTACCGGGCTCTCCCGCCTCTCGGCGCTCTTCAGCGTGTTCGTCGCAGGCGCCCTGGCTGATCGGATCGGCCGCCTGCGCACCGTCAGGCTTTCTCTGGGCGCAGCGGGCACCTGTGCCGTGCTGCTTGGGGTTCTTCGGGGCCCATGGATCACCCCGCCCCTGATCTTTCTCCAGGCGGCATTCGCCGCGTCCTTCTATCCCGCAGGATTCTCCCTGCTCTCCTCGGTGTTTCCCCTCCCGGTCCGCAACGTGGCCGTTTCGATGGTCTTGATCCTGGCATCGCTCATCGGCGCCGGCGTGGTGCCGCCACTCGTCGGCTTCCTGGCGGACCGCTATTCCTTCTCGTTCGCCTTCGGCGCGGCTGGAGTGACGACGCTCGCCTCTCTCCTACTCTTCGGATTCTTCCCGCCCCGCGGCGCCCCCCAGAGCGCCGACGCCGGGGAGAATCGATCGGCCTCCCGCTGAATCGCGTACTCGGACCAACAAGCAAGTTGGAGGACCCCGGCAGCCGCAAGAAGGTCCGGCGGGCATGGCGCACGCCCCCGAATTGCATTGCTACACGCATTGGTGTAACATCCAGCCATGAAACGGCGGGAACTCGAACGGCAACTCCCTATGCGGAGATCAACGAGTACACGGCGAAGGCCATTCTCAGGGAAGCGGGAGGGAAAGACTGATGCGGTTCGTCGGACGGGTATTCAAGGTTGGGCGCCATTGGGCCATCGAGGTGCCGATTCTCGGCGTCGTCACGCAAGGGAGAACCCGGAAGGATGCCTTCGCGATGATCGCGGATGCCATCGAGGCGCTGGCGAACCAGGAGAAGTTCCGCGTGGAGGTGTTCCCGGGCGTCGGGGAGTATTTCGAAGTGGGCTCGCCACAGGTGGCAGGTCTGACCGCCCTGTTGCTCCGCCGTCAGCGGGTGCGCCGCGGGCTCACCCTGGCCGAGGCGGCGCGGCGGCTGGGCGCGCGCTCCCTCAACAGCTATGCGCGATATGAACAGGGGCGTTCGGTTCCGAGTATCGCGCGGCTCAACGAACTCTTGGCGGCCGTGACCGGAGGCGAATTCGTCTTGGCCGAAAGTCGCGGGAGGCAGGTTGCATAGGAGTGAGTTTGTCCGGAGGCCGTTTCGCGCTGGTGATACAGTCCGGGTGCGCCTTCTCGGCAGAAGAGATCACGGCTGGGTCGGGGGATTGAGCTGACGTGCCCGCGCCCTCGGGCGGGCCCGTAGGAACATCTCCACCGCTGCCCGGCGCGGCGCCGCCCAGGCGGCCCGGTGGCAGGCCGAGATCCCTCGGTGGTGTCACTGAGGAAATATGACAGATAATGCTACCCCTATTATATTTTCCCGAACGTCGGAGGACTTCGTGCGGACATTTGTGGCAGCATTGGTAGTCTTGCTGTTCCTGCCAACCCCGGCTCGGGCGCAGGATTCGTCCTCGCTGGGGGCGGTGATGGGCAGCGTGCTCTCCCAGAACAACGTCTTGCTGGAGGGGGCGGACGTCGTCCTGGAGGGTGTGGGCGGCGTCCGTAGTGACAGCCAGGGGCGATTCACCTTCAGCCGCGTGTCTCCTGGGAACTACCGTCTGAACGTCTCCAAACAGGGTTTCACCTCTTCCAGCAGGGCTGTGACCGTGCGGGCAGGGGCCACGGCGCAGGTGGACGTGAACCTGGGCGGTTCCGCCGAGTTGCCGAGTTCGCAGAGCTGGAAGGTCGCCGTGCCCCTCATCCGCGCGGGCAACGCCTTTCTTGTGCGCGCCCTGATGAACGGGCGCCGCGAGGCCCTGTTCGTCGTGGACACGGGCGCCAGTCTTACCACCATCTCGACGGGGCTGGCGCAGGAACTGGGCATCTCCTTCGGCTCCGGCTCGCCGATGGTGACCATCGCCACCGCCTCGGGCATGATCCGCGCCCCTGTCGCCAGCGTGGAGTCCATCCAGGTGGGCGGGGCCGAGGCGCGGGACGTGCAGGTCGTGGTGTTCGACCTGCCCGGGGCCCTTCAGGTGGCGGGTCTGCTGGGCAACACTTTCCTTTCGCGGTTCCATGTGCAGCTTGACGCCATGCAGGGGGTCTTGACGCTGAGCCAGTAGCAAGGGGCGATATTCGCCCAGGCGGATAGGAGGGCTTGACCGGCGAGCCTGATGGTTGGATCGGAGAAAGTTTCTTTGCACGCATGCACTTTGGGGGTTGACAGGCCGGCTATCTCGGCTTAAATAGCGGTTGGATATTCGCGGGGCGGCCCGTGGCGGCTCCGCGTGATGGCAGCGAAAGAACATGTTACGGGTCCTCGGTAGGTGAGGCTCCCGCGCGACACACAGGCCGCTGCCCGGCGGCGTCGAGAGACGCTGGTTGACGGGTAGACCAAGCACTCCCGGATTAAGGGTTTGCTCGAAGTGGCTGAGGCCGTCGGCCTCTCACGGTGCGCGGTGCCAAAACTTGAACGAGTGGGGAATCCGGCAGATCGGAGACGTTGGCGCGTCTGTTAAGTGCCAAGGTCGAGGGTCTTGACCCTTTCCCCACCCAGGGAAAGGGTTTTTGTTTCTGCAGCGCATCGCGCATTCCCATCGCCGCCCGCTATGTGAAGAAGGAGCCCCGGGATCCTCGTGTACCGGGGTGGAAGCCGCCCGGGATTTCCGCCGCCCGCGCCGAGCGGCCGCCGCGTCGACAAATGATCGGAACCGCCCATGTACTGGATCAGCAAAACCTTCCACCTCCTGAACCGCTTTCGGCGGCGGCTCCTGATCCTCTTCGCCGTGCTCGGCCCCGGGATCATCACCATGGTCGCCGACAACGACGCCGGCGGCATCTCGACGTATGCCGTAACCGGCTCCAAGTACGGCTTCAGCCTCCTCTGGATCTTCTTCATCCTGGTCCCCATGGCCTATTACATCCAGGAGATGACCGTGCGGCTGGGCGCGGTCACCAAGCGCGGCCACGCGGAGGTCATCTTCGAAGGGTTCGGCCCATTCTGGGGCTGGTTCTCGCTGGTGGACCTGGCGATCGTCAACTGGCTCACCCTGGTGACCGAATACATCGGGATGATGGCCGCCATGAGCCTGTTCGGCGTTTCACCGTGGATCACGTTCCTGGGGGTCACCGCCATCCTGTTCGTCGTGGTGATCACGGGCAGGTACTGGACCTTCGAGAAGCTGACGCTGTTCTTCTGCGCGTTCAACCTGGTCTACATCCCCGCGGCCTTCTGGGCGATGGAGACGCCGAGCGCCCCGGGCTGGGGGCTGGTCGCCAAGGGGCTGCTGGTGCCGACGCTCACCGGCGGTCTCACGGGGGACATGCTCTTCATCATCCTGGCCAACATCGGCACCACCATCACCCCCTGGCAGATCTTCTTCCAGCAGAGCGCCGTGGTGGACAAGGGTCTGGACCTCCACGACATCAAGTTCGGCAAGATCGACACATTCGTCGGCTCGCTGGTGACCTGCACCGTGGCGGCGTTCATCATCATCGCCACCGGCGCGGCTTTCTATTATCACCGGCCGCCGATCACCATCGAGGATGCCAAGCAGACCGCGGAAGCCCTGGTCCCGCTGCTCCCACATGGCCAGGGAGATCTGGCCCGCAAGCTCTTCGCCATCGGCCTGTTCGATGCGGGCTTCCTGGGGGCCCTGTGCATCTCCCTGTCCACCTCCTGGGCCGTGGGGGAGGTCTTCGGCTGGGCCCACTCGCTGAACAAGAGCGTGCGGGATGCGCCCTGGTTCTACGTGGTCTACCTGGCGATGCTCCTGAGCTCCGGGGCGGTGGTGCTGATCCCGGGGGCGCCGCTGATCACGATCACCATGTTCGTCCAGATCGTGGCCGTCACGCTCTTGCCGGCCTGTCTCTTCTTCCTCATCCTGATCCTGAACTCTCCGGAGTTCATGGGCGACCGGGTGAACACCCGATGGCAGAACATCGCCAACGTGAGCATCGCCATCTTCATGACCATCATGTCCACCCTGTTTGCCCTGAGCACGCTGTTCCCGCAGTGGTTCGGGACGACGCAGTAGGAGGCTGCCATGGGCACGCCACCCAGCCTGATGCAGAGGGTCCCTGATCTCCCCCCGGGGATCGGCAGCTACCGCTTCCTTTACTTCTCCGACCTGATGAAACGGCCGGTGTGCGCGGGCAAGATCCGGGATCGGGTTGGGAGACTGACGGATCTGGTGTTCGCCCTCAAGGAGCCGTACCCCGAGGTGGTCGGGATCTATCTCGAGCACGGCTGGGGAAAACCGACGGAGATCATCCCGTGGGATCGAGTGCTGCGGATCGAAGACGATGCGATCTTCGTCTTGCCGTCCGAGCAGGGTGGAAGCTACCCTCCCTTCGCGGACCAGCCCGGCTGGATCATGCTGGACACCCACCTGATGGGCCGGACGATCCTGGATATGGACGGGCGGCGCACCGAGGTGGTCAACGACGTGCACCTGCTCGAGGCCAAGGGGCGGCTGCTCCTGATCCATGTGGACAGCTCGTTCAACGGCTTTCTGCGGCGCTGGGGACTCGGACGGATCCAGGGGTTCAAGGAGGATCTGATCTCCTGGAAGTATGTCCAGCCGCTCTCGCTCGAGGACGCCACCATCACGGACAAGGTTTCGCTCTCGGTGACCCGGAAACAGCTCAAAGAGCTGCCCAGCGAGGATCTGGCCGACGCCCTGGAAGAGCTGACCGGCAACGAGCAGGAGGCCCTCTTCTCGGCCCTGGACTCCGAGAAGGCCGCCGACACCCTGCTGGAGGCGGAGCCGCGGGCGCAGCGGCAGTTGATCGCCAACCTGCGCAAGGAGCGCGCACGCCAGATCCTGGGGGAGATGACCATCCCGCAACTGGCGAACCTCTTCACGGTGCTTCCGCACGACGACACGACCGAGATGATGGGGCTCTTGCCGGATGAGAGCGTTCGGCGGATCAAGACGATCCTGGCGGCGCGAGAGGCGAAGGCGAGCGACCTCCTCTCGGGGGAATTCGTCTCCTTTCCGAAAGAGGCGAAGGTCCGCGAGGTGCTGGAGTATATTCGCCGCTCCGGGCTCGAGCCGCACCACCTCTCTTACGCCTACGTCGTGGCGCCCGAGAGCAAGCTCTTGCAGGGTGTCGTGGATCTGCGCGAGCTCCTGCTGGCCGGGGATGAGATAACCCTGGGCGAGATCATGGCGTTTCCCGTGGTGTCGGCGGAGCAGGACGACACACAAGAGGACCTGGAACAGATCTTCGCCAAGTACCACTATCGCATGATTCCCGTGGTGGATGCGCAGGATCGCATCCTCGGCGTCATTCGTTACAAGGACATCATGAAGACCGCGTGATCCGGTTCCTGGATCGAGGAGCTCGCAATGCCGCGCGTGCAAATGACCCCCACGGTCCGCTTCGCCCTCTATTTTCTTCGGGTGTACCTGGTCGTGCTGCTGACCCTCCTCGTGGTGCGATTCCTGCAAGTGTTCCGCTAGCCGGGAGTCGAATCGTTTGCAGGGGGGCCTGGAGACGCATCGCAGAAGGAGCGCCATCATGCGACTGACCCTGATCCAGATGAACAGCCGGGCGGCGGCCCGGGACGAGAACGTGGAGCGGGCCTGCGCCTTCGTGGACGAGGCCGCCCGTCAGCACCCCGACATCGTCGTGCTGCCGGAGTTCTTCAACGTCGAGTACTTTCCCCAGTACCGCGACTACCGATACCTGGACTACGCCGAGACCGAGGACGGCTACACCCAGACCCGGATGAAGGAGAAAGCGCGGCAGCACGGCGTCCATATCGTGTCCACGATCTTCGAGGTGGCGCGACCCGGCCTCTACTACGACACGGCGATGCTGATCAGTCCGGAAGGGAGGGTCGTCGGGAAATACCGCAAGGTGCACCCGGCGGCATATCTCAGCCTGGAGAAGATCTACTTCCGGGGCGGATCGTCCTTCCCGGTGTTCCGGGTGGGGGACTGGACGGTCGGCTTCTCGATCTGCTACGACAACCTCTTCCCGGAGTCCTGCCGCTGCCTGATGCTCCACGGGGCCGAGCTGATCATCGCCCCCTATGCCACCCCGGCGGCCGATCCCTGGGAGAACTTCCTCACCACGCGGGCGCTGGAGAACGGGGTCTTCCTGGCCCCCTGCAATCATGTGGGGCAGGAGGGCGAGTGGGTGATGTCGGGGAAGAGCATGATCGTCGACCCGGTCGGCAAGATCCTCATCCAGGCCAGCGGGACCGAGGAGCAGGTGGTCAGCGCCGAGATCGAGCGAGAGTCCGTCATCCGGGCGCGGCAGCGATTCCTCCTGGCCCGCGACCGACGCCCCGACGCCTACGGCGCCATCACGACGATCACCGAACAGCTCCACGGCTAGACCCAATACTGTTCACATAGCGTCGGGCACTGACGAGAGCGTTCGAGCAAATCCCCCCAACCCCCCTTTGCCAAAGGGGGGCGAGGGGGGATTTCATCCGGCTGACGGCCTAAGCCGTTGTCAAAGAATAACTTGACCGGAGAAATTCCGGAAACGGCATAAGGAGCCGTAACGAAATTCCAATAGATGGACAAGTTATTTCGTAACGGCTCCTAAGTGAACAGCATTGCGGCTAGACTGGGCCAGGCCGGTCCCTCGGCCTATGCCTTCGGGGCGAGCGGCTGCGGCGGCGGTGCCGGCGGCTGCCGGCCCGGGTGCTCGATGACCCGCATGGTCTTCCACTTTCCGCTCCTGAACCGCAGGTAAAATGCCACGCCGAGGACGGACACGTAGACGGTGGCGATGGTCCAGCCGGCCAGGATTCCCGCTCCGAAGACCTCGAGGGCCACATAGCTCGGGATGATCAGGAGGCCGAGCGAGAGGCCGGAGACCATGTACATGACGAATCGGCTGTCGCCCGCCCCCTTGATCGCCGAGGCGAACACGATGGTCAGGGCGTCGAAGAGGGAGTAAAGCGCCACGAAGCGCAGCAGGACTTCGGCCAGGCCGCGGATCTCGTCGTACGCCCCCGGCTGGGAGTAAAGTCCGAAGGGGGCGAGGAACAGGCCGGGCGTGAGCACGTAGAACAAGGCGATCGTGCCCATGTAGAGCATGGTGAGGTGGAAGCCGGACCCCACGCACCGAACGGCGAGCGGTGCGTCGTTCCGGCCCAGGTGCTGCCCCACCAGAATGCTCACGGTCATGCCGAGGCCGATCATGGGCATGAAGGCGAGGGTGTTGATGTTGAGCGCGATGTTGGTCGCGGCGAGAGCCGCCGTGCCCAGGCGGCCGACGATCAGGAGGAACACGGTGAAGCCGGCCATGTCGAGGAAGAACTGGACGCCGTTGGGGAGGCCGAACCGGATGATCCGGGAGAAGAGCGCCGGGTCGAGCCGCCATCCCCGGATGATCCGGAATCGAGGGTCGTGGCTCTCCCGGGCGATCAGCGCACAGTAGGCCGCGAGCGCGGCCACCATCGAGAGGTTGGTGGCGATGGCGGCCCCGGCGATGCCCATCTCCGGGAAGATCCAGACGCCGAAGATCAGCAGGTAGTCGAGGACGATGTTCACGACGGTGGCGAGCAGGCTCGCCCACATCACGGGCCAGGTTTCGCCGCGTCCGGAGAAGAATCCCCCCAGCGCCGCGCAGGCGACGGCCGGGAAGGCCCCGAGACAGAGGATGCTGAAATAGACGGTCTCCTGGCGCTGGATTTCAGGGGCGTGCCCGATCAGGCGGAAGGCCGGACCGGCGAGAGGAATCAGGAGCGCCATGGTGATCGCCCCGATGGCCGAGATGTAGATCCCCTGCCAGACACTCGGACCGATGCGCTCGGGCCGGCCCGCCCCGTGGTACTGGGCGACGAACGTGCTGACGTATCCCGCCGTGCCGATGAACAGGCTCATCACGGTGTAGTTCAGGATGCCGGCCGGGGTCGAGGCCGCGAGGCTTTCGGGCGAGTACCAGGCGAGAAACATGCGATCGACGAAATGCTGGAGCGACCAGGAGCCGGTGCTCAGGATCAGCGGGAAGGCGATGACCAGGATCTGACGATATCCGCCCTCCGCATTCCAGCGATTGACAGGATTTCTCGTGGGCGGGTTCGTCACGGCTCACTCGCAGAAGCGCGACAGACGCCGCATCGCCTCCTCCAGGCGTTCGTATGAGTTGGCATAGGAGAAGCGCACGTACCCCTGGCCGGACTCGCCGAATACCGTGCCGGGCACCGACGAGACATGGGCGCTCTCGAGCAGTCGCATCGAGAACTCCTCCGAGCCGATTCCCATCCGGCCGATGTTCACCCAGGCGTAGAAGGCGCCCCCGGGATTCAGGCAGGACAGTCTGGGAATGTCATTGATCGCGGGGACCACCATATCCCGTCGCCGCTTGAACTCCGCGACCATGGCGGTGACGCAGTCCTGCGGACCCGTGAGGGCCGCCACCGCGCCCGCCTGGCCAAAGGCGGAGGCGCAGGCGACATTATACTGGTGGACGCGATTCATGGCCTGGATGAAGGGCTGCGGCGCGGCCGCATAGCCCAGCCGCCAGCCGGTCATCGAATATGCCTTGGAGAACCCGTTGATGGTGATCGTCCGTTCACGCATCCCTGCGCAGGACGCCAGGCTGAGATGCGTCTGGTCATCGTAGACGATCCGCTCGTAGATCTCGTCCGAGATGACCAGGAGATTGTGGCGGATCGCCAGGTCGGCCAGATTGCGCAGAACCTCAGGGGACTGAACCGTGCCGGTCGGGTTGTTCGGCGAGACGACCACCAGCACGCGTGTCCGAGGCGTGATCCGCCGGCCCACGTCCTCGAGGTCGATCTGATACCCGTTCGACTCCCGCAGGGGTACGGGCACGGGGATCGCCCCGGCCAGTCGTGCGACCGCCGCGTAATTCACCCAGGTCGGTTCGGGGTAGAGGACTTCGTCGCCCGGATTCACGAAGGCCAGATAGGCAAGAAAGATCGCCTCGGCCGCCCCGACCGTGACCAGGATTTCTCCGTCGGGATCGTAGGCCACGCCGTTCTCGCGCTGGAGCTTCCCCGCGATCGCGCCACGCAAGGCTGGTGTCCCGAAATTCGACGTGTAGTGCACGTCTCCTGCGTCGAGCGCCTGCTTGGCCGCCTCCTTGATATGAGCCGGGGTATCGAAATCCGGTCGGCCCGTTTCCAGGAAGATGACCGGTCGACCCTCGCGCTCCAGCGTCTTGGCGCGCTCGAAGACCTTCCGGATTCCCGAGAATGGGATCGCATCCATACGACTCGCCGGCCTCACCGTGTGATCATTCACCGTTGCCCCCTCGAAATGGTCAGAGATCCACCGCCGATCCTCGGCGCAAAACGCTACGCGCCGTCAGAAAAAACCGAACCCCGAGGGCGCAGGGTAAGCTCTCGGGGTTCGTTTGTCCAGGCAGAATCCTCGGCAGATAATACTAGCAGGATGCTGGAAAACCCATTTTCGCCCAGGCTGCTCAAAAAGGTCCAGATGCAAGGCGGAATGCGGAAGGCGGGGCACCCGGCCGCAGGCTGGGTCCAGGCGTACTCCAGGTACGCCGCAATGAATGCCTGAGCGTTCGGGGTACCCATCCGCAGGATGGGTCCCAGCAGATGGGCCTTTTTCAGCAGCCTGCTACCCGGCCCCCATCAGGGCCAGGATCACCCCGCCCGCCACCACGCTGGCAATCTGGCCGGCGGCGTTGGCGCCCATGGCGTGCATCAGGAGGAAGTTCTCGAAATCCTCCTCCTGCCCCATCCGCTGGACCACCCGCGCCGCCATCGGGAAGGCGCTGATCCCCGCCGCGCCGATCAGCGGATTGAGTCCCCCCCGGCTGATCCAGTTCAACCCCTTGGCGAAGAGCAGTCCCGCCGCGGTATCAAGACCGAAGGCCAGGATCCCGAGCACCAGGATCTTCAGGGTGGCGGTCTTGAGGAAGAACTCGGCCTGCATGGTGGAGCCGATGGCCAGCCCCAGGAAGAGGGTTACGACATTGGCGATCTCTTGCGAGGACGCCTTGGTGAGCCGCTCCACCGCGCCGGATTCCCGCATCAGGTTCCCCAGCATCAGCATGCCGATCAGGGGCGTGGCGAAGGGCACCAGGATCCCGACCACCAGCGTCACCGCGATCGGGAAGAGGATGCGAGTGCGCCGGCTGATCGTGCGCTGGCTGTAGGGCATGCGGATCAGCCGCTCCTTCTTGGAGGTGAGCAGGCGCATGATGGGCGGCTGGATGATGGGCACCAGGGACATGTAGCTGTAGGCGCACACGGTGATGGGGCCGAGCAGATGCGGAGCCAGGATGCTGCTGACGTAGATAGCGGTCGGCCCGTCGATGGCGCCGATGATCCCGATGGACGCGGCCTCGTTCAGGCTGAAGCCGAGCAACAGGGCCAGGATCAGCGTGCCGAAGATCCCGAACTGGCCGGCGGCGCCGATCAGGACCATCCGCGGGTTTTCCAGGAGCGGCCCGAAATCGGTGAGGGCGCCGATGCCGACGAAGATCAGCAGGGGATAGAGCTCGTTGTCCACCCCGAACTTTCCCAAGAGGGTGAGCAGTCCCCCCTCCGCGACGAGGGGGGAGAGCGGCAGGTTCGCCAGGATGCACCCCGCCCCGATGGGCAGGAGCAGCATCGGCTCATAGTCCTTCTCGATGGCGAGGTACAGGAGGACGCCGCCCACGGCGATCATGAGGATGCCGCCGGGGGTCAGGTGGAGGATTCCCTGCGACAGGCGAGTCAGCGTGTCCGTGCCCATCCTATTCCTCCCCCAGTTGCGCGAGCGGGTCGCCGTAGGCGACGGTCTGCTCGGCGCGCACCATGATCTCCAGGACCACGCCGTCGTAGGGAGACTTGATGGCGTTCTTCATCTTCATGGCTTCCAGGATGACCACGGTCTGCCCTCTGCTCACCCGGTCGCCCTGCTTGACCTCGACCGAGAGGATCTTCCCCGGCATGGGAGCGGTCAGGGCGCCCACGATGTGCCCGTCGGTCGAGGGACGCGGGCTGGACGGCGGCGAGGAGGAGGCGGGGAACGGCGTGGCCGGCCGCGCCGCCGGAGCGGTCTGCGGCAGATGCTGCGCGGCCTCGCGCGCGAGGACGATCTCCGGCGAGATCCGGGCCTCGGTCAGGTCCTCGTCGCCGGAGAGGCGCACCTCGTACTCTTGCCCCTCGACCTCGACCCGGTACCGGTCCGCCGTGACTTCTTGCACATCGATGACGTAAGGCTTGCCGCCAACTTCCAAGGTGTACCGACGCATCGTGTATCTCCCTCGTGCCGGATTGCGGATGCTCGCGGAAAGGATCGCTCAGCGGTTGCCGGGATGCCAGTTCTGCGTTTGTCGATGACGGCCCGCGGCGACCCAGCGGCTGGCGAACAGGATACTGCCCGGCCAGAAGCTGCGCATGGCCGGCGCCGCCTGCTTGCGAAGGACCGATCGGTGTGTCAGGACCGCGATACTGATCGCGGTCAACAGCTCCGGGGCCAGCCTGGAGGGCCCCGCCCGTCTCTGGCCGGCGGCGTCCGCTCCAGACGGCGGCTCGCGATCCATCCGGAGCATGAGGACGAGGAGTCCCCACAGGAGCGCCAGCAGGAGGAAGACCAGGCCCATTCCCAGGACCGTCAGGTTGAAACCGGTGAAGAGTCGCTCTGCCAATGTCATCGAAGCCTCTCATTCGGCGTCGCGGACGGGGCCGCCCCGCCGCCACCCGCACCCTAGACCGGCATCAGCCCGTGTTTCTTGGCCGGGTTCTGCTGCACCTTGGTGCGCAAGACCTCGAGCGCACGGATGAGACGCGGCCGAGTCTCGCGCGGCTCGATCACCTCGTCGATCTGGCCGAGGTCCGCCGCCCGGAAGGGGTTGAAGAACATCCGCCGGTACTCCTCGACATACTTCCGTTCCAGGGCCGCCGGGTCCGCCGCCTTGACCAGCTCCTGCCGGTACAGGATGCGGACGGCCCCTTCGGCGCCCATCACGGCGATCTGGGCCGTGGGCCAGGCGAAGGCCAGGTCGTTCCGCATCTGCTTGGAGCTCATGGCGACGTAGGAGCCGCCCATCGCCTTGCGCGTGACGATGGAGATCTTGGGGACCGTGGCCTCGGTGTAAGCGTAGATGATCTTGGCGCCGTGACGGATGACCCCGTGATACTCCTGGTCCACGCCGGGCAGGAAGCCCGGGCAGTCCACGAAGGTGACGAGCGGAATGCTGTAGGCGTCGCAGATCCGGATGAAGCGGGAGATCTTGTCGCTGGCGTCGATGTCCAGCGCACCCGCCATGTGGGCGGGCTGGTTGGCCACGATGCCCACGGCGTACCCGTCGAGACGCGCGAAGCCGACGATGGCGTTGGGGGCGAAGCCGGCCTGGACCTCCAGGACGCTGTCCCGGTCGAAGACCGCGTCGATCACCGCGTGCATGTCGTAGGGCTCGCTCTCGCTTCCGGGCACGACCCCGTTCAGCGACTCCTCCATCCGGTCGGCGGGATCGTAGGATGCGACTTTGGGCGGGTCCTCGGTGTTGTTCTGGGGGAGGTAGCTCAGGAGCAGCTTGGTCAGGAAGATGGCGGCGTGTTCGTTCTCGGAGACGAAGTGCGCCACGCCGCTTCGGCAGTTGTGGATCAGCGGGCCGCCCAGGGTAGCCGCGGTCACCTCCTCGCCGGTGACCGACTTGATCACCTCCGGCCCGGTGAGGAACATGAAGCTGTTGTCGCGGGTCATGATGACGAAGTCGGTGAGCGCCGGAGAGTAGACCGCGCCGCCCGCGCACGGCCCCAGCATGACCGAGATCTGCGGGATCACGCCGGAGGCGAGGACGTTCCGCTGGAAGACCTCGCCATAGCCCGCCAGGCTTCGCACCCCCTCCTGGATGCGGGCCCCGCCCGAGTCGTTCAGGCCGATCAGGGGAATGCCGCTCTCCAGGGCCACGTCCTGGATACGGCAGATCTTGTGGGACTGGACCTCGGAGAAGGAGCCGCCCATCACCGTGAAGTCCTGGGCGAAGACCGCCACCCGGCGCCCGTTGATCTTGCCCAGGCCGGTGACGATCCCATCGCCCGGATACCGCTGCTCGCCCATGCCGAAGTCGGTGATATTGTGGGTGGCGAGAGCGCCGAACTCCTGAAAGGACTCCTCGTCCAGGAGGTGGGCCAGCCGCTCGCGGGCGGTGAGCTTGCCCCGATCGTGTTGCTGCTCGATCCGTTTCGGGCCGCCGCCCCTCAGCGCCTTCTCGCGAAGCTCGCGTAGTGTGGTCAAGTAGTCGCTCATGGTCCCGCTCCGACCCCTTTCTTCTCGGCCTGTTGGTCTACCCCTTGCCGGTCAGCGCCACGGCCGCCAGCAAAATATTCTTCACGCCCGTCGGAATCGGGCCGGTCTCGATGTACTCGTCCAACCGGTGCTCGTTGGCCCCCTCGGTGATGCTGAGACAGACGCCCGGAAGCCCCATCCCCAGCGGCACGTTGGCGTCGGTGCTGGAGGCCTCGTTGAATGTCGGGATCCCGAGCGCCCGGTGGACCGCCCGGCAGGTCTGGACGACGGGGTGGTCCGCAGAGATGGAGCCGGCCGGCCGGTCACCCACCATTTCCAGCTTCGCCTGCCCATCCCCCTCCTTGGCGGCGTTGGTCACGATGGCCAGGACCCGCCGCTCGAGATCGGCCAGGGACCGGGTGTCCACGGAGCGCATGTCCACCAGCATGTCGGCCTCCGTGGCGATGGTGTTGACCGTGGTCCCGCCGTGGATCACGCCGACGTTGTAGGTGGTCTTGGGGTCCGTGGGGACCTCCAGACGCGAAATCTCGGCAATCGCTCGTCCCATGATGTGAATGGCGCTGGGCGAGGGGAAGTGGCCCCAGCTATGGCCGCCCCGCGCGGTGAAGGTCACCTTGTAGCGACGGCTGCCCACCGCCACGTGGATGATCCGGTTCACCTTCATCCCCTCGACGGCGATGGTAGCACCCACCCGCTCCTTCACCTCGGCCATGAAGGCCTTCATGCCCTTGAGATCGCCCAGCCCCTCTTCCCCCGTGTCGGAGGCGAGGTAGAGATCGCCCGCCGTCGTAATGCCGGCGGCGTTCATGGCCTCAACCATGGCCAGGAGAGAGGCGATGGCCACGCTGTTGTCTCCAATCCCGGGGGCCAAGAGGCGTGTGCCCTGCCGCTTCACTTTGACGTCGGTACCTTTCGGGAACACTGTGTCCAGGTGGGCCGCCATGGCCAGCCCCGGACCCCCGCCCGTCCCAGGCCGTCTCCCGCGGGCGTTGCCGGCCGCGTCGATGGTGACATCCTGGAGCCCGAGCTCGGCGAACCGGCGCCGCACGTAGGCGGCGCGTTCCACTTCCTCGAAGGTGGGGGCGGGGATCTCGCAGATCCGGATCGCTTCGTCGACGATCTCCGCGACATGCGCGTCCACCCAGGCCAGGGCGTTGGCCACGGCCGGGTTCAGCATCAAGTTGGCAATGTCCGGCATGTCCTCTCCTTTCCGGGCCGACTGTACCCGGACGCTTGTCAAGGGTCCCACTCTCCTCTATCATAAGTCAAATGCATAATGTTTATATTATCCATAAAGACAATTAATAGAGGTTGTGCATGAACCTGCATCAGCTCCGGGTGTTCCACGAGGTGGCCAGCGCCAAGAGCTTCACAGCCGCCGCCGCCAAGCTCAACCTCACGCAGCCGGCGGCCACTTGGCAGATGAAGCGGCTCGAGGAGACCTACGGTCTGAAGTTTCTGGACCGGGTCGGCCGTCGGGTCTCCCTCACCGAAGAGGGCAAGCTGCTGTTCGAGTTCGCCGGCCGGATCCTCCGCCTGGCGGGGGAAGCCGAAGAGGCGCTGGCGGACCTGCGGGGGCTCCCCTTGGGCACGCTGCGGATCGATGCAACCTATATCTTCGGAGACTACTACTTGCCGGCGCTGCTGGAGGCCCTGCATCGACAGCATCCCGGCATTCTTTTTCAGATCGGGATCGGGAACAGTAGCCAGGTCATCGAGAACACGCTGGCCCAGAAGAACGACATCGGCATCTGCGCGCAGGATCCCGCGCACCCCAAGTTGGAGGCACGCCATATCATGTCGGATCTCCTCGTGGGCGTCGTCGGTCCCACCCATCTTTTTGCGCGCCGCCGGGCCATCGCGCTACGTGAGCTGCGCGGGCAGCCCCTGATCCTCCGCGAGAAAGGCTCCTCGCCCCGGCGGATCATCGATGAGATCCTCGACCAGCACGGGGTCGCGCCGAACGTCATCATGGAATCCGCCAGCACATCCACCATCAAGCACTTCGTCGGACGAGGTGTCGGAATGGCGATCCTGTCCCAGCAGGTAGTAAAGAAGGAGCTACAGGACGGATCGCTGCGACGGGTTCTCTTCAAAGACGCAGAGATCGCCTATCACTTCTACCTGATCCGCCACAAAGACCGATGGGTCTCGCGCGCCCTCAACGCCTTCGTGGAGCTGGCCCGGGAGTTTCAGCTCCGGACACCGACCTCCCGCCCCCGGGGCCGCGCCCGCGTGAAGCCGGGTGCCGGATAGCCGAAGATCCGCACCCATCCTTCTGGCCCGCCCTGCGGATGCGGATCAGCGAGCCAGGAGCAGCATCACCAGGACGGCCGAGATGAGCATCGGGATCGCGTTGCGCTTGGCGATCTCGAAGGGGTTCACGCCGGCGAACCCTGCCGCGATGATACAGCCGGCCGCCACGGGTGACATGCTGCGTCCCAGCGCCCCGCCGATGTTGGCCAGATTCCCCAGATTCATGGCGCCGAACCCGAACGAGACGGCGTGAGGCGTGACCGCGCTGTTGAAGGCCGGCGTGGTCGCATCCCCGGATCCACCCAGCACGGCGAGGACGGCGGATCCGAATCCTACGGGATTAGCCCTGCATCAGCATGAACACAACGGCGGCCACCAGCATGGGGACCGCGTTCCGCTTGGCGAGATCTAAAGGGCTTACCCCGGCGAAGCCCGCCCCGATGATGCAGGCCGCCGCCACCGGCGACATGCTGCGTCCCAGCGCCCCCCCGACCCAGGCCATGTTCCCCAGGTGGACGGATGTGACGCCGAACTGGGCCGCATGGGGGGTCACCGCCGTGTTGAAGGCGATGGCGGCCGCATCCCCGGAACCGCTGAGCACCGCCACAATAAAGGGCCCGAAGGTGCCCAGGAGCGGCACCGCCGACTTGGCGCCTTTCAGCGCCTCGATGAAGGAGGTGATCAGGCCCGCGGCCTCCAGGCCGCCGATGAAGACCCCGGCGGCGATGATGATGCCGATCACAAAGCTATAGGCGCGGCCCATCCCGTCGAAGAACTCGGTGACGACCCGGGTCGGGCCGGTCCAGGTCACCAGCATCCCCAGCACGCTCCCGATCAGCATGGACTCCAGGACGCTGAGCCCTTTGGGCAGGATCTTCGTCGTGATGCCGAACTCGGGCACGGTGATGAGGAGCAGGGCCAGGGGCACCATGGGGATAAGCGCCATCAGGAAGTTGACCTTCTCGAGGGTCGGCCGCTTCGCCGCCGCCAGCTTGCCGAGGTCGGCCCCGGCTTTTTCGGGGGTCCAGTCCCTGTCCTGCTTGAACAGCTTGGTTTCCGCGAACAGGAGTACCGCCACGACGAGGGCCCCTGTGATGGAGGCGGTCTTGTGGGCCAGGATCACGTCGATGACCGACACGTTGGCGATCTTGGCGATCATGGCCGGGTGGGGCGAGCCGGGGCTGAACACGGACCCCCAGGTGCCGGCGAACACCGCGGCTCCCGCCATGGCCGGATGGATGCCGGCGGCCATCATGGCCGGGATCAGGATCACGCCGACGGCGGCAGTGCATCCGGCGGCGCTGGGTATAGCGGTGTTGATGAGGTAGGTCACCAGCATGGCCCCGGGCACCAGGATGACCCGCACCTTGAGCAGGGGATCGGTGAGCATCTTCACCAGGTGGGCGTTGCACCCGGTGAGCTCCATGACGGCGGCGAAGCCCATGACGGGCAGGATCACGCTGATGAGGCCCGCCACCGTCATGCTCTTGGTGAAGGCCTCCGAGAAGGCCTGCAGGTTCCAGGACAGCACGGCCATGACCAGTCCGCCCGCCAGCAGGGCCAGCCGCACTTCAGCCTTCCGGATGATGGCAGCAAACGTCAGGACGGTCACCACGAGGGCAATGATGTTGAGGAACATGCCACGCTCCTTTCGGGCCTTTCGGCCCTTCGGGGATCAGGACGCGCCGGGCGCGGACGGACCGATCGCCGCGCCTAGAACCGATAAAACCCTCCCTGTTCCACATCCACGACGATCGGGATCAAACCGGCGGCCTCCACCGCTCCCCGCCCCGCCGCCGTCGTGATCATCCGCCCCCCCTGGCCGCAGACGTGCCCACGATGCATGATCACCGCGCCGTTGGCGAGGCTCAGCACGGCTTTCCGAGCCGCCACATCCAGCACCGTGATGTCCGCATCCGCCCCGGCAGCCAGTCGCCCCTTGTTTGCCAAGCCCAGGATCCGTGCCGGATTCGCGCTCGTCTTGCGCACGAAGTCGGCCAGGCCGAGGGCTTGCAGGTTCACCAGGGCCAGCCCCATCTCGACGATCACGTTGCGGGGGATCCCGCCGCCGTCGGTGCTGATGCAGTCCACCACGAACCGCCCGTCGGGCCGCTTGGCGGTGGCCAGGCGCAATCGCGGCTCGGGCGGGTTGACCCGGAAGCTGACCGTGGTGTCGGTGGTCCGCTGCCGCCAGTATTCCACGGCGGGCTTTCCCGTGGCCAGGACCACCTCGCCGCCCGCCTCCAGGTTGATCTCCGCCCATCCCGCCAGGATGGCCGCTTCGAAGCCCGACTCGGTGGGCGGGAACCCGCCGACCTTCAGGCACTGCTGGGTCACGCGGCTCTCCGGCGCGCCGTTCGCGCACTTGGCGCTCGTGCCGTTCAGGGGTGACAAGTAGTTCTCCGAGCGGAGGTTGGGATGGGCGATGAGCGCCGCGATGGCCTCCTCCGTCTCCTGCATGTGCGGCCGCACCGCCCCGCGACAGTAACTGTTGATGTGGGCGATGTGGACCGCGTTCCCCGCCGCCAGTTCCGCCGCCTGGAGAAAACCGTCGATGTTCGACCCCTGATTCGTGGTGCCGGCATGGAACGCCACGTAGGCATGGCGGGCGTTCGCCAGCGCGATCGCGCGAGCCGTCGCCTCCGGGGTGAGGGGATAGTGGCCACCCAGGAGCTTGATGCCGATGGCCCCACCGGTCAGCGCTGCGCCGAGGAGTCCTTCCAGTTCGGCCCGATCCGGGTTGCTGTCCCGCACGGTGAGGCCCGGTCGCACCGCCTCGATGCACGCGATGTTGAGGCCGGTGCCGTGGTCGCGGAGCATGCGCATGACGCTGCCCACGGGCCCGGACATGTCCAGGGCGGTGGTGACGCCCACCCGGGCCATCATCTTGTGGCCCCACTTTCCGCCCAGCCACTCGGAGGCGTGCATGTGGAGATCGATGATGCCGGGGACCACGTGGGCACCCGAGACGTCGAAGAGTTCGTCCGCCCGGGTGGGGTCGAGATCGGCCGCGATCTCGGCGATCTGCCCGCCCACCACCGCCACATCCGCCACCCCATTCAGGCCCGTGGTCGGGTCAACCACCCAGCCGTTCTTCAGCAGGACATCGAACCGGGTTGCCATCTCGCGCCTCCTGGGCGGGCGCCACGACGGTGTGCTCAAGACTCCCGCCGGAAGTCGTTCCCCTGACCCACCAGGCCGTTGGGCAGGCGGACCCTTCGCTCCGGATCGGCGACAGCCCGACCGAGGACGGCCGCCTCGGTCCGGTGTGCTTGCAGGATGGCCAGGGCCCGATCCGCGTCGGCCGGGTCTACCACCAAGCAGAAGCCCACCCCCATGTTGTAGACCTGGAACATCTCCTCGTCCGAGACCTTGCCCAGTCGCTGCAGCAGCCGGAAGACCGGCGGGGGGTCGGGGAGCGTGTCGAGGATGTAGCCCACCGCCGACTGCACGCGCAGAAGGTTCGTGAGCCCGTCGCTCGTGATGTGAGCCAGGGCCTTCACCTGCACGCCCGATCGGAGGACGTCCAGAACCTCGCGGACGTAGATCCGGGTCGGCTCCAGCAGCTCCTCGCCGATGCTCCGGCCCAACTCGGACACGTGCTGCTCCGGGCGCATCTTCGCCCGGCTGAAGAAGACGTCTCGGGCCAGGGTCAGCCCGTTGCTGTGGATGCCGCTCGAGGGCAGGCCGATGACCAGATCGCCCGGTCGGATGTCCTGCCCGACGATGATCTTGTCCAGGGGCACGCTGCCGACGCACGCCCCGGCGAGGTCAAAGCCCCGCCCCTCCCGGATCCCCGTGATCAGCTCCCGGACCTGGGCGATCTCCCCGCCGGGGATCGAGATGTTGGCCTGCCGCGCCCCTTCGTAGAGGCCCTTCCCGATGGCCGTGAGCATCGCCGGATCGGCCTCCTGGACGGCGATGTAGTCCAGCATGGCGAGAGGCTCTGCCCCCACGCAGAGGAGGTCGTTCACGTTCATGGCGATACAGTCGATGCCCACGGTGTCGTACTTGTCCAGCATCTCGGCCACCAGGAGCTTGGTGCCGACCCCGTCCGTGGAGAGGGCCAGGCCGAGGTTGTTCCCCAGGTCCAGGACCGTGGCGAAGTAGCCGAAGTCCAGGACCGGTTTACAGCGGCCGAAGGCCACGGTCTGCCCCACCCAGCGGAGTAGACCGGCCAGGGCCGCCTCCTCTTTGATCGTGTTCACGCCCGTGCTGCTGTACGTTGACTCGCTCATCGGTGTCCGCTCCCCTCTCCCTCGAATCATTTCACCTTCGAGCCGATCTCGGCGGGCCGTTCCGGCGTCACCAGGGCGAGCTTCCCGTCGGCGCCGGCGGCAGCCAGAAGCATCCCTCGCGATTCGACTCCCATGAGCGTCGAGGCCTTCAGGTTGGCAACGATCACGACCTGCTTGCCCGCGAGCTCCGCCGGCGGGTAGTCGAGCAGGATCCCCGCCACGATCGTGCGCTCCTCGGCGCCGAGGCTCACGCGAAGCTGCACCAGCTTCTTGGAGCCGGGGACGGCCTTGGCTTCAAGAATCTGGGCGACGCGAAGATCCAGTCGCCGGAACTCCTCGATGGTGACCTCGCCGCCCGCTGCGGGCGCCGCTTCGGCCTTCGCCACTGCTGTCTGAGGGGACGCCTCCGCCGGCGCATACTCGACCCGGGGGAACAGCGCCTCGCCCGGCATGGCGACAGTGAGGGGCGTGGCGCCCCACTTTCCGGCCACCGCAAAGCGCGCCTCGGCCAGCGGCTCGGCGACCCCGAGCCGAGCCCAGATCTTCTCCGCGGTGGGCGGCATGAAGGGGAAGAGGTGCAAGCCGACGAGCCGCAGGGCCTCACAGGTATGGCCAAGGACGCGGGCGAGGGCCTCCCGATCGCGCTTCGCCAGCTCCCAGGGCTTCTGGCCGTCGATGTACCGGTTGGCCGCGTCCAGAAACTCCCAGATCGTTTCGAGGGCCCGGTGGAAGGCAAACACCCCCATGGCCGCCGCCACGCGATCCTCCAGCGCCTCGGCATGGGCTCGCAGGCTCCGATCCCCGTCCGTCACCGGATCCCCGGCCGGCGGGATGCGGCCCTCCAGATACCGGCCCACCATGCCGATGGTTCGCTGGATCAAGTTTCCCAGGTTGTTGGCCAGGTCGGCGTTGAGCCGTCCCACCAGCGACTCCTCGCTGAAGTTGGCGTCCAGGCCGAACACCATCTCCCGCAAGAGGAAGTACCGCAGGGCGTCCAGGCCGTACTTGTCCGCCAGCTCCAGCGGCGAGAGGACCCGGCCGCGGCTCTTGGACATCTTGGTCTCATCCATCAGCCAGTAGCCGTGGACGTTCAGATGCTGGTAGATCGGGATGCCGGCCGCATGCAACATGGTCGGCCAGTAGATGCCGTGCGGCTTGAGGATGTCCTTGGCGATCAGGTGCTGGGCCACCGGCCAGAAGGTCTGGAAGAGCGGCCCGTCCGGGTAATCGAGGGCGCTCACGTAGTTGATCAGGGCGTCGAACCAGACGTAGGTGACATAGCGGTCGTCGAACGGAAGGGAGATGCCCCATTCGAGGCGGGAGCGGGGCCGCGAGATACAGAGGTCCTCCAGCGGCTCGCGCAGGAAGCCGAGGGCCTCGTTCCGGTACCGCTCGGGCCGGATGAAGTCCGGGTGCTCTCGGATGTGCCGGACCAGCCAGTCCTGGTACTTGCTCATCCGGAAGAAATAGTTTTGCTCCTTCACGAAATCCAGCGTCGTCTGGTGGTCGGGACACTTGCCGTCCACCGCCTCTTTCTCGGTATAGAACCGCTCGCAGCCGACGCAGTACAGACCGCCGTACTCGCTGAAGTAAATGTCGCCGGCGTCGTAGATCTTCTGCAGGATGGCCTGGACGACCCGCGTGTGGCGCGGTTCGGTGGTGCGGATGAACTGGTCGAAAGTGAGGCCCATGCGCGTCCAGGTCTCGCGGAAGATGCCGCTGATCCGGTCTGCGTAGGCCTGGGGGGTCTCGCCCGCGGCCGCCGCGGCCTGGGCGATCTTGTCCCCCGCGTCCGCCACGATGGCGGTGTAGGCGTGCCCCGAGTGGGGCGCAGCGTTCACATAGAAGATAGGCGTGGTGAGGTAGAACAACTCTTCCGACATACGTACTCCGCTTCGTGTGAAGGACGGGAAGTCCGGCCGCGGGGATCAGGGCTCTGCCAGGGCGGCGAGGTCCCGCGGGATCTCCTGGCCGTTTGTCGGCGGCGCGCTCGGAGGGGGATCCTGGCTGCGCGGCCGCCGACCCCTGCCGCGTTCCGCCTCCCTGTGCGCAGGCTGGCCGGCCGCGGGTGGCACGCCCGCCCGGGCCGCGTTTGCGCGGCTTGCATCCTGGGGTCGCCCGCCGGCGTCGGGACGCGGGCGGGCGCTGACTTCCGACACGTTCAGGGTCACCTGGCCGCCCGTC
>JAPLLC010000044.1 GCA_026387775.1 Candidatus Methylomirabilota bacterium | reverse complement strand
CCCAAGAGCTGGGCGTCCTATGCGGCCATGGAGAAGCGCACCGACCTCTACGGCAAAGGTGACATGGCCGGCATCAAGGAACTGGAGAAGGAGCTGCTGGCGCAAAACGCCACGCACAAGGACTGGGAGTGCACCGAGAGCCTCATGCAGGGAACCAGGGCCGGCCGCGCCCGCTACATGCACTGCCTGCCGGCCGACATCTCCGGCGTCAGCTGCAAGGAGGGCGAGGTGGCCGCCTCCGTCTTCGACCGCTACCGGGACCTGCTGTACCGGGAGGCCAGCTACAAGCCCTACGTGATCGCGGCCATGATCTTCCTGTCCAAGGTCAAGCAACCGGCGGACAGGCTCATGCGCCTGCTGGAGGCTGGCCGGCCGCGAGTCTTCTAACAGGCTGCTGAAAAGGACCCATCTGCCGGGGACCCATACCCCGGATGGGTGTCCAGCCTTCGGCCGGGTACCCGTCCGCTCGGGCACTCGCTGCGGCGTACCAGATGTACGCCTGGACCCACCTGCGGTGGGCACCCCGCCCTTCGCGGGCCGCCTAGCATCTGGACCCTCTTGAGCAGCCTGCTGAAGAAGACCCATCTGCGGCGTAGCGGAAGTACGAGGGTGGGCTCACTCAAATCATCCCACAGCGGGTACGGCTTCAGAGTGTTCGTCTAGGAGCCGGACAGAGAGGAGATCAACGACAGATGTTTCAGACGATCGAGTTCAAGACCCCGTCCGTCGTCTTCGGCATGGATACGGTTCTGAGAATCGGCAAGGAAGCCAAGCGGCTTGGCGGTCACCGCGCCCTCATTGTAACGGGGCCGCGGGTCAAGGCGGCGGGAGTGCTCGAAAAGGCGCTCTCTGGTCTCAAGGCCGAGTCGCTTGAGGTCGACGTGATTGTCGAAGAGCGGGACACGCCGGAGCCGGCCACGAGCGTGGTCGAAGAGGTTGCCGACTTTGCGCGCCAAGGGTGTTTCGACATGATCGTCGGTATCGGCGGAGGCAGCATTCTGGATGTGGCCAAGATGGCCTCGGCCCTCCTGACCAACCCGGGCAAGACCAAGGACTACTTTGGAAAAGAAAAGGTTCCCTTGCGGGGCAAGCCAACGATCATCGTTCCCACGACCTCCGGAACCGGCGCCGAGGTGACAAAGCATGCGATCTTCCTCGATCGGGAGGCGAACGTAAAAAAAGCAGTGGCCTCGACGAACCTCTTGCCGGACGTAGCCATCGTCGATCCCCTGCTGACACTGACCTGTCCACCCCGCGTGACGGCTGCCGCCGGGATCGATGCTTTTTTCCATGCCGTGGAGCCCTTCTTGTCCCGCATGGCCAATCCCATCACGGACGCCCTGGCGCTGAAAGCTATTTCTCTCATCACCCGGTGGCTCGGTCCGGCCGTGGCGGACGGAGAGAATCTCGATGCCCGCTATCATATGGCACTGGGAAGCGTGACGGCGGGCTTCGTCCTCAATAACTCCGGCACAAGCCTGGTCCACGCCATGGCTTATCCGGTCGGTGGTGAATACCATACGCCTCATGGAATCACGCTGACCGTGCTGGCCCTCTCCTGTTTCGATGCCCTCAGATCCGCCAAGCAGGAGCGGCTGGTTCAGATCGCCGACGCGATGGGCGAGCCCGTGGACGGGCTGCCGTCGCGAGAAGCGGCAGACCTCGCCCTCGTGGCCATGCGTCATCTGATGAAGAGTGTCGATCTCCCCGTCTGCCTCGAGGAGGCCGGCATCACGGACCGGTCCCGGATTCAGGCCTGGGCGGTGGAGGCCCATAAAGAACAGCGCCTGCTGTCCAGGTCCGCTCGCATCCTCTCGGTGGAAGACATCGCGAAGATCTACACGAAAGCCTTTACCGACTGGGGTCAAGACCGGTAGCTCTCGCGTTCTTCGTCCCCATATGGAGGAAGCATGCAACGGATCGGTTTCATAGGTATCGGCTTGATGGGCCAGCACATGGCCAGGCGCGTCCTCCTGGGCGGCTATCCACTGACGATCTGGAACCGGACGAAGGACAAGGCCCGCCCGCTCCTCGAGGCCGGCGCTGCCTGGGCGGACTCTCCGCGCGCCGTGGCCCAGGTGTCCGACATGGTGATTACCATGGTGACGGATTCCACCGCCTCCGAACAGGTGGCCTACGGCCCGGGCGGCGTCCTGGAGGGCGCCCATCCCGGCCTGGTCCTGATCGACATGAGCAGCATCACCCCCGAGACCTCCCGTGCGATTGCAGAGCGGGCGGCCGCATGCGGAGTCGCTATGCTGGATGCGCCTGTCACCGGTGCGCCCCGGGTGGCTGCGGATGGGAAGCTGGGCATCATGGTGGGGGGTTCCCGGGAGACGTTCGAACACTGCCGTCCCGTGTTTCAGACGATGGGGGTGAAGATCGTCTATGCGGGCCTGAACGGGATGGGAAGCACCTTGAAGCTGGTGAACAACTTGATCCTCGGCGTGGCGATTCACGCCTCGGCGGAAGCGCTGGTCTTGGCGGCGAAGGCCGGCCTCGACCCCCAGGCCGTGATTGAGATCACATCGGTGGGCGGCGCGCGGACCGGTGCGATGGAAACCCGCGGGCCGCGCATGGTGAAGCGGGACTTCTCGCCGCACTTCTCCGTCAACAACATGTACAAAGACCTCTCGAACGTCCTGCGGCTGGCCGAGGAGTGCGGCGTCTCCCTGCCCGTGACCGGCGCCGCCCGGGAAATCCTGCGTGCCGCGAAGTCGCAGGGGAAGGGCGAGCTGGATTCGAGCGTGGTCATGACTATCTTGGAGACATTGGCGGACACGATAGTACGGCCGCAGGTCTGATGCCGAGGTCACCTGGTTGATGGGACAAGGAAGCGGGAGCCGCGGAAGGGCAACGGCACGTTGGGGCACTCGCTGCGGTGTACCGGAGCGGATACGGCTCCAGGGTGCTCGTCCTATTCACCCCTCATTACCGAAGAATTGAAAACCATCTTCAGGAAAATCAGGCAGTTACCTCACTAAAGGTGTCCGGTACCTTTTTCAGGCGGAGAAGTGCCGGCACGAGAATGGGCGATCTGAGCGGCTCTCACCCATAGCAGCAGGCCAAGTTCGGCGCGATCATCCGAAAATTGGCTATTGCGGAATACCGAGGGTCTAGGTTATTAATACCAAATCAGACGAAACCCACCGTGCTCCATCGCCTCTGCGCGGCAGCGAATCTTCACGAAGATCTGCGCGTGCTCTTGGGAAGCGCGTGTGCGATAGGCGGTCTCGCCCTTGGTGGGCGCATTTCTTGGTGTCGTGCGCCCTGGGTTCATTCCATCACCGACAGGCCGTAGAGGAGGAGGTCATGCGAAGACTCTTGTTGATTGCACTGGTGCTGATGTCGCTCTTGTCGGCTGCCCCGGCCGTGGCCGAGCGGGCGGGCGGAACGCTGCATTACATTGCCCCATACGGGGGCGATCTGCTCGGCCTCGACGCGCACAAGTCCACCCGGGTGCAGGATTTCCTGGTTCTGACCAGTTTTAACCACAGCCTGTATTCCTGGGAACCCGGGGTCAACAAGCCCAAGCTGGAACTGGCCACCAAGGCCGACGTCTCGGCGGACGGCAAGGTGTGGACCTTCAAGCTCCGGGATGATGTCAAGTTCCACCACGGCCGAAAGATGACCGTCGACGATGTTATCTTCAGCTATAATCGGGTCGCGTCCCCGGCGACCAAGTCCCCCTCGGCTCTCTATGTCCGCATCATCAAGGGGGCCAAGGACGTCGAGGACGGCAAGGCCCAGAGCATCGCAGGTCTCAAGAAGATCGACGACCACACCCTGCAGATTACCCTGGAGAACCCGGTGAACCTGCCGTACTTTCTCTTCAATCCGGGCACGGCCATCCTGCCGAAAGACGAGGTCGAGAAGAAAGGGGACGGCTTCTCGACAGATCCGGTTGGCTGCGGCCCCTTCCAGTTCGTGAAGTGGGTCAAGGGGAGCGAGGTCACCGTCAAGAAGTTCCCCGGCTATTTCGTCCCGAACCGCCCCTTCCTGGACAAGATCGTCTTCAAGATCATGAGCGAGAGCCAGGCGCGGGACAATGCCTTCCGGGCCAAGGAGCTGGACGCGACCATTGTGGAGCCGGTGCAGTATCCGGTGTACAAGAAGGATCCGGCCATCTCGAAGAACATCATCGAGGTGGCGGAGATGTTCACCCGAGCCATCGGCTTCAATTTCGACAAGGAGCCCTTCAAGAAGAAGGAGGTCCGCCAGGCCATCAACTTCGCCATCGACAAGAACCTCATCATCGACAAGCTGCTCCACGGCAAGGCCGTCCCGGCGGTAGGCTGGCTGCCCTCCACGTCGACCGGCTTCAACCCCAAGGCCAAGGCGTACGACTACGACCCGGCGAAGGCCGCGGAACTGATGAAGAAGGCGGGCTACGAGAAGGGCTTCACCGCGGATGCCTTGAGCACCGGCAACGCCTCCTGGGGGACGGTGGTCTTTGAGGCCGCCATGCCCATGCTCAAGAAGATCAACATCACCCTGAACATCCAGCAGATGGAGGGAGCGACCCTGGTCGACCGCATGCAGAAGGGGGAATTCGACCTGTTCAGCTACTCCATGGGCACCGGGCCCGATCCCTACCAGGCCCTGGCCCGCTGGAAGAGTGACGCGTCTCGGATCGCCGGCAACTACATCAACTACAAGAATCCGGCCTTCGACAAGGTGATGGAGCAGGCCGCGGCCGAGCGGAACGATGCCAAGCACGCCGCGCTGCTCCAGCAGGCCGACGGGATCCTGCTCGAGGACGCGGCGCTCATGTTCTTCAACTACAACAAGGCCGTGTTGGCCTGGTCCACGGCCTGAAGGCGGCGGCGGTGGACATGGTGCTGCAGGATTACGTGCATATCTGGGTGGAGGAGTCGTCGCCGCGGGCCAAGGAGAAGTAGGCCCCGCCGCGCTCTCGGATCGATACGCGGTCCGGCATCCCGTCGATCAGGGCGGGCTGCCGGACCGCAGAACCCTCGTGGAGTGACACGGATCGAGGCCCATGCTCTCGTACTTCATCCGCCGTCTGCTGCAGTTCATCCCCACCATCCTCGGCGTGACGCTGATCGTCTTTCTGCTACTCAACGTGCTGCCGGGGAACGCCGCCCTCACGGCCCTGGCCGAGGGGGACCGCGGCCTCGACACCAAGTACGTCGAGGAGATGAAGAAGCTCTGGGGGCTGGACAAGCCGCTCCACGAGCGCTACGTCGAGTACATGGGAAAGCTGATCCAGGGAGACCTGGGGCGATCGTTCCTGCGGCGGGATCCAGTGAGCGGCCTCGTCCTGGAGCGGGTGGGGCCCACCCTGAAGCTGGCCGTGGCGGCCATGCTCATCGCCCTGGGGCTGGGCATCCCCCTGGGGTTCTTCTCGGCTCTCCGCCAGGGGTCCTGGCTGGACACGGCCTCCATGATCGGGGCCGTCTCCGGCGTCTCCATGCCCCAGTTCTGGCTGGGGCTGCTCCTGATGTACGCCCTGGCGGTGGCCCTGCCCCTGCTGCCCACCTCGGGCTACGGAGACGGGAGTCTGCGACACATGCTCATGCCGGCCTTCACCCTGGGGGTGAGCTACATGGCCCTGCTGGCCCGGACCACCCGGGCGGCCGTGGTGGAGATCAAGCTCGCCGACTTCATCCGCACCGCCCGGGCCAAGGGTCTCTCGGAGTTCGTCGTCAACCGTAAACACATCCTGCGCAACGCCCTCATCCTCGTCCTGACTACGGCCGGCCTGCAGTTCGGCGCCCTGATCGGGAACACGGTCATCGTCGAGAAGCTCTTCTCGTGGCCCGGCGTCGGGTCGCTCCTGGTGGACTCTATCTTCCAGCGGGACATCCCGATCACGCAAGGGTGCGTGCTGCTCCTCATCATGGGCTTTCTCATCATCAACTTGACCGTGGACATGCTGTATGCCCTGATCGACCCGCGGATCGAATACCGATGACCCCCCTGCGTAGACTCCTCAAGACCCGAACCAACATCCTCGTCGGCGGGATCATCGTAGGCCTGATGACCGCGACGGCCATCTTCGCCCCCTGGCTCGCCCCCTATCACCCCGTCGACGACGCCAACCTCATCTACGCCCTCGATCCGCCCAGCCGGCAGTTCCTTTTCGGCGCCGATTCCCAGGGGCGGGATATCCTCTCTCGGGTCATCTACGGCGCCCGCATCTCCCTGAGCGTGGGCCTCATCAGCCAGGGGATCAACAGCCTCATCGGCGTCATCCTGGGTCTCACCGCCGGGTTCTTCGGCCGATGGTGGGACGATCTGGTGATGGGACTCACCAACATCATGCTCTCCATCCCCTCCCTGATTTTCGCCCTGGCCATCGTCGCCCTGCTGGGGCCGGGGCTGCTCAACGTGTTCATTGCTCTGGGCTTCACCAACTGGTCCTACTCTTGCCGGATCACCCGCTCGCAGGTCCTCTCGGCCCGCTCACTGGAATATGTCCAGGCCGCCCGGGCCCTGGGCTACGGCCGCTTCCGGCTCATGTTCACCCAGATCCTGCCCAACGTCCTGGGGCCCATCCTGGTCATCGCCACCCTGGGCGTGGCCGGCGCGATCCTTCTGGAGGCTTCCCTCTCCTTCCTCGGCCTGGGCGTGCAGCCGCCCACCCCTTCCTGGGGGAGCATGCTGTCCCAGGCCCGGGACCAGCTCTTCACCGCGCCCTGGGTCTCGATCTTTCCGGGGCTGGCCATCTTCGTCACCGTGCTGGGCCTGAATCTCCTGGGCGACGGCCTGCGGGATCTCTTGGACCCCCACACCAGCCGCCAACAGCGATGAAAAGAGGTACCGCCTCAGGAGCATGCGGTAAACAGACGGCCGTGGAATCCACGGTGGAGCTTCGAGATGGAAGCAAGCCGCAGTGCCCGAGACTGCAATGGAGCGAGAGCGAATGTTCGAGCTGAAGACGCCCGAGGAAACCAGGCAGGGTCTTGTCGCACGCATCAATTCGTACCAGCCCCTGATTGAGGATATCGCGGTCTCACTCTACCGGAATCCAGAACTCGGGCTCTCAGAGGTGTTCGCCAGCCAGAAGCTCAAGTCCATTCTGGAGGCGGAAGGGTTTTCGGTTGAGGCCGGCATCGCAAGCATGCCCACGGCCTTCCGAGCCGCCTGGGGCAGCGGACGTCCGGCGATCGCATTTCTGGCCGAGTACGACGCGCTGCCGGGTGTGGGTCACGGCTGCGGGCATAACCTGATGGCGGCCTGCTCCACGGCGGCGGCCCTGGCGTGCAGGCACGCGATTCCCGCGGAGCTTCCCGTCCGCTGGCTTCTGATCGGGACGCCGGCGGAAGAGACCGTGGGCGGCAAGCTGGCGATGGTGGATGCCGGCGTTTTCGCGGACGTGAGTGCCGCCTTCATCGCCCACCCGGAGCGGCAAAATGGGCTGGGCGGGAGCTCGTGGGCGAGCCATCCGCTGGAGCTCACGTTCCATGGCCGGACCTCGCATGCCGGGGCCAGCCCCCAGGATGGGATCAACGCGCTGGACGCCCTGGTCGCGGCCTACACCCAGATCCGTAATCTCAAGAACAGTCTCCGCGACGACGTGCGGCTGGCGGGCATCATCACGCACGGCGGGGATGTGCCGAACATCGTGCCCGAGCGCGCCCAGGCGCGGTTCACCGTCCGAGCCAAGGACTGGCGCTACCTCGAGACCATCGTCCTGCCGAAGGTGAAGCAGGTGGCCGAGGGGGCGGCCCTGGCCGGCAGCGCGACCGTCGAGCTTCGCCACCACGAGCCGCTCTTCAAGGAGACGCTGGAGCATCCGGTTCTGCGGGAGATCGCCAGACGCAACTTCGAGTACCTGGGCGAGACCATCCCGCCGCCGCCCGAGGGTGCCGGTGGCGGCGTGACGGATGTCGGGGG
Organism: Candidatus Methylomirabilota bacterium; assembly: GCA_026387775.1. Classification (GTDB taxonomy): domain Bacteria; phylum Methylomirabilota; class Methylomirabilia; order Methylomirabilales; family 2-02-FULL-66-22; genus 2-02-FULL-66-22. Next base: position 3,175 of record JAPLLC010000044.1, on the reverse strand, counting down.
CGTGACGTGGGTCACGCCGTGCATCCAGATTCGATTCGCCATGACGAGCGCACGGCCGCACTCGAGAGAGTTGGCGGACGATACCATCACGCCGCGAGGCATCCAGGCCACCCTGATGGCGGCCAAGGTCCTGGCTCTGTCGGCCCTCGACCTGGCGTACAACCCCGCCGCGCTGGCGGCGGCGCATGACCATCTCACGCAGATCCTGAATCAGCAGCAGTGAGGGAGGCTGAAATGTACGATCTTGTCTTCCGGCAGGCCACGGTCGTTGACGGGACGGGCGCGCCGGGCTTCGTGGCCGATGTCGCCCTTGCCGGCGGCCGGTTCGCCGCCGTGGCCCCGCATCTCGATGGCCAGGCCGAGAGAGTCATCCGGGCCCAGGGTCTGGTTCTGGCCCCGGGCTTCATCGATCTGCACTGCCACTCCGACGCCTATCATCTGGAGGAGCCGGCCGGGGAGATCAAGATCCGCCAGGGCGTGACGCTGGAGGTGGTGGGCAATTGCGGCGAATCCCTGGCCCCCCTGGTCCCGGAGCGGGCTCAAGCGGCCGTGGACCATTGCTTGGGGGGGGCGGGCCGCTTCAACCGGCCGATCGACTGGCTCAGTTACGGCCAGTACACGGCCAAGGTCGAGGCCGCGCGGCCCGTCCTCAACGTGGCCGGGCTGGTGGGCCACGGCACCGTGCGGGTGGCGGTCATGGGGTTCGCCAACAGGCCGGCCACGTCCGCCGAACTCGGCACTATGGCGGGCCTGCTCGATGACGCCCTGGCCGCCGGCGCGGCCGGCATGTCCACGGGCCTCTATTATGCCCCCGGGCTCTTCGCCACCACCGAAGAGGTCATCGCCCTGGCCAGGGTCGTCGCCCGCCGGGGCGGCTACTACGCCACCCACATGCGCAACGAGGCCGAGGGGCTGCTCGAGGCGCTGGAGGAGACGCTCACCATCGGCCGGGCCTCCGGCGCGCCCGTCCACGTGTCGCACCTCAAGGCGGCCGGGTCGCGCAACTGGCCCAAGGCCGAGCCGGCCGTGGCGAAGATCGAGGCCGCCCGCCGAGAGGGGCTGGACGTCACCTGCGATGTCTACCCCTATCATTTCTCCAGCACCACTCTCCAGGCGGTCATCCCACCCTGGGCGCTGGAGGGCGGGGCGGACGCGCTGGTTCATCGCCTGAGCGCTCCGGCCACCCGGACCACGATCATCGCCCAGATCAAGGACGGTTTGCCCGGCTGGGAGAACATCTACCACAATTCCGGCTGGGAGAAGATCACCATCTCGTCCGTCAATTCGCCGACGCGCCGCCATCTCCAGGGTCAAAGCGTCGCCCAGGCCGCGGCCGCGGCCGGGGCCGACCCCTTCGAGCTGGCCATGGACCTTCTCGTGTCCGAGCGGGGCGCGGTGAGCATCATCGCCGGCTCGATGAACGAGGACAACGTGGCCCGCTTCCTGACGCTGCCCTTCGCGATGATCGGGTCCGACGGCGCGCCGAATCGCGGCTGGCCCCATCCACGGGTGTATGGCACCTTCCCTCGGGTCGTCCGGCGCTTCGTCAGGGAACTGAAGGTCTTGACCCTGGAGGAGGCCGTTCGGAAGATGACGTCCGCCAGTGCCGCTCGACTGGGTCTGAGCAACCGTGGCCGCATCCAGGCCGGCCGGCCGGGGGATGCGGTCCTCTTTGACCCGGACACCTTCAGCGACACAGCCACCTTCGAGGACCCCCGCCGCCACCCGGTGGGGCTGAACGCGGTGGTGGTGGACGGCCGCCTGGTCCTGGACGATGGGCGCATGACCGGCGAGCGGCCGGGCCGTTTCCGCCAACCCGGGGACAAGTGACTTCGGGGGAACGCCGGGTTGGGGGCACCAGCCGAGCTGCCTCCTCGCAGGTTCGATTCCCCTCGGCGAATTCGATTGCGGGAGAGAGGGCGCTCACCTATAGTCGCCCCCATTCGAGATCCTCCGGGCGCCGCCGATCACGGAGAGAAGCAGAGATGGTGATAGTGACCCGCGTGATGGCTGGTCGGCGATTGAAAGGAGGTGTGGGCAACCCTGGCGTGCTTCGAAGCATGGGGCGACGGTTGATCCAATCGTCGCCGAGTCGTTCATCTTGCGAAGATCTATTCAGCGGAGGAGGAGACATCCCGTGAAAGCCAAATCGGTCTTTCGCATGTTGGTCCTGGTCGTGGTGTTGAGCGGCCTCGCGCTCCCCTGGGCGCCGGCTCAAGCTCAGACAATCAAGATCGGCCATGAAGTCGCCCTGACCGGCCCGAATGCCACCTGGGGGCAGTCCGAGGCCAATGCCGTGAAGATGGCCGTGGAAAAGGTCAATGCGCAGGGTGGTGTCTTGGGCAGAAAGCTCGAGATCATCGCCTATGACAATCGGGCAGACAGGCTGGAAGCCGTGAACGTCGCCAAGCGCCTGGTCGAGCAGGACAAGGTCGTCGCCATCATCGGCCCGGCGCAGAGCGGCGTGACCAATGCCATCCGCGAAGTGAACAACTCGGCCAAGGTGCCGGTGATTGCTACGACGGCGACCAACCCCAAGGTCACCGTGAACGACAATGGGTCGGTGGTTCCCTACACGTTCCGGGTGTGCTTCATCGACCCGTTCCAGGGCACGGTCGCGGCGCAATTTGCCTACAAGGATCTGAAGGCGAAGACGGCCGCGATCCTGTACGACGTGGGCGACGAATACTCGCAGTTCCTGGGCAAATACTTCGTCGACGCCTTCGAGAAAGCCGGCGGCAAGATCACGACGAACGAGGCCTTCCGGTCGGGCGAGCTCGACTTCCGCGCCCAGCTCGGCAAGATCAAGTACGGCAACCCCGACGTCGTGTTTATTCCCACCATGCAGAAAGAGGCGGCGCTCGCGGCCAAGCAGGCCCGCGACCTCGGGATCAAGGCAAAGCTGCTGGGAGGCGACGGTTGGGGCAGCCCCGATCTCTTTGACCTGGCGGGTCCGGCGATCGAGGGCTCGTACTTCGTCAACATCGCAGCACTGGAAGACCCCTCCATCCAGGATTTCATTAAGGATTACCGGGCCCGGTACAAGGAGGATCCCGTTCTCCCGAACCCGGTGCTGGCCTATGACGCGGTGCTGTGGCTGGTGGACGCCCTCAAGCGCGCCGGCACGACCGATGGTGAGAAGTTGAAGGCGGCGATGGAGCAAACCAAGAATCTC
>JAPLLC010000079.1 GCA_026387775.1 Candidatus Methylomirabilota bacterium | reverse complement strand
TGGGAGGGTTCTGCGCCCTCATCCCGTTGGCCCCCCTGCTCGTCGAGGCGCAGAGCGAGTCCGCGGCGCTGGCCGTGCTCGTCCTGATCGGCCTGGCGCTCTCGACGACCTACAGTCCCCTGCTCATCCTCGGGCAGAAGTATCTGCCGAACCACATCGGGTTCTCCTCGGGGGTCACGCTCGGCGTCGCGGTCACGATCGGAGGCGTGACCACGCCGCTGCTCGGCCAGGTGGCGGATCGCCACGGGCTGTGGGCCGCGCTGGCGGTGCTGTGCCTCGTCCCGATCCTGTCGGCGGGGCTGGCCCTGACCCTGCCTCGCCCCGAACCCGTCCACGCGCACCCCCGTCTGACAGGCTGCTGAAAAAGGCCCATCTGCGGTGACCCACCTTTGGTGGGTGCCCCGCGCGCTCGCGCGGCGCTGCGGCTTACGCGTAAGTACGCCTCGCGCCTGCACCCATCCTGCGGACGGGTACCCGGCGCGCCGCCTTGCATCTGGACCTTTTTGAGCAGCCTGTCGAAAAGTGAGTTTTTCAGCAGCCTGCTAAGCGCATCCCTGTCTAAGGGCGTAGAGGAGAAGCACAGGGCGAGGACGAAGCACGTTCCTGCGGCCCCGGTCTGTTCTCCAGGCCAAAAGACGGCACCGGCGAAATTTCCCGTTGTCTCTTCCCCATTTTTGGTGCATAAGTCACGCGGTGGTATGGCAGGGCGCGCTTTCGGCCAGGAGACACGGCATGAGAACACACCGAAAGAAGCTCAAGCTTCGCGGATTCAACAACCTGACCAAGAGCCTGAGTTTCAACATCTACGACATCTGCTATGCCAAGAGCCGGGCCGACCGCAAGGAATATCTGGCCTACCTGGACGAGGCCTACAACTCCGCGCGACTGGAGCGGATCCTCAAAGGCACGGCCGCCATCATCGGCGCCAACATCCTCCACATCTCCTCCCAGGACTATGACCCCATGGGGGCGAGCGTGACGATCCTCATCGCCGAGGGGCCGATGGAGCCGAGAGCCCGGCGTGCCATCAGTCTCGCCCATCTGGACAAGAGCCATCTCTGCGCGCACACCTACCCGGAGACCGACAAGACCAGCGGCATTTCCACCTTCCGGGTCGACATCGACATCTCCACCTGCGGGAAGATCTCGCCGCTCCGGGCCTTGAACTACCTGATCAAGTCCTTCGACTCGGAAGTGGTCCTGCTGGATTACCGCGTGCGCGGCTTCACCCGAAACACGCAGGGGAAGAAGCTGTTTATCGACCACAAGATCCGCACCATCCAGCAGTTCATCGCGGCCAACGTCAAGAAACGGTACGATCGGGCGGACATCAACATCTCCCAGGAGAATCTCTTTCACACCAAGATGGTCCTCCGGGACTTCCGGCTGAACAACTACCTGTTCGGGACCACGGCCAAGGAGCTGAACCAAGGGGAGCGGCGCAAGGTGAAGGAGAGCTTGAAGCGGGAGATGACCGAGATCTTCTATGCAAAGAATCTTCTCAGATGATTCCCGTGTCCTCCTTTCTCCGCACCACGTGGAAGCAGGCTTCGCGGCAGGCGGTGCGGTCGTGCCGATGCCGTCCGCTGTCCCGCCGCAGGCACTGCCTCCTCACAGAGTCGGCCCTGACCCCTGCGCGTCCGGTTTCGGCTCTCCCTCGTCGCCCGCGCCCCGGTTTCCCGGCCGTTCGATGCCGTGTTTGTCCATCCGGTAGAGCAAGGTGTGCCGCGTGATCCCGAGATAGCGCGCCGCCCGCGACTGGTTCCAGTCGTGCTTCTGGAGGGCGCGCAGGATGAGCTCCTTCTCCACTTCCTCCAGCGACAGGCCGGCTTCGGGCAAGCTCACCGGGAGTGCCGGCGATTCCCTGACCCGGGGCACCCGGATCGTCTCCGGCAAGTCCGTCATGGCGAGGGTATCGGCACGCTGAAAGATCAGGGCCCGCTCCAGCGCGTTCTCCAGCTCGCGGACGTTCCCGGGCCAGTCGTAGGTCTCCAGGGCCCGAAACGCGTCGGGGGCGATGGTGAGACGCGGTGGAGCCCCCAGGATCTTCAGGAAGTGTTGCGTGAGGGCCCGGATGTCCTCGCGCCGCTCGCGCAGCGGCGGGATCGCGAGGGGCACCACGTTCAGCCGGTAGTAGAGCTCCTCCCGAAACTCCCCCGTCTGGATCGCCTTGGTGAGGTCCTTGTTCGTCGCGGCCAACACCCGGACATCCACCCGGATCAGTTGATTGTCCCCGACCCGTTCCACCACCCGCTCTTCCAGGCAGCGCAGGATCTTCACCTGCAGATCGAGCCGCATCTCGCCGATCTCGTCGAGGAAGATGGTGCCGCCATCGGCAGCCTCGAACTTCCCGACGCGATCGCGGATCGCCCCGGTGAAGGCCCCCCTCACGTGGCCGAAGAGCTCGCTCTCCAGCAGGTTCTCCGGAATCGCCGCGCAGTTGACCGCCACGAAGGGCCCGCGCCCCCGCGGGGACAACCCGTGGAGGGCCCGCGCCACCAGCTCCTTGCCGGTCCCGCTCTCCCCCAGGATCAGGACCGTGGTCTCCGTGGGGGCCACGCGCCGGATCATCTCCACGATCTGCCGCATCCCCGGACTCTCGGCGACGATGTTCTCCATGTCGTTGCGCGACTTGAGCGCTTGCCGCAGGACCACGTTCTCGATCGTCCCGAAGGCGGTCAGAATGATGACCTGGATGCTGGGGTCCAGCTTGCGGACCTCCTCCATGACCCGAAGGCCGTCCATCCCGGCCATCCGAACGTCGGTCACAACCAGGTCCGCCCCCTCTTTCCTCAGATGATCCAACCCCTGCTCGCCGCTGGCCGCCGTGAGGACCGCGTAGCCTTCTTGGGCCAGGTTGTATTCCAGGACGCGCCGCAGGCTTTCGTCGTCGTCGATGATCAGGATCTTGGTGCGCCTCATGTCTGCATGGCCCCTTCCAGCGGGAGGGTGATCACGAAGGTGGTCCCTTTCCCGGGCTGACTCATGACCCGGATGATTCCGCGGTGATTCTCGATGATCCGATACGTGATCGCCAGACCCAAGCCCGTGCCGTCCTTCTTGGTGGTAAAGAAGGGGTCAAAGACGCGGCCCAGGTGCTCCTCGAGGATGCCGCACCCGGTGTCGTCGAAGATGGCCTCCACCCACTCCTGACGGGGCTCAGCGTCCAGGATCCCCGCCGTCGCCGGATCGGCCAGCCGGGTCGAGATGGCCAGGTCCCCGCCGTCGGGCATCGCTTCCAGCGCGTTCAGCGCGATGTTGAGAAAGGCCTGCTTGAGGAGGGCCTCGTCCACCATGACGCGGGCCGGCCCCACGTGAAAGCTGGTGAAGATCTGCACGCGATAGGCCCGGGCCTGACCGGAGATCAGGCCCTCCAGGCCGGTCAACACCTCGCGCACATCCACCGGGGCAAAGTGCGGGGCCACGGGACGGGCGAAGTTCAGGAAGTTGGTCACCACATCGTTCAGGCGCTTCACCTCTTTCAGGATGATGGCGTAGAACTCGGCCTTGGGGTGGCCGGCGGGATAGTCCTCCTCCAGGATCTCCACCGCCCCTTTAATGGCGCCCAGCGGGTTCCGGATCTCGTGGGCCAGGCCGGCCGAGAGCTGGCCCAGGGCGGACAGCCGGTCCGCCCGGCGGAGCTGAGTTTCCTTCTCCAGGAGCAGCCGGGTCTGCTCCTGCAGCTCCCGATGCGATCGCGCCAGCGTCTCCGCCTGGGCCTCCAGGCCGCGGCGGTACTGGGCCTGCCGCTCCACGATCAGGCCGGTGAGCAATCCCACGCCGAGGAAGACGGGAATCTCCAAGAGATACCCGAAGGTCAAGTTCCCGTGATCGACGAAGAGGATGTGCGGCAGATAGAGCAGTGTGATCAGACCCGCCGTCCCCAACCCGCCCCACAAACCAAACCAGACGCCGCCCAGGGCGATCGGCAGGTAGTAGAGCCGAATGAAGAGATCGTGCGGAACCTGATGGACCACCGGCACCAGCAGGTGGCCGGTCAGGACGCCCGCGATCAGCAGGCCCAGGACTGAACGCCGGAACCACCGGCCCTGCCCCCTCTCCCCGTTCACCCCGCTCTCCACGCCGGATCGACCCCCCTGCCCCGCTACTGCCGCGACGGTGCGGCCTCGGCCCCCGAGGCAGGGGAGCCGCCTTGGGGGGGCGGCAGGATGAGATCCCGGACGACCTCGCCGGACCGGCCCAGGGATGGGAGCGGTGCGCCGTTGAACCAGAGCGCCACGCCGCCGGCATTGCCCACCGTCACCCGAAACCCGACCTCCGCCCCGAAGCGCGTCGCCTGCCCCGGCTGCAAGAGGACCTGTCGCCGCTCTCCCGCGTCGGGCCGAACCGACAACCAGGTCGGCTCGTGGGCGCGGACAACCAACACGTGGCGCGTCGGGGCCGCCTTCGCGACGTCGTCCGTGCCGATCCGGGTCGGGGCCTCGCCCGCCGCTGTAGAGGGTGGCGGCGCCTCCTCGGCCGCCACATCTACGACCGAGGACGCGGACGGGGTGACGCTCCCCAAGAGGCGCTCCGAAACCCCCACGGCCTCGTCGCCGGCCGGTCGCGACTCCTCTGCGTGCGGCTCCGCTGTCGGGGCCTGGGCCTCGCGCTCTTGCGCCCGCTTCGACGCCAAGGAGAGCGCGATGAAGACCAGGGGGGTGACCACCAGGATGGCGGCCAGGGTCCAGAGCATCTGCTTCCACGGGATCGCCGGGTCGGGGCGGGCCGCCGACGGAGGAGCCAGCGAAGGGCGCGGCGGCCGGCGGACCGCTTGCCGGAATTCGGCCTCGAGGGCGGCGGCGTCGAGATGAAGGAGGGTGGCGTACTCGTGCAGCAGCCGAACAAGATAGAGGGCATCGGGAAGCAGATGGTAGTCGTCGGACTCCAGCGTCTCGACCAGTCGGATCGGGACCTTGCTCTGGTGCGCTGCCTGCTCGACGGTGAGCCCGCGCTCCTCTCGTCGCCGCCGGAGGGTCTGTCCGATGCTCTCCTGCCCATCCATCTCGCCGGGCCCCCCTCTCACGCTCCGCCCACGCCCACGGACCGTCGCTTCTCACGCGAGGGAATGACCGTAGCACACGCGCCCAGGCATGACAAGCGCTTTGAACGGACCGTCCAGCGAGCGTATCTCGGGGCTGCCGAGGTGACGAATTGTGAGAGGCACCTGTCTTTCCCTTGATAGCGGATGGAGGTGCATGTTATCCTTTCGGCCGTTCTCCCTTACTATGGAGGTGATGACCATGGCACTCTGCACCGAATGTGAAGCCGAGATCCATCTGGAGTCCTCCACCGAGGTCGGAGAGATCATCCAGTGCCCCGACTGCGGGCTG
>JAPLLC010000108.1:8721-25558 GCA_026387775.1 Candidatus Methylomirabilota bacterium | reverse complement strand
AGTTCTCGGTCAACGCGCTGCGAACCCGCTTTCAGGCGAAGCTCACCGACCCGGAAGAGCGCAAGGAGTTCGTTTACCTACTCGCCCGCTTCGTGAAGAGCTTTCACTTCCTCACGTGCATCTTCACCTTTGCGCTGGAAATCAAGCAGCTCGCCACGTATGCCGCATACGTCGGCCCGCAACTCATCAAGGCAGGCAGCGTGTCCGAGCTGATGAAGCAGATTCGCCAAACAGAAGTCATCAAGGCCGCCGTCGCGTATCAAGGCGTAGAGACCGGCGGTGGGACGGTCAAGCTCAGACCGGGCGGTGGCAAGAAAGGCTCTGGCCCGCCCCCGAAGAAGGTGTCTGTTCAGGACATGATCGCGGAGATCCAAGCCAGGTTCGACATCACCGACGAGGAGGCGCTTTACATCAAGCAGGTCACGGAGGAGAAAGCCGCCGACCCGGTCATTCGCGGCACCGTCACCGCTCACCGAGACGACGGCATCTACCTCGACGGCGCTTATCGCGGGCAGGTGAACGGTGAGATCCAGACCGCCTATGACGAGCGGGGACGCTACGAGGAATTGTCGGATCCGAAATACATGGACCCCAGCGGCATCTTCGATATCATGGCGTTCACGGTGATACAGCACCATCTTTCAATGGCGGCATGAGGCCATGAACAAGACCATTCACCAGATGCCCGAATCCGACCGGCCGCGCGAGAAGCTGCTCCGGAAAGGCGCGACTGCCTTGAGCGATCGGGAACTGCTGGCGGTTCTGCTTGGGAAAGGCACGCCGGGGATGGATGTCATGACCCTCGCGGGGAAGCTGGCGCGGCTCATTGACGAGAAGGGCCTGGACGTGCAGGCCGAAGACCTGACGCAGTTCGAAGGCGTGGGTAACGCGAAAGCCACCCTGATTCTCGCGGCGATCGAATTTGCCCGCCGCCGCATCAAGCCGGAGGGTGCGAAGATCGCCACCCCGGCGGATCTGCTGCCTCACATTCGGCACTATGCCGACCGGAAGCAGGAGCACTTTCTATGCGCCAGCATCAATGGCGCGAATGAAATCCTGAACATCCGCGTCGTTTCGATTGGCCTGATAGACCGGAGCCCGGCTCATCCACGCGAAGTCTTCGCGGATGCACTCTCCGACCGTGCTGCGGCTGTCGTCGTCGCCCACAATCACCCCAGCGGTGGTGTTGAACCGTCGCAAAGCGACATCACCATCACCGCCCAGCTCAAAGCGGCGGGTGAAATCGTAGGCATCGAGCTGCTGGACCACATCATCTTCAACAAGACTGGATACTTCAGTTTTCTGGAAGCCGGAAGGCTGTAGAGGGAGATTATGCTTTGCATCTCAGCAGGGGCGTTTAACAACAGCATGATGAGACCTCGCCCCTTTCAGCCTGGCGCTTCCACTGGGCCGGCAGCTCCGGAGGATTCCGGCCTTGTCGGCCTCAAGATGCTCGCGGGCTCGGCTTCCCTCTAGCAGGCTGCTGAAAAACCCGGTTCCGCCCAGGCTGCTCAAATAGGATAGAATACGCACCCGATCAATGGACTGGTGAAGTGACCCGGGGGTGAGGGGCCGATGAGCTTGCCACAGGCAGTTCGGAGGCGATCGAGCGTTGGGCCTCCCGTCCGCAGCCTGCTCGTCACCGTGATCCTGCTGTCGCTCGGTCTCGTGGGCGTGACGTTCGTCAACTACCGCACGGCCGTGCGTATAGCGGAGGAGACGCTCAGGAATCAGGGGGTCGGCATCAGCCTGGAGCTGGCGGCCGAGGCCCGGAGCCACGGAGGGCGGGATGCGGCGGCGCTCCAGGCCTTGGTGGAGGAACAGCATCGGCGCGAGGTGGCCTTTCTGACGATCATGGATCGGGATGGCGCGGTCCTCGCACACTCGAATCCACGACTCGTGGGCACGCGCATCGAGGATGCGGCCCTCCGGAGCGTCTCGGAGAGCGGGCAACTCACTGGGCGCCTGGTGACGTTGGGAACCGGGGAAGAGGTGTATGAGTTTACGGTTCCGTTCCACGTTCCCCCACCGGGAATGGTCGGACAGTTCGACACCCGACAGCCGCGATACCGAATCCTTCGCCTCGCCCTGCACACTGCCCCCGCTCGGCAGATCGTGCATCATGCCCTGATCCAGCTCGCACTCGTGGGTGTGATGGTGATGGTTCTCCTGGGCCTCAGCGTGTGGCAGATCCGCACGCTCCGACGATACCTCCGTCTGCAGGAGGAGGCGGCCCGCCAGGAGCGCCTCGCCGCGCTGGGGAGCATGGCGGCCGTGCTGGCCCACGAGATCCGGAACCCCCTGGGGGCGATCAAGGGCCTGGCGCAGTTCCTGGGGGAGAAACAGGCGGCCGATCCGCCACAGTTGGAAATGACCCAGACCATCGCCCAAGAGGCCACCCGGCTGGAGCGGCTCGTGAATGACCTGCTCAGCTATGCGCGGCCCCGGCCGCCGGACCGCCAGCCGACGACCTTGCCTGGTCTCCTCGGCGAGGTGTTGCAGTTGGTACTGCCGGCCGCGGAAGCCGCAGGGGTGGTCTGCCGGCTCGACGTTCTTGAGGAGGTGCCCCGTATCGCCGCCGACCCCGAGCAACTGAAGCAGCTCTTCGGGAATCTCGCGCTCAACGCTCTCCAGGCCATGCCGAAAGGGGGGAGATTGACCCTCGCGGTGCGGCCCATTGATGGAAAAGGCGGCACGCGACGGGCCGTCGAGGTCGCCGTCGAGGACACTGGGTCGGGGATCCCCGAGGCCGACCTGCTTCGCGTCTTCGAGCCGTTCTACACGACGCGGACCAAGGGGACGGGCCTCGGGCTGGCAATTTGCAAGCAGATCGTGGAGGCGCACGGCGGGGTCATCCGCACCGAGCGGACCGGTCCGGAGGGCACGACGATCCTGGTGACGCTTCCAGTGGAGGGGCCGGCGCATGGCTAAGCCGAAGGCCAGCATCCTGGTGGTGGACGACGAGCCGGCGATGCGGCTCCTGCTCTCGTCCGTCCTGAAGGAAGAGGGGTACGATGTGACCGCGGCGGCGAGCGGCAAGGAGGCGCTCCAGCTCATCACCACGCGTCACTATCACCTCGTCCTGACGGATCTCAAGATGCCCGGGATCTCCGGCCTGGAGCTGCTGGAGCAGGTGAAGCGCGACGACCCCGGCACGGCGGTGATCATCCTGACGGCCTTCGGCACGGTCGAAGGCGCCGTCGAGGCCATGCGCAAAGGGGCGGTTCATTATCTGCTGAAGCCGCTGGCCAATCCTGACGAGCTGCGCCTCACCGTGCGGCGGGTCCTGGAAGAGCGGCGGGTGACCGACGAGGCGACCACCCTGCGCCAGGCCACCGAGGCGGTGTTCCCCTTCGGCGAGATCATTGCTGGAGATGCCAAGATGCAGGCCGCGCTGGAGCTGGGGCGCTCCGTGGCGCCCACGGATGCGACGGTCCTCATCACCGGCGAGACGGGCACGGGAAAGGAGCTGATGGCGCGGGCTATCCATCACTGGAGCCCGCGGGCCGAGCAGGCCTTCGTCGCCGTGAACTGCGCCGCCCTCGCCGAGACGCTCCTGGAAAGCGAGCTGTTCGGCCACGAGAAGGGCGCCTTCACCGGGGCCGCGGCCCAGCGGCGGGGGCGCTTCGAGCTGGCGCACGGGGGCACCCTTTTCCTCGACGAGGTTGGGGAGATGAGTCCCGCCCTCCAGGCCAAACTCCTGCGGGTGCTCCAGGAGCGCACCCTCGAACGGGTCGGCGGGACGAAAACGGTGACGGTAGACGTCCGGGTGATTGCGGCGACGAATCGCGACCTCCGGCAGATGATGGTCGCCAAGACCTTCCGCGAGGATCTTTACTACCGCTTCAGCGTATTCCCCATTGTGTTGCCGCCGCTCCGCGAGCGGCCCACGGACATCCTCCCCTTGGCCGACCATCTCATGCGCGAGGTGGGCCGTCGCCTGGGCAAACCGATCCAAGGGTTCACGGCCGAGGCGACGGCCCTGCTGCAAACGTACGCCTGGCCCGGGAACATCCGTGAACTCCAGAACGTCATCGAGCGGGCCGCGATCCTCTGTCGAGAAGACCGCATCGGGCCGACCCAGCTCAACCTCGCGCCGCCTGCCGCACCGGTCTCGGGTGGGTCGAAGACCCTCAAGGACCTGGAACGCGAGGCCATCCTGGCGGCGCTGGACGCCCACGGCGGCAACCGGCGCCGAGCGGCCGAGCAACTCGGCATCGGCCTCCGGACTCTTTACGCCCGCCTGAAGGAATACGGGATCTTTACCGAGGCGGAGGCAAACGAATAGCTCCCCCACCTCCCGTGCGGATTCCAGACGGCCACCCCTGAATTCCGCTGGGCAGGAAAGTCACCCCTCCCTTATCGCCGGCCTGCGCTCACGGTCACGTCGAGAGAGCGTCTGACGAATCTCAATTCTCGGCCGGCCCGCTCTCGACGCCATTCCTCATGTTTCGATCGGCTTCATGCACTCGCCCGTCCCCGCCGCAGGGATCGCCTCGACGCCGAGAGAGTTGACAGCATGTGTCTGCATGGGTCGATTGGGGCTCCGGTCCTTGACGTGCTGAATCAGCAGTAGGGAGTGCGAGATCCGCAGTCCCGGCGAGTCCCCCGCGACGATCCGCGAGGACCGCTTGGCGCCGGCCGTTCCTCTAATCCCGTGTTATTAGGGCCTCGGCACAAACCGCCACCGAGTGCGGCCCGGTGTTCGCGAGCTTGGCACGGAGCCTGCTCCTTTCTTCCGGTGAACGCAACAACCACGCCTGAGCAGCGCGCGCAACTGCCGGCCTTCGGACCGGGCATGGGGCCAGGGGGGTCCTGAAATGGGCACGAGTCGGATGAAGAGGAGAAAGGCATGGGCGGCATCGGCAGCAGCCTGACCCGCACGAGCGAGTGGATCGAGGCACTCCTGTGGTCAGCGACCTGGTGCGGGATCCTGGTGGCGTGGGCCTTGTGGGGCTCGGCCCGACTGCTTGCCGTCTGGACAGCCTGGACGCGGTCGGCACACGGGCAGAAGGCGAATGGCAATCGGGTCGCGCTGCAGGCCGCCCATCTCCTCGTGGCCGCGATGCTCGTGTTCCCGTCGCTGGCCGGAGCCCAGTACTGGTGGGGGGGTCCACCGGCCGGGCTGGGCTTCGATCGGAATACCGTGATTCAGGTGACGGGAAAGGCGACCCATATGAACCTGCGATCCCAGCACGGCCCGGCCACATTGCGGCTCCAGGCGTCCGGAGAAACGTATACGGTGATGCTCGGACCCGGCTGGTACGCCATGGAGCTGCACCTGGACATCCAGGAAGGCGATCCCCTGGCGGTCGAAGGATCCAAGCTGATGGACCGGCTGGGCAATCTCCATCTCGTCGCCGCTCGGGTCACCAATCGGCGGACGGGGAGCGTTGTCGAGCTCCGGGACGAGACGGGGCAGCCGCGATGGAGGGATGCCCACCCGTAGTGGCAACGCCACGCGTTCGCCAGCACTTTTGCCGGTAAGCTGGTGCGCTGGAGCCGGGGCGTCAGCCCCAGGCTCGGTGTGGCCAACAAAAGGAAAGGAGTGGAAGACATGCTGGATGTCCCCTTGCGAACGTGCTTCCTCGGCTTCCTTCGATTGGGGGCGACCGCCTACGGCGGGCCCGCGATGATGGCGCACCTCAAAAGTGACCTGGTCGGCAACCGTCGGTGGCTCTCGGAGCAAGAGTTCAAGGAAGGCATGGCCTTGTGTCAAGTGATCCCGGGCGCCACGATGGTCCAGATGTGCACGTACACGGGGTATCGCCTGCGCGGAATCTCTGGGGCGCTCGCGGCGGCCCTCGGCTTCGTCCTGCCGCTTTCTCACCATGACGGTGCTCACGGCGCTCTACTTCCGGGCTGGCTCATTGCCCATCGTCCAGGCCCTCTTCCGGGGTCTGGGGGCCCTCGTGGTGGCGATCGTCCTGAATGCCTGCCTGACCTTGGGTCGGACGACGCTCCAGGGATGGCAGGGTGTCCTGCTGGCGGCACTCGCTCTCCTGGCAATGGTGCTCAAGGTGCACTTCCTGATCGTCCTGGTCGGGACTGCCATCCTGGCCGTTCCCCTGTACCGATTCGCGGGAACCGGCACTCCCCCGGCTCCGGAGGCGAAACGATGAGCGCATGGGGATGGGGGATTGCGGCGATCCTGGGGATCGGCTTGGCCTTCGGCCCATACGCCTGGGATCCCTTCTTGGGGCAGCTCAATCTGCTCCTGATGAAACTGGGGGCTCTGGCGTTCGGCGGCGGATTCACCTTGATCCCGCTCATCCAAGAGGAAGTGGTGGCGCGGCTCGGGTGGCTCACCACCCGGGAATTCATCGACGGCATCGCTTTGGGCCAGGTGACGCCCGGGCCGATCGTGATCACGGCGACGTTCGTCGGATACAAGATGGCCGGGGTCGTGGGAGCGGTCCTCTCCACCCTTGCGGTCTTCTTCCCGTCCTTTGTAGTGCTGGTCGGAGCGGTCCCGCACTTCGACCGAATCAAACGGCTCCAGAGCGTGCAGTGGATGATCAAAGGCGTCCTGGCCGGCTTCATCGCGCTCCTCGTCTTCGTGCTCTGGCAGTTCGGGCGGGCGTCCCTGGTGGACTGGAAGACCTGGGGGCTGGCCACGGCGGCTTTCCTCGCGCTCCGCTGGAAGGTCGACCTCCTGGTCATCGTTGGCGTAGTAGCAGTGGTCTCGGTGCTGATCTTCTGAAGGCCTGAAGCTGATCTTGAGATGGCGCGGGTCCAACCCGGAGGGAAGATGCGCAGACGGATGCTGATGGTGATCCTGGTGCTGCTCGCAGCGTCGCCGATTTCCCAGGCCTCGGCGATGGATATTGCCAGCCTGCTGGCGGCCGCGCGGGAGCAGCCCGACATCCAGGAGAAGGAGTTGGCGGTCGCCGAGGCGGACCTCCGGGTGACCGAAGCCTACTCGGCGCTGTTTCCGAAGCTCGGCCTCTACGGGCGGTACGAGGACTACAGTTCCCCCACGAATATGCGGCCGTTCTTCCCGACCGAGGGGAACGCGGCCCAGGGGAACAGCCTGGAATTTTCCCGAACGATCGCCCGCTACGGCGCTACTGCCCAGATGCCCCTCTACGTCAAGGCGCTCTACACCGTCGCGGACCAGTTGAAGTTGCTCAAGGACAAGGCGGTGACCGCCAAGCAGATCGACCTCGTCCGGAAGGAGGCGACGGTCGTCGCGCTGAACAGCCTGTTCACTTCCCTGGTCCGCTCGGACGCCGCACTGACGGGGCGGGAGGCCTCGCTGCAGGACGCGCTGGCCATGACCGAGCGGAAGGTCGCCCTCGGCCGCGCGGCCGAGGCGGACCGGCTCAAGATCCAGAAAGCCCTGAGCGACCTCGCTCAGCAGCACAATGACTTGCGGATGAAGATTCTGGATGTCCAGCGGGATCTCCGCAAGCTGACCGGCATCGCGCTCGACGCTCCCGTCCCGATGCGCCCGATCGCCGACGTCCAGCCGGGGCCGTTCCTCGCGCTGCGCGTGCTGGAGGCGGATGTGGCGGCTGCCCAGAAGGACGTGCAACGGGCCCAGGAGCAGTTCTATCCCACCCTCTCGCTGGAGGGCGGGCTCTCGCTGAACGAGGGGACCGCCTATAACACCGGCAGCCACGTGGAGCGGAGTTACAACTTCGTCGCCCTTGTCCTCCGGATCCCGCTCTTCGACAAGACCCTGTTTGCCGCCAACGACATCGCCAATGTCAAGGTACGGCGGGCGGAACAGACATTGGAACAGAACAAGCGTGACCTCTCCGCCCTGGCCCAGAACCTCCAGGACAAAGGCCCCGTGCTCGCGCGCGCGACGGCGGTGGCCCAGGAGATCGTGGAGACGCAGACGCGCCTGCTGCAGATCGCCCGCGTCGCGTATCGGAACGAGCGCCTGACGACCGAGGAATACCTCCGCTACGAGGCGGATGTCCTGCAGGCGGAGGCCGGCCTCTACCAGGCCCAGAACGATCAGTGGCAAGTCCTGGCCCAGCAGGCGGTGCTGTACGGGATGGCGTTGACAGGAGTGGTGCAATGAAAATCGTGGCAGTGCTCATCGCCGTCGCGGCCCTGATCGCGGGAGGCGCCTATGCCCTCACCAGCCGGAAAGCCCAGTTGGCGGCCGCCCCACGCCCGGCGCCCTTGCCCGCCATCGTGGAGGCGGTCACGATCCCCGCGGCCGGGGTCCCGCTGACCCTCCCGGCCCTGGCCACCGTGTCCTCGGATCAGTCGGTCACCCTCTCGACCAAGCTCACCGGACGGGTGCTCCGCGTGCTCCGCAGGGAAGGTGACCGCGTGGAGAAGGGCGAGCTGCTCGCCGAGCTGGACGCGGCGGAAATCCAGGCCAAGCGGGCTGCCACGCAGCAGCAGCAAACGAACCTGGACTACGAGATCGCCTCCAAGCAAGCCGCCCTGGAAGCCCTGAAGGTGGCGCTGGTCAACGCCGAGGAGAGCCACGGGCGCACGCGGGAGTTGCTCGCGGTCAAGTGGGTGTCCGTCGAGCAGTCCCAGACCGAGGAGACCCAGATCGCCGCCCTCGCCGCCCAGATCGCCGCCGCGCAACAGGCCATCGCGGCCCTGCACGCGGGGAAGCAGGTGTTCGACCAGACCCTCAAGGAAGCGGACGCGTTGCTCGGGTATGCGCGGGTGATCTCGCCGATCACCGGCACGCTGGCCGTCCGGCACGTGCAGGAGGGGGACTTGGCGCTGCCCGGCAAACCGCTCTTCTCCCTCACGGGCCAGCACGACCGCTACCTGACCCTCCGGCTCCCGCCCGACCTGGTTGCCCGGGAGATCCGGTGGAACGGAAGCCGGCTGCCTCTGGTCCCGCGGAACGCGGCCAATCAAAACGGTCTCGCCGAGTACCGGAGCCCGGTGCCCCACGACGCGAAAGCAGTCGAGGGGGAGGTGGTCCAGGTGTCGGTCGTGACCGCCCCCGGGGGAGGTCCCGTGATTCCGATGGACACGCTGCTGAGCGTCAACGGCAGGGATTTCGTGCTGATCTGGGACGGCGGGAAGGTGGACAAGGAACCAGTGACCGTCACGCATCGGGGCGTGGAAGGTGTGCGGGTCAAAGAAGCCCTCGCCGGCAAGACGCTCCTGTCGGCCATGCCGGACATCCTGCTGCGGGTCGCATCGGGTGTGCCCGTCCGGGTCAACCGCACCCGCTGAGAGGAGTGCCCCCGTGTTCGATTTCTTCTACGAGCGGCCGTACCTGCTCTATAGCCTGATCGCCGGCTTCTTCGTCCTGGGGTGTATCGGGCTGGTGGCGATGCCGAAGAACCTCTTCCCCGACAGCGACCGGCCGACCGTCGTGGTGGTGACCCCGGTCCCGGGGGCGACGCCAAACGTGGTCGCCGCCAGCGTCTCCAAGCCCATCGAGCAGGAAGTCTCCGCCCTGGCGCTGGTCCGCCAGGTCAGCTCCACCAACATCGCCGGCATGTCCATCGTCACGGTGGAATTCGAGTACGAGAAGGGGCTGGACTCCGCGGCGGTGGATGTGAGCAACGCCCTCAGCAAGGTCCGGAACACGCTTCCGGCCGAGGTGAACCCGTCGGTCTATACCATGGGGTCATTCACGCTTCCCGCCGACGTGTTCGCCGTGAGTGCCGTGGACGAGTCTCTCACGGCCGCGGATGTCCGCAAGCTCGTGGAGAGCGACATCAAACCCGCCCTGCTGCGCACCGCCGCCATCGGCAACGTGGAGATCTTCGGCGGGAGCCAGAGCGCCATCCGCGTTAACGTGGACCCCTTCAAGCTGAAGGCCCAGGGGGTGAGCCTGGAGCGCCTGGCCGCGCTCATCGGCGGCAGCAACCGGGATATTCCCCTCGGGTTCTCGAAGGGGCCCGATCGCTACGTCACCCTGGCTTTTTACGGAGAACGCGATCACGTCGAGACCCTGCGGGCCCTGCCGATCGCCCCGAACGTGCGCCTCGGGGACGTGGCCGAGGTGGTCTGGGGCCAGCAGCCGGCCTTCTCCGCCTATCTCGGCAACGGCCGCCCGGCGATTGCCATCGCCGTGCAGCGCGCCCCTGGGGGAAGCGTGCTCACGACCAGCACCGCGGCGCGTCAGGTGATCGCGGACCTCCAGGCCCGGTACCCCCGCCTCCGCTTCGAGGTGGCCGACACCCAGCGGACCCTCATCGAGACCGCCAACCGGAACATGCTGGAAGCCTTGCGGGATGCCATCATCCTCACCCTCCTCGTCATCCTGCTGTTCCTCGGCAATGTGAAGGCGGTGCTCGCCGCGCTGGGGTCGATCCCCATGGTGTTCTTCTCCACCATCGGCATCCTCTGGCTGGCCGGCGGGGAGCTGAACATCGTCGTGTACACCGCGATCATCCTCGCCCTCGGCATGCTGGTCGACGATGCGGTCGTGGTCCTGGAGAATATCGAGCGGCATCTCAGCGAGCTCAAGGAAGACCTGCGGCAGGCCATCGTCCACGGGACCAAGGAAGTCGTCGGCCCGGTGTTCGCCGGCACCGTCGCGACGATGGCCGTCATGGCGCCCTTCCTGTTCCTGGGGGACTATCCCCAGAAGATCTACCGGCCGATGATCGCCACCCTCATGATCGCCTTGGCGGTCTCGTACGTCCTGTCCATCACCTTCATCCCCAGCATCTCGTTCTTCCTCTACCGGAAGGGCGTGCGGAAGACCCGGCTCGAGCGGGGCCTCGAAACCCTCTATCACCGGACGTTCGGTCGCCTGGTGCACCCCTACGTCGCGCTCCTGCACTTCTCGCGGGGGAAATGGGCGATCGTGCGGCGTGCGGCGATGCTCCTGGCCGTCGGGGGCCTGCTGTATTTTAGCCTCAATACGGTGTGGCCGCTGGTCGGGGGAGATCTGGCCCCACCCATGGACACGGGGATCATCAAGGCGCACGTCAAATTCAGCGGGAATGAGACGGTGGAGACCGCGGTGGGGCGATTGCGGCCATTTCTCGAGTGGGTGCACCGCGCCGAGCCCGTCCTCATGAGTTCCGTCAGCGTCGGCAGCGAGCCCGGCGTGCTGTCGCTCGGGAGCGGAGCGCTCCCCACCGAAGCCTACATGACCATCAACTGCGTGAACCGGTTTGAACGGAAACAGACGATCTGGGAGATCGAAAACGAGATCCGGGACCGGCTCGCCGATCTCCAGCATCAAGGCCCCGGTGGATACCCGCCTTCTGGCGGAGGATTACCGCCTGCTGCCGCCCGTGGCCCGGCAGGTGGCCGCCAAAATGCAGCAGGTGAAGGGGCTGACGTCGGTCAATACGAGCTGGGACCTGGACTTCACGGAGGCGCGCGTGGACCTGGATACCAACCGGATGCTGGCATTCGGGCTCACCCCGGCGCAGATCGCCGCGCAGCTTCCGCTCAAGGGGGCGCCGGTCTCGCTGAGCGGCGGCTTCGTGTCCATGCAGACGCAAGCCGTGCGGCTGTATTTTGCGCCGCCCTACGACCGGTCCGTCGAGAGCCTCGCGCTCGTCCCCCTGGACACCCCGAAGGGCCCGGTCCCGCTTGGGGCCGTGGCGAACATCCGGTACGACCTCACGGCGGCGAAGATCGAACGCAACAACATGCTCTACAGCCTCGACGTGAACGGGTACCGGGCCACCCAGCCGGAATCGATGCTGACGGCCGGCACCCGGCGAGCTCTCGCCGACCTGGAAACCCCGGGGGTGCTCGTCAGCCAAGAGGGGGACATCAAGCAGATGGAGGATACCTTCGGTCGGATGATGCGGGCGACCGCCATCGGCCTGGTCTTACTCCTCATGGCGCTCATCGCCATCTACCGCTCCGTGCCCCTGGCCGTCATCATGATCCTGGTCCTGCCCCTCTCCCTGATCGGCTCCTCCTGGGGGATGCTTCTGTTCCACAAGCCCAACTGCTTGCCGAGCATGCTGGGGACCATGCTGCTCTTCGGCATCCTCATCAAGAACTCGATTCTGCTGGTCGACTTCTACCAGGGCTTCCGGCGGCATGCCGGGCCCTTCGAGGCGGCCCTGGAAAGCGTCCGGGTGCGCTTCCGTCCCGTCTTCATGACCGCCTTCGGGACTATCGCAGGCATGCTGCCGATCCTGTTCGAGCGGGCAGTCGGCCTGGAGCGGCTGTCCCCGCTGGCGGATGTCGCCGTCTTCGGCCTTTTGGTCGGGACCGTGCTGACCTTGATCTACGTGCCGATGCTGGCGTATGTCTTCGATCGGAACAAGGCCACGGCGGCGTGATGCCGCACCCGCCGGGGCCGACGGGCGAAGCCGTGACGTGCCGGCCAGGCCTGCCCGGACGGCTCCATTGCCACCGATGCATCACCGGAAAGGGAGTTCGTTCCATGGCGCAACCGAAGGTGCTCTGGCGGAGTGTGATCGTCCTCTACTTCATCATCGGGCTGGAGATCCTCATCATGATCAGCCCGGCAGCCGGGTTCTTCTATGCCGCCTTCAACCCGGTCCTCCTCTCCCTGGCTCAGCACCCCGCGACGCGCTGGCTCACGGCCTTCTATCTGCCGCACATGGCCGCGCCCCCAGATCCCCTGTTGACCGGGATCCGGCTCGCCGGCTCGATCCTGTTCGTCGTGGGCGCGCTGGTTTTCCTCGTCTGTGCTGGCCAGGTATACTTCAACAAGTTCGCGAAAAGGGGTGTGGCGCTCCGTGGGCTCTACAAGTGGATTCGCCACCCCCAGTACCTCGGGCTCGGCCTGACCGGTCTCGGACTCTCCATCCTGTGGCCGCGCTTCCTGGTGGCCGCCTTGTGGGCGGTGATGATCGCACTCTACTACCTGCTCGCCAGGGACGAGGAGCGACGCATGCTGGGGCAGTTCGGCGAGGACTACGGGCAGTACATGGATCGCACGGGGATGTTTGTCCCGAGGGGCCTGGAGAATGCAGCACTGAAACTCGTCCCGCTCGGCAGTGGAACCGTCCGCGCGGCGGTCGTGATCGCGACACTGGCCGCCCTGAGCGTGGGCGGCGCCGTCGCCGCCCGGGCCTACACGGTGCGCAGCTTGCCCCTCTGGTCCAACGGGCCGGTGACCGCGCTCGCGATCCTGCCGAACGATTTGGGACTGCTCGACCACCGGATGGCCGCGGTGGTTTCACTTCCGGAGATCAAGGCCCGCCTCGACGGGCAGCGGGGACCATTCCTGGTCTACGTCATGCCGCGAAACTACGTGATGCAGGGGATGATCGCCGACACGGGCGATGAGTGGCAGCTCTACAAGCGTCACCATACGGTGGCTATGATCTCGGACTGGATCCTGCACCCCTTCGGGCATTTGGAAGGCAGTAGCGGCATGATGCACCATGCTGCACCCTCCGGCATGGGGACGGAGTCCGCGGGGAGCGGGCTGGTCCGGCGGCTGATCTTCCTCCGGGTGGACACGCCGACCGGCGAGGCGGACCCAGCGGCCTTGTTCGGGATCAACGCCAGCCGGACCCCGATCTTCATGGCCGATGTCGAGATCCATGGCCTCACCGTCCAGGCCCTCCGGGACCTTCCGCAGGAGACCGGCTGGGGACGGGTCCCCACGCCGAGCTTCTGACCCAACCGAGATGGGGCGCACCATGTCTTGCTGCTGCGGTCATCATCATTGCTCGTGTGGCTCCGGTCATCATCATGGTTCGTGCCATGGCCATCACCACTGTAGCTGTCACGACCGCCGGCACGAATGCTCGTGCCACTCGGGGAACGGAATAGACCAACCCTGAGACGGACGGCCGGGGGATGGCGGAGGCGCGAAGATCACAACGATGGCGAGAACCAGGACCCAGGGGGAGGGGCGTGATGTTCAAGCTGGTTGGAGTGGGTATCGGCGCTGCGATTGTGAGTCTGGTGCTCGGGACTACCTGGACCTCGGCCCAGCAGGCGCCGATGACGGGCGGGCAGATGCAGCATGAACAGATGATGGGGCATGGGGCGGTGCAGCGAATCCCAACCCTGTCCGGTCAGGACGCCTTCGGCGCCATCCAGGAGATCGTGCGGATCCTGGAGGCCGACCCCGCCACCGACTGGAGCAAGGTCAGCCTGGAGCGGCTGCGCCAACACCTGATTGACATGAACGAGGTCACCCTGCGATCCGAGGTCAAGTCGACGGTCGTGCCCGGAGGGCTCGCCATGGATGTGACCGGGGTGGGGCGGACCGAACAGGCGATCCGGAGAATGGTGAGCCCGCATTCAGGAGAGCTCAACAAGATGTCCGAGTGGTCGGCGAGCACGGAAGAGATCCCTGGCGGCATACGCCTGACCGTGGTGGCGAAGACCCCGACCGATGCCAAGACCATCGCCCGCATCCGCGGCCTGGGCTTCATCGGCCTTCTCGTCCAGGGCGGCCACCATCAGCCGCACCATCTGGCCATGGCCAAAGGTGAAGAGATGGCAGGCCATGCCCACTGAGCTCGTCGGAGCCGTCCAGAACGGAAATTGGTGTGGTGCCATGCGGATGTGGGACGGAGGCTGAGGAAGAGCCGCTGCTGATCGCTCGACGGTGGCTAGCCTGCTTGCCCCGGCCCAGGGCCGGCACATGGTTTCCCGGTCCGCAGGATGCCGATCAGTGCGTCGGTCAGATCGCCGGCAAGCCCCATCCCCCGAATTCCCGCCGCGGTTTCCTCGACGTCGTACTCCACGCGCCGGATCTCCGCCACGCCGTCTTCGACCACGGCATAGCTCGCCCGGGGGTCTCCGTCCAGCGACTGCCCGACGCTCCCCGGGTTGAGAACCACCTTGGCCCAGGCGCCCCGGCTCCAGGAGCTTCATGCGCCATCCTCACTTCACGATCAGCACGCTGCATGGGGAGAGGCGGCTCAGGGTCTGGGCCGTGCTGCCCATGATCCGGCCGAAGATGTTGGTGTGGCCCGCGAATCCCACCACCACCAGCTCGAACCCCTCTCGGGCAGCCGCCACGATCGCCTCGACCTCGTTCCCCGCCACCACCCGACAGTGGAGCTCCACCCCGGCGAGGTCCCACGCCGTCTGGCGTGCTTCCTGGATCAGCGTCTCGAAATACGCGTCCCGCTCTGCCTTGGCCTCATCAACCTCACCCAGCGTCGCCGCGTAGTGCGGCAGCTTCTCCTCCACACAGATGCAGTGCAGCTCCGCATCTACGTGGTCCGCGAGGCGGACGGCGGCTGAAAGCGCCTTCCGCGCCCCCCCCGAACCGTCGTAGGCGAGCAGGATCTTGTGGAAGACCGCGTCGTGCTCCTCGCCGTCCTTCATCTCACTCCTCCCCCGACGTCTTGCGGGTTCGCGGGTCGGCCACGCCCGGGGCCATTCCGGCGGATGCCCGCCCGCGGTCGGTCGGGCGCGGAGCGGGTTGGAAGAACCGCTGGGCGATCCAAGTGGGCACCACCGCGCTCAACACCACCACGGTCACCAGGACCGAGAACTGATCCTTCGTGATGATCCCGGCGTTCAGACCGTAGAGCGAGGAGATCGTCCCGAAGGTCAGGCCCGTGCTCATGAGCAGCGTGGTGTACGTCGCGCCTTCGGACAGATAGCGCCTGGCCGTCGGATAGACGCCCACCCATTTGGCCAGCAGCTTGACCGTAAGCAGCCCCGCCGTCAACCCCAGATTCGCCGCGACCGCCGTAAGCGACACGTTCATGCCCGACTTGATGAAGAAGAAGGGCGTGAGCAGGGCGAAGGCCACCACCCGGAAGCGGCGCTGCTGCTCCCGGTTGGCCTGGAGGATCCTGGCCGCGGCGAGACCCAGAACGAAGGCGGGGAGGACCGCGTGGCTCTCCGCCCGCTGGGCGAAGTACATCAGGACCAGAAGCGCCGCGAAGGCCCCTTTGATCTCGGGCTCGATCACGCGGCCGCCGTAGCGCGAAAAGAACCAGGGCTGCAGGCGCGGCATGACGATGACCAGTCCGGCGGAAACCAGGAGGAACGGGACCAGCCACCAGGTGGGCCGAACGAACATGAGGCTCAGGGCCAGGGCGGTGCCAAAGTCGGTCACGAAGGTGGAGGCCATGATGATCTTCCCCAGCGTCGTGTGGGTGAGGCCGGTCTCCACCAGCACGGCATACACCACGGCGAGGGATGTGGTGGAGAGGGCCACGCCACAGATCTGGGCCGCCTTCCAGTCCCAGCCGAAAAGGTAGTAGGCCGCCATCCATGCGCCGAGGAAGGGGACCAGAAACGAGATGCCGCCGATCCAGAGACTTTCCTTCAGCCGCTCCTGCATCACGTCGGGGTCCACCTCGGCGCCGGCCAGGAACGTGAGGACGATGCTGGCGAAGCTCGCCAGGAAGTCGATCCAGGGGGTGGTGTGGAGGCCGAAGCCGTTGGAGGCGACCACCCCCAGGATGATCTCGATCAGCGCGACCGAGATTCCCAGCTCCACCGAGGCCATGCTGGCCACAAGGATCAGGATCCCCATGGCCATGGCGATCCATGCGCTATCCATCATTTCCTCTCGTCTGAGGCGAAGCGGGGCGCCCTGCTCCCGCCGCGCCTGCTTCGTCCGCGCGTTCGGGGCCGAAGACGCCGGGGCGGCCCACGAACACGTCCAGTACGCGACGCCAGCTGCTGCCCTCTTCGCCTACGGCTTCGGTCGCAAACCGGTAATCATTCTTGCGCGTGAACTCTTCGAGTTCCGCCGCCAGGGCCGTCCAGCGCGCCTCGTGGGCGGCGAGCAGGGCGGGAAGGTTCGGGTGGTCCCGGCCGATCGCCGCGGCCTCGCAGAGATGGGCAAGACAGAGACCGGCGGATCGCCCGAGCCCCGCGGCGAACTCCGCCTCCCCGATGAAGTGCAGGATCGTCCCGAGGCTCTCCCGCTCGGCCTGCCGGGCGAGCCCGCACAACGGACACCGGCTCTTCGTGCGCCACCACTCCAGAAGCGCGGTCGGCCCCCCCTGCACCCCAG
>JAPLLC010000108.1:0-8691 GCA_026387775.1 Candidatus Methylomirabilota bacterium | reverse complement strand
TGCGCCGCCAGGAGCTCCGCTCGCAAGTTTCAAGGCGAGACGCCTGCAGGCGCGCGAGCGCTTCGGCGAGGAGGTGGCGGTAGATCAGCGCCGCGCCGAGGGGGCTATTCTGGACCCTGGGCAGCATCCAGGCGTGCCAGTTGCAGTAGCCGCGCGATTCGACCAGACGGCGGCGACTCTCCGGATCCGTCACCTGCTCATAGAGCATATCGTTCAGCGCCTTGAGCGATCCCCGCTCCAGGTTCGTGCAGACCGGACACCCCGGCTTCCCGAAGGCTTCCAGCAGCTCGTAGTACATGACGAACTTTGATGCCCCGCCGGTCGGTCGCAGAATCGCGCCCATGTCTTGGGTGAACCGGTCCAGTCGTCGCACGCCATCCCCCAAACGTAAGCGTTCAGCCGGTGTCGTGGGTCGGAAGTCGGTCGCACACTTAGCCGGGGCCACCAGGGCCTCCCTCCGACGCCTGACCCCCGTCGATGCCGGCTCCCCCTTACCCCGGGTCGGTCCGCTCGGGGAGCGGACCTCCGTGCCGGGGACGGGGTCGCCCGCGGGGGCGGCGCTCCGGGAGACCCTGGTGGCCCCTGGTGTCGCAGTTGAGCGGTTGCCCCCCAAACAAAAACTCCTACCGGCGAAACCAGTAGGAGTCATCACCCCGCCCGGCGGCGGGGACCCGCGAACCCCATCGCGATGAATTAACCGTTCTTATGCCATGCCGCCCCGCCCAACGTCAAGCGATTCTTGCCGCCCTGGTCGGAACGGGAATGCAGAGGCGGCCCGCTTGTCCCAACCCGCCGTGTCCCCAGGCTGCTGAAAGACCCGATTTCGCACAGGCTGCTCAAAAAGGTCCAGATGCAAGGCGGAATGCGAAAGGCCGAGTGAGGCGTACCCCAGGTACGCCGCAACGAGTGCCCGAGCGTTCGGGTACCCAGCCGCAGGCTGGGTGACCGCAGATGGGCCTTTTTCAGCAGCCTGTTAGACCGCGCGCGCGACGGCCACTATCGTCTTGAAAGGGTTGCACCCGAAGAGCCTGATGAAGTGATGCCGGACCGCGTACTTGAGGTCGGTCTTCAGTCCGGGATTCAGAGAGGTCTTGTCGAGGTCGAGGTCCATCACCTGAAACCCGAAACGTTCGAGCAGCCTCTTGAGCGATTTCGGCGCGTGGTGGGTCACATGAAGATCGACCACCCCATCCACGTAGGGGATGACCCCTCGCATGGCGAGCCGTTTGTCTTGACGCGCGCACCAGTAGGCCGGGTTGAGGATGACCCGGCAGAGGGAGCTGTTCGGGACCGCGATGAAGAGCTTCCCGTCCTGTTTCAAGAGCCGCCGGCAGAGACCGAGCGTGTCCCCCGGGTAGGGCAGATGCTCGAACACGTGCCACATCGTGATGGCGTCAAAGCTCTTCTCGGGATAACCCGCATCCTCCAGGCTCCCGTGGATGATCTCCAGGCCGTAAAGCTCTCGGGCCTTTCTGACGCCGGCCAGCGATGGCTCGACCCCGCAGACGTCGAACTGCTCCCGCGCGAGCGCCAGGAACGTCCCGATCCCCGTGCCCACGTCGAGAAGCCTGGGCCGGGCCGGAGTCGGCGGGAAGAGGGCCTGGACCCGAGCGTACCTGAATCGCCACATCTTTTCCCACTTGTGGTCCGGCCGGAAGCGGTCGTATTCCACGTAGGCATCGGCATCGGCGGGCTCGTCCTTCCAGGCGGGCCGCTCGTAATTGAAGATGACCCCACAGCCGCGGCACTGGGCCGCCTTCACCGTGTCGGACAGCGAGACGAATGAATCGCTGCCACAGCAGACGCATCGCGCGAGGGTTTCTCTCTTCACCATGGAGCGACCTCCCCGCGAAGAGAATAGCATATCCCGGACGAGCGGGAAACGTTCCCATGGCCGAAGGCGATTCATGGGTAGCGGCCCCGCCCCTGGCTGGGGGCACGTTGTTCGCAACTTGACTTCTCCCGCGATCCCGGTCTAGTATTCACCGCTTGGCTTCTGCGATATGTCTTTATCCGAGATGCTGGCATATCGCGATCCTCTTGCAGATTGGCACGCGTTGCGCTCGAATCGTTTGAGAAAGGGGGTGACGGAAGGCTCATCAGTCCCCGCCTCATGTCGAGATGCGAGGTTATCGCGCGCCTCGTTTAATCTGTGAACCGCAAGGTTCGTAGGAGGATGGTGACATGGGAAGCCTCGTGATAGTGGTTGCCCTTGTGGCAGTCTGGGCCGGTTACAAGTTCTATGCGGGCAGCATCGATCGATCGGTGATCATGGCCGACCCGAACAAGGCCACGCCGGCCAAGATGTATAACGACGGCGTGGACTTCATGCCGGCCAGTTCCAGCGTGCTGTTCGGCTACCAGTTCAAGTCCATCGCGGCTCTGGGGCCTATCGTCGGGCCCATCGTAGCCGTCCAGTGGGGCTGGCTGCCGGCGCTTCTGTGGTTGATTCTGGGGGTGTTCTTCATCGGCTGGATCCAGGATTACGCCTCCGCCGTCATGGCCATGCGCAACGATGGCCTGACCATGGGCGGCCTGAGTTACAAGCTCATCTCGCCCCGCGCCCGCAACATCCTCTTGTCGTTCCTCTACTTCTATCTGCTCCTGATCATGGGGGCCTTCGGCGCCATCTCGGCCGGGCTCTTCGGCAACCCCAAGGTCGCGTTCGGGTTCGTCATCCTCACCCTGGCGGGTGTCCTCTCGGGCCAGATGACCTACAAGTGGCGGAAGGATCTCGTTATGACCACCGTGGTCACGGTGGGCCTCGCCGTCATCGGTATCTGGCTGGGCACGCTGGGCCCCTTCCAGGCCATCGTGGACGCAATTAACGGCGGCAAGGATTCCTTTATCCTGTTCGCCACACCCTACGGCCCCATGAAGTGGTCGGTGTTCTTCTGGGGCATCGTGGTCCTGTTCTTCTGCTACCTGGGCTCGGTGCTCCCCATCTGGCGCTTCGCTCAGCCGGTCAACTATGTGGCCTTCTGGCTGGTCCTGTTCGGGATCCTGGGAGGAATCGTCGGCGTCTTCATCAGGGGCATATCGAATTTCCCCCAGATGCCGAGCTTCGGCGACTTCCCCGCCTTCACGGGGTTCATGGCCAAGGGAATCATCGCGCCGGGCGTGGACACCCCCCTCTGGCCGATCCTCTTCGTGACCATCGCCTGCGGCGCCATCTCCGGCTGGCATAGCCTGGTCTCCACCTCGGGGACCGCGCGTCAACTCGAGAAGGAGACGGACGCGCTTCCCGTCGGCGCCGGCGCTATGTTCACCGAGACTATCATGGCAGTGCTGGCGGTGGTCTTTGCGGTGACCGCCTTCGGCGGGTACAAGGGCTACATGGAAGTGCTCACCAAGGGCGGCGGCCCGGCCGTCGTGTTCGCCCGCGGCATGGCCGAGTACCTCAACGTCCTGGGTATCGGGAAGGATTTTGGCCTGGCCTTCGGCTCGGCCTTCCTGGTGATCATGGCTCTCACGGTCATGCAGTTGGTCCTCCGGTTCATGCGCGTGGCCAGCGCCGAGCTGCTCGGCCCCGTGATCCCGGCGTTCCGGAACGTCCACTTCGGCACCACGGTCGGCGTGCTCCTCACCTTGCTCCTGATGTGGACCGGCTTCTGGTCCCGCATCTGGATTCTCTTCGGTGGATCCAACCAGTTGTTCGCCAGCCTGGCCCTGGTCCTGATCACGATCTGGCTGGCCACGACGGGGAAATCCTACCAGTGGGCGCTCTGGCCGGCCGTGTTCATGTACGTGTCCACCGTGGCGGCCCTGATCGTGACCGCCTACGTGTCCCTCCAGGCGGCGTTCGCCCCGGGCCTCAAGGCCGCCTTCATATTCGGCAACCTGGCGGCGGCGCTGATAGGCTTCGCCCTGGTGATCCTGTCGCTGATTCTGGCGTACGATGCCCTGCAGGCCTTCAACAAGGCGCGGAGCAGCCTCAAGCCGGCCGCCGCTCGCGTCTAGTTCGATCGCATCACGACCACGGGCAGGGGAATCTCCTCTGCCCGTGGTCCTTTTTGGGGAGAGGATCGTGTCACCCATTCGTGCGGAGCGGCTTCGTAGAGATCGGAGGGGAGTGCGATGCGACCCGTCAGCGTGGACGTCGTGGCGCCGGTGCTGAGCGGCTTCGCCCACTGACCCCACTGCGAGACGTTCCTGGAGGGAGCGGGGGTCGGGAGGCAGGTGCACACGCAGGAGATCAACGAGTATCCGGAGGACGCTAAAGAGGAGTTCCTCCGCGTCTCAGACTGGATTCGCGCCGTGCACAGTCGGTATGGCAACCGGGTGATGATTCGCTTGATAGATCCTCAGTCGCCATCCGGAATGTGGAAGGTGCTTCGCCACCGGATCCGTCGCTTCCCCGCGTTCCTCGTGGACGGGGCCGAGTGGATCCTCGGCTGGGAGGGAAATCCCGAAGGGGCGGTGAGTCGGGCCGTGGCAAGGCGCGCCACGACCGAGGTCGAGGTCTAAGCCGTTGTCAAAGAATAACTTGACCGGAGAAATTCCGGAAACGGCATAAGGAGCCGTAACGAAATTCCAATGAATGGACAAGTTATTTCGTAACGGCTCCTAACAGCACCCAGAGACATCGCGATACACACGGTCGAGCGGCCGCCGAGTGTCTTGCTGAAGGAGGAATGCGGGTGGCCGTTCGCGTTTTCATTACCCGTCTCCGCCAGGGCGCACCCGCCTCGGGCCGTGATGCATTCCGGCGTCTCAATCTGATGAGCAGCTTGCCTTTCCCTCGACAATCTGTGATAGCATGCGCTGGACCCGGCAGGCAAACCAGGAGGGCTTGACCGATGCTGGACACCCTGATCCGAAACGGCAGCGTGGTCGACGGAACCGGCATGCCAGCATTCCCGGCGGATGTCGCGATCCGGGGCGACCGGATCGTCGACGTGGGGCGTCTGCCGAATGCCGTGGCCGCACGGGTGATCGACGCCGCAGGGAAGATCGTCTGCCCGGGGTTCATCGACGCCCACAGTCACACCGACGCCACCATCTGGGCCAACCCCACCGCAGAGAGCACCATCCGCCAAGGGATCACCACCGAGATCGTCGGGAACTGTGGGTCGAGCGTGGCACCGGCGCCGGCCACCGCCCAAGCGGAGGGATCCGGCTTTGGAAGATTCGCCGGCGTCGAGGTCCCCGCCTGCGGTTTCGGCGAGTTCCTCGACCGGCTCGCGGCGCGCGGCACCTCGAACAACCTGGCCTGGTTCGTGGGGCACAACTCCGTGCGAGCCATGGCGGGTGTCATCGGTTCCGAGGTCAGCGAAGACCAGTCCCGGGTCATGGAGCGCGCGGTCCATGAAGCCATGGAGGCCGGCTCGTTGGGGCTTTCCACCGGCCTGGAGTTCGAGCCGGGCCGCTCGGCCACGACCGACGAGATCGTGCGTCTGGCGGCCGTCGCGGGCCGGCACGGCGGCTACTACGCCAGCCACATCCGGAACCGCGACGCGCGCGTCCAGGAGGCCATCGACGAGTTCCTGACGATCGTCCGCGCCTCAGGCACCCGGGGCGAGGTCTCGCACCTGAACATCCGGCATAACACTGGGGCGCCCGAAGGGGCCTGGCATCGGGCCGTGGAAACGATCGAGCAGGCGCGGCGGGGAGGCCTGGACGTCCTGACCGACATGACCCCGCTCACCTTCGGGATCGGCCAGATGGCGGCCATCCTGCCTCCCTGGATCCGGACCGATGGCCCGGCCCGCGCGGCGGCGCTCCTGCGCGACCCCGCGGTCAGAACCCGCCTGCGGACCGACTGCGACCGCTACTGGCGTTTCATCCATCGGGGCGAGTGGCGCCGGGTTCGGATGCAGAGCAACCCCGCCTTCCCCGAGGTGAACGGCCTGACGTTCCCCGAGATCGCCCTGCTCTGGAAGCAGGACCCCTGGGACTGTTACTTCGACATCCTGGCGGCCGCCGGCCCCCGCCTGGACAGCATCGTCCTGGTGGCCGAGCTCTTCACCGAGTCACACGTCCGCGAGGCGGTCAGCCACCCGCTGTTCATGCTCGTCGTGGATGGCTACAGTACCAGGCTGGATGGCCCGCTGGCCGAGCAGACCCGCTACCCGTTGCACTTCATGGGCATGGTTCACTTCTTGACCCATCACGTCCGCGCGAGCCGGGCGCTGTCGATGGAGGAGGCCGTCCGCAAGATGACCGGCATGCCGGCCGGCCACTTCGGTCTCCGCGATCGCGGGGTGCTCCGCGCGGGTGCGCTGGCGGACGTGGTCGTCTTCGACTATGACGGGCTGGAGGAGGTCTCCACGGTGGAGCAGCCTCTGGCCTATGCCCGAGGTGTGGAGCACGTGCTGGTGAACGGGGTCCCCGTCGTGGACGCCGGCCGGCACACCGGCGCCCGGCCGGGCCGGAATCTCTTGCGCGCGTGACGCCCCCGCGTCATCCGCCACCCACAAGGAGGATTCGTCATGCTGTATGAGTTGCGCACCTACTCCGCCATGCCCGGGCGGCTCCCCGATCTCAACAAGCGCTTCGCCGAGATCACCATGGGCTTCTTCAAGAAGCACGGGATCCAGATGGTAGGCTTCTGGACCAACGAGATCGGCGGATCCTCGGATCAGCTCCTCTACATCCTGGCCTACGAGAGCCTGGCCGATCGCGAGAAGAAGTGGGCTGGCTTCATGTCGGACTCTGAGCGGCTGGCCAAGTTCGCAGAGACCGAGAAGAACGGCCCGCTGGTGCGGCGGCTGACGACGCAGATCCTGCGCCCGACCGCGTATTCTCCGATGCAGTAAGCCGTTGTCAAAGAATAACTTGACCGGAGAAATCCGGAAACGGCATAAGGAGCCGTAACGAAATTCCAATGAATGGACAAGTTATTTCGTAACGGCTCCTAATCGAGTGGGAGGTCGGGAATGGCGCGCGAGTTCATGCTGGCCTTTGTCGCCCTGTTCGTGGCGGTGGACGCCCTGGGGGTGATCCCCCTGTATCTCAGCCTGACCGGGGGCCTGTCCGCCGAGGAGCGAAAGCGGCTCCCGCGGCTATCCACTCTCACGGCGACGGCGGTCGCCCTGGGGTTCCTCCTGGTCGGGGACGCCGTGTTCCGCGTCCTCGGGATCAGCACCGACGACTTCCAGGTGGCGGGCGGCATCCTCCTCGTCGTCCTCTCCGTGCACGACCTCCTCTCCCCCCCCGGCAAGAGCCCGACCAAGCCGCCCGGCACGGTCGGCGCGGTCCCGATCGGAACGCCGCTCATTGTCGGGCCGGCCGCGCTGGCGACGCTGGCCCTCCTGGTCCAGCGCTACGGGTATCCGGTGACCCTCCTCGCGCTGGGCGCGAACATGCTCGTG
Organism: Candidatus Methylomirabilota bacterium; assembly: GCA_026387775.1. Taxonomy (GTDB): domain Bacteria; phylum Methylomirabilota; class Methylomirabilia; order Methylomirabilales; family 2-02-FULL-66-22; genus 2-02-FULL-66-22. The sequence goes on along the minus strand of JAPLLC010000108.1, from coordinate 1,378 downwards.
GCCTTCTTCGTCCTTCGGCACGCGGACAAGGTCGGGAGAGCCTTCGGCGAGGCCGGTTCGGAGGTGATCGCCAAGGTGGCCAACCTGCTCCTCGCCGCCTTCGGCGTGAGCCTCATGCGGCGCGGTCTTGCCGAACTCTTCAGACGGTAGCGACTGCGCCGTCCGGGGATTCTCTTCTTCCCAACCGACGCCCGTGAGGCCAACCGCCTCGCGGGCGTTCGTACAGACGGGCTTGACGAGTGGTGACTCGTGGAGTATCGCTCTTACCGGTAAGAATGGAGGCTCACATGAAAGTCACGACGAAGGGGCAGGTCACCATCCCCCCGGAGATCCGCGAGCGACTCTCCATTCACCCCGGCACCGATGTAGAGTTCGCGGTGGAAGGCAATGCGGTACGGCTTGTCCCCGCGCGGAGGGGTCAAGTGCGGGGCAAGCGAGTTGTGGAGCGTCTGCGCGGTCGGGCCACGGTCCGCATGACGACCGACGAGATCATGGCGCTCACACGGGGTCGGTGATGGCGGGGACCCTGACCGGACCTACTTCCCTTCAGTAGAGATCATCGCCCCCGGTCGCAGGTGACCCCGGCCTGCCCCGCCGCCTCCTCGCCGCACCGCTCCCCCGTGCCGTCGCAAAAGCGGCGCGGGCTTCGGAATAGCGTTGAGAACCGTGCTGCGTCCCGTTCCTGGGCTGGCGTCGTCGGGTGCTATGGGCTACCATCCGGGGTGTGGACCGACCGGGGCAAGTCAAGATCGAGACAGGAAGAGCCGCGAAGAAGAAAGGGGCGACCCATGGCTCAGAACGTGAAGTTTCACGGAATCATTCCCGCCAACCTCTTGCCGTTTCACGCAGACTTTTCCATCGATGAGTCGGAATACCGTCGCCACCTGTCCTGGTTGGTCGGCGTCGCGGGAGTGACAGCCATCACCTGTAATGGGCACGCTGCCGAGGTGTCGTCGCTCACCCGTGAGGAGCGCCAGCGGGCCCTGGCCATCGCCGGAGAGGAGATCGGGGATCGGGTACAGCTCATCGCCGGGATCTTTGCCGAGGGTACGCTGGAAGCGGTGACCTTGGCGAAAGACGCGAAGGCGGGAGGGGCTGCCGGCATCCTGATCTTTCCTCCGACACTGTTCATGTGGGGCGCGCAACTTCGTCCGGAAATGGTGTTTCGCCACTTCGCAGCGATTGCCGAGGCCGTCGAGATGCCCATCATCGTGTTCCAGTATCCGCCGGCGCTCGGAATCGGCTACAGTCCGGAGACCCTGGCGAGACTCACCGACATCCCGCACGTCGTGGGGGTCAAAGACTGGAGCAATGATATGGTGGTCTTTGAGCGGAACCTCCGAGCCCTCCGGGCGACGGGGCGTAGTATCGCCATGCT
>JAPLLC010000262.1 GCA_026387775.1 Candidatus Methylomirabilota bacterium | reverse complement strand
TCGAGCGGGCCCAGGCCTGGGGCCGGCGCGTTGCCACGGCGAGGCGTCTCGAGGAATTCGACTCGCTGCGGAGGGAGATCGACGGGATCCCCCGTCTTCTCGCTCCACGCGATCGGGCGGTCTTGGCCGCGGTCGAACCGTCCGCGACGCCCGCCAGCCGAGCCGGCGGTGGGCGCGCGGCCGGCGCTTCTGCGCCAGCAGGAAAGAAACGCGACGCCGGTCCCGTTCCGCGCCGTTTCATCTCCTCGGAAGGGCTCCCCATCCTCGTCGGTCGGGACAACGAGGGAAACGACCACCTCACCCTCCACCTCTCCCGATCCGAGGATCTCTGGCTGCACACGGAGGGCTTCCCGGGCTCGCACGTGGTGATCCGCGTTCAGAATCGCACGGGCGGGATCCCGCGCCGGACCCTGATCGAGGCGGCGCAGCTCGCGGCCTACTACAGCCAGGCGCGCACCCACGGCAAGGTCACCGTGAGCTACACGCTGCGGAAATACGTCCGGAAGCCGCGCAAGTCTCCACCTGGCCTGGTCACCATCACACAGGTGAAGACGATCGTCGTCTCGCCCGACAAGTCCCTCGTCAGCAAGCTCGCGGCTCCGGAGGACTGAAGGCTGATGCTTTCGAAGATGCCGCTCGCCGTCATCGACCTCGGCACCAACACGGTCCGGCTCCTCGTCGCCCAGCCGGATGGCCGGGGCGGGTATCGCTCGCTCTTCGCCGACCAGGAAATCACGCGGCTCGGCCAAGGGCTCCTGCCCGATCGGGCGCTCCAACCGGAACCCATCCGCCGAACGCTCCGCGTCCTGCGGCGGTTCCGGGAAGAGGCCGAGGCCCGCGGCGTCGTCCGCACCCTCGCAGTCGGGACCAGCGCCCTGCGCGAGGCGACGAATCGGGACACGTTCCTCGCGCGCGCCAGGGACGAGGCGGGTGTCGAGGTCTCCGTCGTCTCCGGCGACGAGGAGGCCCAGCTCACCCTCCTGGGAGTGCGTGCCGCCCTGGCCGATGCGCCCGGCCGCTTTCTGATGATGGACATCGGGGGTGGGAGCACCGAGCTTCTGGACGCCGACGGGACCGCCATCCTGGCGATGGTGAGCACGGGCCTCGGCGTGGTGAAGCTGACGGAGACATATCTTCCGACCGACCCGCCGACGGAGGCGGAGCTCGCGGCCGCGCGCCAGGCGATCGCCTCTCGCCTCACGCGCGTCCTGGCCGAAGAACTTCGCGGCTACTCGCCTCGGAATCCCTTCGTGGGCACCGCCGGGACGGTGACCACCCTCGCGGCTATCGACTTGCGGCTCGACCCCTACGATCCGGACCGGGTGACCGGTCACGAGATCACGCGAGACCTGGTGGCGGCGCTGCTCCGGGAACTGATCTCGCTCCCCCTCGCTGACCGACGAAAGATTTCCGGACTGGAGCCGGCCCGGGCGGATGTCATCGTGGCCGGCGCCCTGATCTGCCTGACCGTCATGGACCTCTTGGGCTTCGCCCGCCTTCTGGTAAGCGACGGCGGGTTGCGGGAGGGGATCCTGCTCGACCTCATCCAGCGGCTCCCCATCTCGCCGGGGCCTGCCGATTCCCGCGTCGCCCCAGGGCAGGAAACTTGACACAAGTGGGGTGATTTGTTAAACATAACAGGCTTGCGGGGCCAGCCGGAACTGGGGGCCACGCCGAATTGCCGCTCTATGAACGCACGAAAAGTTCTCATCCTCAACCAGACCTTCGAGCCTCTCCAGGTCTGCACTGCCCGGCGAGCGGTCCTCCTCCTTTTCAATGGCAAGGCGGAGCGGATCGAAGACAGCGGTCAGATCATCCGGTCCCCCTCCACCATCTTCGCGCTCCCCTCGGTGATCCGCCTCCATCACTACGTGCGGATCCCCGTGACCCCCACCATCTCCTTCAACAAGAAGAACATCCTCAAGCGGGACAGCTACACCTGCCAGTACTGCGGCAGAAACGGCGGCGAGCGGATGACCATCGACCACATCATCCCCAAGTCGCTGGGGGGGCGCACGATCTGGGAAAACGTGGTGAGCGCTTGCCGGCCCTGCAACCTGAAGAAGGGAAACAAATCCTTGCGCGAGACGGGTATGCGACTGCTGCACAAGCCGTTCCGACCCCGCTCGGCATCGGTCCTCGGCATCCTGGCGCACGCCTCCCTCCAGCACGAACGCTGGCGGAAGTATCTGCCGCCCGATGGCGAGGATCGTGCCTTGCTCGGCCCCTGATGAGAGGAGAAGCTCCCATGCGAACCGCGCGAACACTCATGGTCGTCCTCATCTCCATGGTCAGCCTTGTTACCCTCTCCACTCGTCTGGAATCCTCCGCGGCCGCCGCGACGTCGCCGTCCCAGGATGCGCTGCACGAAGTCCTGCCCGGGGACAATCTGCGCCTGATCGCCGGCTACTACTACGGCGATGTGCGCCAGTGGGAACGGATCTGGAACACCAATCGAGACCAGGTCCGGAACCCGAACCGGATCGAGCGGGGATCTCTCCTGCGCATTCCGGACGCGACCGTTCCGACGGAATCGTACGCCGACTTCGTCGCCCGCGCCCGAAGACCGCTGCCGCCTCAGGTAGTTCTCACGATACCTGCGGTGCCCCCCATACCTCCAGCCGAAGCCCAGGTTCCTGACGGACCGTCGGCATCGCCTGAACCGCCCGCCAAACCCTCTCCTGGCAGAGTGGCGCTGCCGGCCCCTACGAAGGCCCCGGCGCCCGGCGCCGGACCGACTGTGGTGCCCGCGCCGCCTCCGGCACCCGTGACGGCGCCCCCTCAGAAGGCGCCTAGCGCCCCCCTGGCGGCCGCTGCACCACCGGCACCTCCACAGAAGGCGGCGGCTCCCGCGGCGCCACCGGCGCCACAACCCACCAAGACTCTTGCGGTTGCTCCGACGCCGCCTGGGGCGCAACCACCCGCGCCATCGGCCACCCCGGCGCCTGCACCGGCCAAGCAGGCTACGACGCCTCCGGCCCCGGCGGCGGCAAAGGCGCCCGGTCCGCCCGCCGCGGGGCCGACCAAGGGTGCTCCGCCGCCGCTGCCGCCCAAGGCGTGGTACGAGGAATGGGGCCTCGACGAGCTCGCCGCCTCCCCGCTGTTCCTGGGAGGCGTCGCCGTGGTAGTCCTCGGCCTGGCCGCCATCCTGCTCATCCGGCGGCGAAGATCGGCCGCGAGCACGGTCGCAGAGGTACCCGAATGACGCCTGCCGACCCACAACGGGGGCGGCCCACGGCAACCCGCTCCCGCACGCAGGAGCCTTCGGAAGAACGTCGCAATGAGTTGCCCCAGGATCCCATTCCGGTCACGGCCGCCTTGGGCTTGCCTCTCGCCGCATCCTCACGATTCAAGCTCGTCTGCGCATACGAGCCGCGGGGCGACCAGCCCAAGGCCATTGCCGAGCTCGTCGCGGGTCTCGATCGTGGCGAGCGGCATCAGGTCCTCTTGGGCGTTACGGGGTCCGGCAAGACCTTCACCATGGCCAACGTGATCGCGGCCGTGGAGCGCCCCACCCTCATCATGGCCCACAACAAGACGCTGGCGGCGCAGCTCTACAACGAGTTCAAACAGTTCTTCCCCGAGAACGCCGTCGAATATTTCGTCTCCTACTACGACTACTACCAGCCCGAGGCCTACATCCCGCAATCGGACACCTATATCGAGAAGGACTCCGCCATCAACGACAACATCGACAAGCTGCGCCACTCCGCCACGCGAAGCCTCCTGGAGCGGCGGGACGTCGTGATCGTGGCCTCCGTCTCCTGCATCTACGGTCTGGGATCGCCTGAGGTGTACTACGGCATGGTTCTCCTCCTGGAGGAGGGGAGCGTGAGCCCCCGCGATGCCATGCTCCGCAAGCTGGTCGAGATCCAGTACCAGCGGAACGACCTGGACCTCCACCGGGGGACCTTCCGAGCGCGCGGCGACGTGGTGGAGATCTTCCCCGCCTACGACGACTTCGCCATCCGGGTGGAGCTGTTCGGGGACCAGGTGGAGTCCATCGTCCAGTTCGATCCGCTGACCGGCGCGAAGCGGGCGCGCCTGCACCGGGTCCCCATCTACCCCGCCAACCACTACGTCACGCCCCAGGATCGGTTGGAGCGCGCCTTCGCCGGCATCGAGGAAGAGCTTGAGGAGCGCCTGGCGGAGCTCACCGCTGCCAACAAGCTCCTGGAGGCGCAGCGGCTGCGCCAGCGCACCCTCTTCGACCTGGAGATGATGCGGGAGATCGGCACCTGCAAGGGGATCGAGAACTACTCCCGTCACCTGTCCGGCCGGGGACCCGGCGAAGCGCCTCCAACCCTGATGGACTATCTGCCCCGTGACGCCCTGGTCATCATCGACGAATCCCATCAGACCTTGCCCCAGGTCCGCGGCATGTACCGCGGCGACCAGTCGCGCAAGTCGACTCTGGTGGAGTACGGCTTCCGGCTGCCCTCGGCCCTGGACAACCGGCCGCTCGCCTTCGAGGAGTTCGAGCGCTGCGTGAGCCAGGCGATCTACGTCTCCGCCACGCCGGCCCCCTACGAGATCGAGCGGGCGAAGGGGCGCGTGGCGGAGCAGATCATCCGGCCGACCGGCCTGATCGACCCGGAGATCCTGGTGCGACCCACCAGCGGGCAGATCGACGACCTGATCCACGAGATCCGCGGCCGGACCGCCAGAGAGCAGCGCGTCCTGGTGACGACCCTCACCAAGCGCATGGCCGAGGAGCTGACCGACTACCTCTCCGACGTGGGGATCAGGGTGCGGTATCTGCACTCCGACATCGACACCTTGCAGCGGAACGAGATCATCCGCGATCTGCGGCTGGGGAAGTTCGACGTGCTGGTCGGGATCAACCTCCTGCGGGAAGGGCTGGACATCCCCGAGGTGTCCCTGGTGGCGATCCTGGACGCGGACAAGGAGGGGTTCCTCCGCTCGGCCGGCGCCCTGATCCAGACCTCGGGCCGCGCGGCACGAAACGTCGAAGGTCAGGTGATCTTTTACGGCGACGTCATGACCAACTCCATGCGCCAGGCCATCGCCGAGACCTCCCGGCGCCGCGAGATCCAGCTCGCCTACAACACGCAATACGGGATCACCCCCGAGACGATCAAGAAGACGATCCATGACGTCCTGGCCAGCATCTACGAAAGGGACTACTATACGGTGCCGACCCGAGAGGACCAGGAGGTCCAGTTCGTTCCCCGCGAGCAGATCCCGGCGCTCGTCGCCCAGCTCGACAAGGAGATGCGGGCGGCGGCGAAGCGGCTGGAATTCGAGAAGGCGGGGGATCTCCGGGACCGGATCGCCGATTTGGAGCGACGACGTCTGGGAATCGTGGATACGAAGGCATGATCATCAACGCGTCCGGCTCGCAACGCATTCCCCTCTCGGCTCGTGGCTCGTGGCTCGTGGCTCGCTCTTCTCGGCTCTCGGCTCTCCTCTCGCTCCTCCTCTGTCTCCTCGCCCCGTCCATCGCCGGCGCGGAGAATCGCATCCTGAAACTCACCCCGGACACGGGCCCGGTGATCGGCGGAACCGTGGTCAGGATCAGCCTCGAGGAGCTGGCGATCCTGGGCGATCTGGAGGTGCGGTTTGGTAACCGGATCGCCGCCAAGGTGCGGCGCCTCGGGAAATCGACCCTGGAGGTGATGACGCCTCCGGGCAACCCCGGGCCGGTCGAGGTGTGGGTCGTCAACGACTTCTGGGGAACCGCAACCAGCCCGGCGGTCTTCACCTACCTCGCCGTGGGCACTCCGCGTCCCGTTGCCGCAGCCCCCGAGGTGACCCGGGTGGAGCCCGCGGCGTTGCCGGTGGGCTCCGGGGAGGTTCGCGTTCGACTGGAGGGCCGGAACCTCTCCGCGACCAGCCAGGTGCTGGTGCGAGACACGGCTGTCCCCAGCGAGGTGGTGGGGCCGGGACGCCTCCAGGCCACGCTGCCCGCCGCGCTGCTGGCCGGCGCGGGGACGCTGGAGATTCGCGTGACCGACTCCGCGTCGGGGGGCCGGGCATCCGCCCCCGTGCTCCTCGCCGTGGAGAACCCCGCGCCGCGGATCGCCGGCTTCGAGCTCTTGCTCCCCTCTCAGGGCGGATCTCCCGGCACGCTCCTGGTTCGCGGGAGCGGATTCCGCCCGGAATCCATCATCCAGGTCACCGACGCGACGGTGAAGACCACCTACCGCTCCGAGGAGGAGCTGATCGGGACGGTTCCGCCGCGCGTCTTCGAAACGCCGGCCACCCTGGCCATCACCGTCTCGACCCCGGGTCCTGGCGGCGGCGCGTCCAACCCCGGCAAGCTGCTGGTCGAGGTCCCGCCGGTCGTGGGGCGGTACATCGTGTTCACCTCCAATCGGAACGGAGGGCGAAACCACCTCTTCCTTTACGACCGGGCGACCACGCGGCTGGATCCGATGGACGAGGCGAATAACCCGACGGCGAGCGATGCCTACCCCTCGATCAGCGCCGACGGCCGGTTCATCGTGTTCCAGTCCGACCGCCACCGGGGACAGTCCGACATCTTCCTGTTCGATCGGCAGACGCGCACGCTCGATCTGTTGCCGGAGGCAAACCACCCCACGGCCTTCGACGGCTTCCCGAAGATCAGCCCCGACGGCCGGTCCGTCGTCTTCGAATCGGATCGCTTGCACGGGAGGCCCAAGATCTTCCTGTTCGATCGGCAGACCCGGACAGTCTCAGAACTCAACCATGCCAACGAGGCGACCGCCGACGACGGACTGGCGGCGATCAGTAACTGACCGAAGGAATCGGCCGCGGCAGCGACGTTGAAACGGATGCGCATACTCTTCATCATGAGTCTGACGGTTGCCTGCTCAAGACTGGCGATTGACGGCCAGTAGCTCACACCACACTGGGAGGATGACCATGCGCGGAACAGTGAAATGGTTCAACGCGACCAAGCGGTTTGGGTTCGTTGTTCGGGACGATAAGAGTCCGGACGTGTTCGTACACGCCAGCGACCTGGAGGCAGGCCAAAGTCTGCGTGAGGGCGATACCGTCGAGTTCGAGCTGGGCCAGGACGATCGAGGCCGGCCGAAGGCGGTTCAGGTGAAGGTCGTTTCCTGACGTCTGTCCGATCGGTCGAGAGGATTAGTGGAATAGCGGGCTGCTGAAATACCCGCTTTCGCGCAGGCTGCTCAAAAAGGTCCAGATGCAAGGCGGAACGCGCAGGGCCGAGTGAGGCGTACATCTGGTACGCCGCAGCGAGTGCCCGAGCGTGCCAACGCCGCAGATGGGCCTTTTTCAGCAGCCTGCTAGGAGATCGTCTAGCCCCGGGCCCACGCTCTCGCGGAAGTCCGCGGGCACCGGCGCCGTGAACTCCAGCCAGCGGTCGGTTCGGGGGTGGCGGAAACTCAGCCGCCAGGCGTGCAGCATCTGCCGGTCCGCCCGGGGCGTCCCTGGCGCACTCGGCTGGCGCTCTCGCCGCCCGCCGTAGGTCTGGTCGCCGACGACCGGATGGCCGATGTGGGCGAGGTGGACCCGGATCTGGTGGGTGCGTCCGGTCTCGAGTCCGAGATCCACCAAGGTCATGCCGGAAAGCCGACGCACGACGCGGTACGCCGTGCGCGCCTCCCGCCCCCCAGCGATCCGTACCCCCATGCGCTTGCGGTCGTGCTCGCTCCGACCGATGGCGGCCTCGATCCGTCCCGCCTCCCCTCGAATCTCTCCATGCACCAGCGCCAGGTAGCGCTTGCGGACGATCCTACCCTTGAACTGCGCGGAGAGGGACTGGTGCGCCGTCTCGCTCTTTGCCACCACCAGCACCCCGGAGGTGTCGCGATCCAGCCGATGGACGATGCCCGGGCGCTCGACCCCGCCGATGCCGGGCAGCTTTTCGCAATGGGCCAGGAGGGCGTGGACCAGCGTGCCGGTGGTCCGCCCCGCCCCGGGGTGGACCACCATCCCCGCCGGCTTGTTCAGCACCACCAGGTCATCGTCTTCGTAGAGGATTTCGAGAGGGATCGCTTCGGGCGCGAGCGCGAGCGGCGCGGCCGAGGGGACCTCCAGCCGGATGCGCTCCCCCGGCACGACCGCGTGGCGCGGTTTCTGCGGATGTCCGTTCGCCAGCACCCGCCCGTCTTCTATCAGGCGCTGGATGCGGGCGCGCGTGAGGCCGCTCCTGCGGGTCAGGAACACGTCCAGCCGCTGCCCCGCGTCGCATTCGTCGACGATGAATTCGCACGCGTCCGCCATCAGCGATCAGCGCTCCCAGCCGTCAGCTCCGAAACACGTCGCGGGCGTTTCACGCAGAAGGCTGACCGCTGACGGTTACCGGCTGCCTTTCCGTTCCCGCCGCCACTCCAGGAGCATCTCGAGCAAGAGGAGCGTCACGCCCACCGAGATGGCCGAGTCGGCCACGTTGAAGATCGGCCAGTGATACTGGTAGATGTGCGCGTCCAGGAAGTCCACCACGACGCCGTACCGCAGCCGGTCGATCAGGTTGCCGATCGCCCCGCCGAAGATCAAGGCGAGGCTTACCGAGGCCAGGCGGTTCTCTCGCAAATGCCGCGTTCGGTAGACGACGATCAGGACGGCGGCGGCCACGGAGATCAGGATGAAGAAGGGGTTTCGGATCCATTCCGGCAGCGTGGCGAAAAGACTGAAGGCCGCTCCAGGATTGAGGACGAACGTCAGGTCGAAGAAGCCCAAGACGATGGGGATATTCTGCCCCAGACGCATGCTCCGGACCACGAGCAGCTTCGCGAGCTGATCCAGGAGCACGATGACCAGAGAGATGAGGTAGAAGTACATGCGGCCGCCATACGTCACACGTTCAACGTTGCACGTTCAACGTTCAACGCTGCACGTTCTACGCGCAACGTTTCACGCCTTCCCGGTCAGGACATCCGCACACCGTCCGCACAGATCGGGGTGCGCCTCGGAGCTCCCCACGCTCTCCCGGTAGTTCCAGCAGCGCGGACACTTCGCCCCCTCCGCGCGCTCCACCCGGACCGCCATTGCCTGGCCCGCCTCGGGGCCGTCGGCGCGGTGGACCGCGAGACGCGACACGATGCAGATGACCTCCAGATCCTCCCGGTGGGCCGCCAGGAAATCGAAGTCCGCCGACGGGACGATCAGCTCGACCGCCGCCTCCTGCGCGCTCCCGATCCGCTTCTCCTTCCGGGCCGCCTCCAGGTAGCGCAGCACCTCTTCGCGCGCCGCCAGCAGCCGCTCCCACTCCTGGGCCAGGGCGTCGTCCACCAGCTCGGGTCGGACGGCCGGAAACTCGGTGAGGTGGACGCTCTGCGCCCGGTCCGGCATGGGAATATAGCGCCACACCTCGTCCGCCGTGAAGCTGAGGATGGGGGCCATCAGCTTGACCAGACCGACCAGGATCTCGTGCAGGGCCGTCTGGGCCGACCGGCGCAGGCGTGACTTGGACGCCGAGGTGTACAGGCGGTCCTTCAGGACGTCCAGGTAGAAGGCGGACAGGTCCACGGCGCAGAAGTTGTGCAGGCCGTGGTACAGGACGTGAAACTCGTATGTCTCGTAGGCGGTGCGCATGCGCTCGATCAGCCGCTGCAGCCGGTGCAGGAGGAATCGATCGATGGGGAGCAGCTCCGCCACCGGCACCGAGTCCCGCTCCGCATCGAAATCGGACAGGTTCCCCAGCAGGTACCGGCAGGTGTTCCGGATCCGGCGGTAGCCCTCCACCAGCCGCGTGAGGATCTCCTTGGAAAGGCGGATGTCGTCCCGGTAATCCATCGCCGCCACCCACAGCCGCAACACCTCGGCCCCGTGCTTGGCGATGATCTCCTGCGGGGCGATCACGTTGCCCTGGGACTTGGACATCTTCCGACCGTCGCCGTCCACCACGAACCCGTGCGTGAGGACCGCCTTGTACGGCGGCCCCCCCTGCGCCCCCACGGCCGCCAGGAGCGACGAGTGGATCCAGCCCCGGTGCTGATCGCTTCCTTCCAAATACATGTCCGCCGGCCAGCGCTGATC
>JAPLLC010000123.1 GCA_026387775.1 Candidatus Methylomirabilota bacterium | reverse complement strand
CTCTACTGCCTGATGCGCTACCTCCCGCTGGTGGAAGGGGCGACCGGCGGCACCGGCTGGGGCGGCGGACTGCTCGTGGTCTTCGGGATCCTCTCGATCCTCCTGGCGGCGGTGTTCATCGTGTTCCAGCACGACGGCAAGCGCCTGCTCGCCTATCACAGCGTCGAGCACATAGGCATCATCGCCCTGGGGCTGGGGCTCGGGGGAATCGGGACCTTTGCCGCGCTCTGGCACACGCTCAACCACTCGGTGTGCAAGGCGCTGGCCTTCTTTTCGGTGGGGCGACTGGGGCAGATGTACGGCACCCACGATCTCGGCCGGATGGCCGGGGCCATGCGCCGCTCCCCGGTGTGGGGGATCGGCTTCTTCGGCGGGGTGCTGGCGCTGATCGGCGTGGCCCCGTTCGCCATCTTCATGAGCGAGTTCCAGATCCTGCGCGCGGCCGCGGCCGCGCACGCCTTCGTCGCCCTGACGCTGTTTCTGCTTGGCGCCGGCATCGTGTTCGTCGGTGCGTTGCGACACGCGATGACCTCCGCCTGGGGCGAGGAGGTGTGCGAGCCGAAGCCGCGTCCCGGCGGCGTTGCCGACGCCGTGCTGGTCTTCGGCGCGCTGGCGCTGCTTCTCCTGCTCGGCCTGTGGATGCCGGGGCCGCTCAGGACCGCGCTGGAGCAGGCCGCCCTGATCGTGGGGGGGCGGCCATGAGCGCGATCCCGGTCCTGCGCCTGCACAACGGGCAAGCCGCCTGCCGGCGGGATGTTCCCGTAGTGTCCGTCGGCGAGCTCCGCGAGGCAATGTTCTCCTCCGTGAAGCAGGGCGCGCGGCTGGCCGCCCTCTTCGGGATGCCGGTCGGCGGGGAGGCCGTCCGGCTCTTCGCCGTCCTGGCCTGCGGGGATACCGGAGACCTCTCGGTCGCCTCCGCCGACGTGGGGAACCACTACCCGGCGTTGACGCCGGATTGCCCCCAGGCCCACTGGTTCGAGCGCGAGATTGCCGAGCAGTGGGGGGTGCGCCCCGAGGGCCATCCTTGGCTCAAGCCCATCCGCTTCCACCGCTCGTACCGGGTCGGCCGCGACGCCTGGGGACGCGCCGCCGGCGAGCCGATTCTGCCCTGCGTGACGGACTACTTCCAGGTGGAAGGGGAGGAGATCCACGAGGTGGCCGTGGGGCCGGTCCACGCGGGGGTGATCGAACCGGGACACTTCCGCTTTCAGTGCCACGGCGAGCGGGTGCTCCACCTGGAGATCTCGCTGGGCTACCAGCACCGCGGCGTCGAGCGGGCGATGCGAGGCGGCCCGACCCCGCGGAGTATCCACTACATGGAGACGCTGGCCGGCGACACCACGATCGGCCACGCCGCGGCGTACTGCCAGGCGCTGGAGGCGCTGTCCGGCTGCAGCGTGCCGGCGCGGGCCGGGGTGCTGCGGGGAGTGGCCCTGGAGCTCGAACGGTTAGCCAATCACACCGGGGATCTCGGCGCGCTGGCGGGCGACGTGGGGTATCTCCCCACCGCGTCGTTCTGCGGACGGCTGCGCGGCGATTTCCTGAACATGACCGCGCTCATCTGTGGCAGCCGGTTCGGCCGCGGGATGGTCCGCCCGGGCGGCACCGGGTTCGATCTCGACGAGCGGCGCGCCGCCCTGCTGACGGAGCGCCTGGCAAAGACGCTCACAGACGTGGCCGGGGCGGTCAACCTGCTCTGGGAGTCGCCATCGGTGCTGGCCCGATTCGAGGAGATCGGGATCGTCTCGCGCGAGGTCGCTGTCGAACTGGGGCTCGTCGGCGTAGCCGCCAGGGCGTGCGGGCTGGAGCGGGATGCCCGCTTCGACTTTCCCGCGGGCATCTTCCGGCTGGCGCAGATCCCGGTGTCGGTCTGGCAGAGCGGCGATGTCTTCGCCCGGGCGTATGTCCGATGGCTCGAGATCCAGCGGTCTGCGGAGTTCGTCCGCGACCAGTTGCGGGCTCTGCCGGACGGTCCGATCGGCGCCCGGGCGGGTGAGCTCTTTCCGGAGCAGCTTGCGGTCACGCTGGTGGAGGGCTGGCGCGGGGAGATCTGCCACGTCGCCCTGACGGACGACCACGGCCGACTTCTCCATTACAAGGTCGTGGACCCCTCGTTCCATAACTGGATGGGGCTGGCCATGGCCCTGCGCAATCAGGAGATCTCCGATTTCCCGCTCTGCAACAAGAGCTTCAACCTGTCCTACTGCGGACACGACCTGTGAGGCCGAGATGCTGAGGGAGTTCGCCGCCCGCATCAGACAGGGATACCGGACGATTTCCTATCCCGAGGGCAAGCCGGTCCTCCCGGACCGTTTCCGGGGCAAGCCGGAGATCGACTTCTCCGCCTGCGACGCGGATTGTCGAGCATGCGTGGCCGCCTGTCCCACCGCCGCCCTGACGTGCGAGGGGGGCAAGCCGGCTCTCGACATGGGACGCTGCCTGTTCTGCGCCGACTGCGCGGCCGCGTGTCCCAGGGGCGTGTTGCGATTCACAAACGAACATCGGCTGGCCGCCTGGGTGCGAAAGGACCTGATCTTGCGCCGCCCACAACCGGCGTCGGCACCGCCCGTGGATGTTGCCCGGCTACGCATGTTTCGGCGCTCGCTCCAGCTTCGCCAGGTCTCGGCCGGGGGCTGTAACGGATGCGAGGCGGACGTGAACGTCCTGAGTACGATCGTTTTCGATCTCGGACGGTTCGGGATTCAGATTGTGGCTTCCCCGCGGCATGCCGACGGGCTTCTGATCACCGGGCCGGTGACCGAGAACATGAAACTGGCGCTGGAGAAGACCTACAAGGCCCTGCCGCCGCCGCGCCTCGTGATCGCCGTGGGCGCCTGCGCGATATCGGGAGGGCCCTATGTCGATCATCCGGAAGTGCACAACGGCGCCGCCGGCATCCTCCCGGTGGACCTCTTCATCCCGGGCTGCCCCCCGCATCCCCTCACGATCCTGGACGGGCTGTTGCGCCTGAAGTCGCAGGGGAAGGTGGCTTGAACTCTTCCATCATCTGGCGTAACCTCGACAAGAAGGCGAGGGGAAACGAAAGGATCGGCACATGACTACGTCCCATGCCGCCGGCGAGACGGCCGGCCACGCCGACACCCCGATCAAGGGCGCCGTTCTGCGCCCTGCCGAGCTGCCCGCCACCGACCGGGGCGGCGGCGCCAAGACGATCCCGCTTGTCACCCGCAAGGTCGGGTCGCAGCAGATGCTCAATGGGATGACGATCATCCCACCCGGTGCCGTTATTCCGCTCCACACGCACAACTGCGAGGAGAGCGTGATGGTCATCGAGGGCAGGGGCGTGGTCGAACTCGACGGGATTGACCACGAGGTCGATACGTTCGACACGACGTGGGTACCCGCCAATGTTCCCCACCGATTCCGGAACACCTCCGGCGAGAGCCCGCTTCGGATCTTCTGGACGTATGTCTCCGCGGACGCGACCAGAACCCTCGTCGCCACGGGTGAGACGCGCAGCGGTCCCGAGGGAGCGTCTCTGCTTGCCAGGATCGGCCGCTGACACCGACCGCCATGCGGACCGATACCACCCCCCATCCCTTGCCCCCTTCGAGCCACCCGACGGAATCTGGAGGGAACATGAAGACACCCGGCAAGAGCAATGTTGATGATCACGACGAAATGGTTGGAACACCGGTAATCTTCGTATCCGAGAAGAGCATCCCCTCGGCCATCTACGCGGCGATGAGACAGGTTCTGGCAAGAGGGTATGCGATCCGCACCCAATACGACAGGAAGGATCCCGAGGGAAATTATATCGATCCCCCCAGCCTGGATGTCAGCTCCGCCATACAGATCATCAATCCGTACGCACAGCCCAGATTCCCGAAGTCGAGTTGCGTTGAGATCGGGAAATACATCGCGGAAACCTGCTGGGGGGTGAAAGATCATCTCGTCCTCGATCAAGAAGAGCTGATGGAGAAGCTGGCCAAGGGAGAGTTCGACGAAAGGACGGAGACCCACTGGCCCTATACCTACCATCAAAGGCTATTCGCCTATCCGGCCTCGAATGGGAAACGGATCAACCAAGTTCAAAAGATGCTGGAGAGGCTGGCGGAAGAGCCGATTACTCGGCGAGCGACGGCGATCACCTTTGTCCCCGAGATCGATCAGTTCATCAAGGGAGATCTGCCGTGCTTGCAGAGGATTTCCCTGCGATGCACGGAGGATGAGACGGGAAGATTGCACCTCCACATGAACACGCATTGGCGCTCCAGGGATTTGTTCAATGCGGCGGCCGACAACATTATCGCCATGACGTTCTGGCAGCGGGAATGGGCGGCGGAATTGTCGCAGATGATGGGCAGGGATGTCGTCGTAGGACAATACAAGGATTTCGCCGACTCCCTGCATATCTACGGACAGGTGCTGAGGAGCATGGACGTAGAGAAGATGGTTGGCAAATGGAATGCCCTTCCCGAAGAGGAAAAGGGATATACGAGTGAGGATGCGAGAGATCTCCTGGTGATGCCGGATCTGGAGAAGCTTCTTGCCGAGGACCCGCAATGGCATTTTCCCCAGGAATCCAAAGACAAGATCGTCAGTGAAATGGAACGAATGAGACGGGGGGAATACCTGCCCTAACGCGGGAGCGGCTCCGCGTTTCCGGCTTGACACGCGCGGGCGCCGGGGGGCATGCTCTGCGGAAGTGTAGAGTCCATGCTCGGGGTAGGGGCTATCACCCATTGCGGCACACTCCGGGAGGATGTGCCGCATCTCATTCGTCGGCCAGCCAAGAAGGGAGAAGGGCGATGATGCTTTCGAAGTACAGTTTCGGAATCGGCGACCGGTTTGCCCATCAGGGCGTCGCGCAGCTCAGAGCGATTGTGGAAGCCAAGGCGCTGGGCGCGGACGTCGTGCCGGTGTGGAACAAGTCGAACCGGGAGCACCTGATCGTCCACACGCATCCCGACAGCGTGCGCGCGGAGGCCGACGCCGCGGTGAAGGCATTGGGGTGGAAGGGTCCGTACCACGTCGACGCCGACCACATCGGCCTCAAGACCGTGGACAGCTTCATCAACGCCAGCGATTTCTTCACGCTCGACGTGGCGGATTTCGCGGGCCAGGCGTCCCCGGAGGCGGAGATCCAGGACTTCGTGGCGCGCTATCGCCGCTATGCGACGACGCTCGCGATTCCGGGAATCGAGCGGGCGCTGACCGTCTCACAGCAGGACGTCACGGACATCGCGAAGAAATACCTGCTGGCGGTTCGAGAGGCCGGGGCGATCTACCGCCACGTCGAGGCCGCCAAGGGGCGCGACCGGTTCATCACCGAGGTCTCGATGGACGAGACGGACAAGCCGCAGACCCCCGTGGAGCTGCTCTTCATCCTTGCCGCCATCGCCGACCAGAAGATCCCGGCGCAGACGATCGCCCCGAAGTTCACCGGCCGGTTCAACAAGGGGGTGGATTACGTCGGCGACGTCGTCCAGTTCGAGAAGGAGTTCAACGAGGATCTGGCGGTGATCGCGTTCGCGATCCGGGAGTTCGGCCTGCCCGCCAATCTCAAGCTGAGCGTGCACTCCGGCAGCGACAAGTTCTCGATCTACGGCCCGATCGCCCGCGCGGTGCGGAAGCATGGCGCCGGGGTGCACGTCAAGACGGCCGGCACGACGTGGCTGGAAGAAGTGGCGGGGCTGGCGCTGGCGGGGGGCGACGCGCTCACGATGGCGCAGGAGATCTACGAGAAGGCACATGGCCGGATGGAAGATCTCTGCAAGCCGTACGCGGCCGTGATCGACATCGATCGGGCCATGCTGCCGGAGCCGAAGACGGTCCGAGGATGGTCGGGGACGGAATATGCCGCGGCGCTGCGCCACGACCAGAAGTGCCCCGCCTACAATCGCCACTTCCGGCAACTGGTCCACGTGGGGTTCAAGGTGGCGGCGGAGATGGGCTCTGCGTACTACCAGGCGCTGGACGCCCACGCCGACGTGATCGGCCGGCTGGTGACGGAGAACCTGCTGGAGAAGCATATCAAGCCGCTCTTCGTGCAGCGGTAGGCGCACCGGGAGAGCCAGGAGCCGAGCAAGGATCTGTGCAAGCGAAGCCCCCTCGGATGCTACGAGGGGGCTTCGTGTATTTATGTGAACCGGGCTCCGCCCTGATCATGTTGAATTATCCTCCTCCGGCACACCCGAGCTGTGACCATTCCGTGGAGCCGTGTTCGAACCCTCATCGCACCCTGGAGTATCGGCCCGCTTGCCGGGTTCCGGCAATCCTCGGGGGGTGATCCTCTGGAGGTGTCGTGGGTCAGTGAATATGTCCGCCTAACGGGTCAGTGAATATGTCCGCCGCGGGGCCTGGCGCCACACTGTTGGGCGCGCCTGGCCCCGGCTACCGGGTGAGGCTAGCAAGTAAGTCCCCGAGGTCTGCGCCCTGAATGGAGGCGGTCACGTGGCCTCAGGCCGGCTGAAAGAGCATCGCGGGCGATCTTGCCCGGCCCTTCGCCAGCATGTGGCCCTTCGCCTTTGAGGGGACAGAATCACTGATCTGTTAGGGGAGGACATATTCACTGACCTACAACAGGGTGATCCTCTGGAGGTTGACACGCGAGAACCCGTTCGTTAAGCTCCCGCCCGAGCCTCTTGACACAAATCCCTCGTTCGCGAGAGTATGGCGCCTGCTGGCTCCCTAGCGCGCAGAGCGGGTCGTCGGGTCTTTGAGCCGACGGTCTTGGCTAACGGACGGGTCGATCGTCCTGCATTGGTTCAGGTCCGGTGAACCTCGGCTATACGCCGAAGCGTGGGGAGAACAGATGGGTAGCTTCCTGGCGCTGATCTTCATCGGGGTGGCCGTCTGGCTCGCGCTCGGCCTGAAGAAGGCTAATCGGCGGATCGAGAGCCTCGAAGGCCGGATCGCCGACCTCCGGGCGGATCTTCGACCCGGAGAGGCCGGTCGAGAAACCGGCAGGGCGCCCGCGGCAGAGCCGCCATCGGCCAGCAACGCGAGCGCGATGGCATCGCCCCCCGCATTCCGGACCGGCGACCCAGACACGGATCTCATCGCGGCCCCGCCGGGTTCAGCGCTGCCAGCACACACGTTCGCCGCTCCTCTCCCGCCAGCCCAGGATCCAATCGCTCCAGGATCAGAGGAGGCATCCTCACCGCCTTGGCCGAGCGCAACTCCGGTGCCGATAGAGCCGTCACCGCCGAGCCGCCCGCATGTTCCGACGATCCCCGCGATCGACTGGGAGCAGTTCATGGGGGTCAAGCTCTTTGCGTGGCTCGGAGGACTGGGCCTCTTCCTTGGCGTCGGCTTCTTCGTGAAGTACTCCTTCGAGCACGACCTGATCCCACCCGAGGTGCGCGTGGCGCTGGGCTTTCTGGTGGGTCTGGCCCTGCTGGTGGCCGGCGTCCGCATGGCCGGCAAGCGCTACGACGTCACCGCCCAGACCTTCTGCGCCACGGGGGTGGTGATCCTGTACGCGGTAACGTTTGCCTGCCGCTCCGTCTACCACTTCCAGTTTTTCGGACTGATCCCGACGTTTCTGCTGATGACCCTCATCACGGCCACTGCCTTTCTCCTCGCCGTCCGCCTGGATGCGCTTGTGGTCGCCATCCTCGGGATGCTGGGCGGATTCCTCACGCCGATCCTGCTCTCGACCGGCCAGGACAACCCGCTGGGACTCTTTGGGTATGTCGCGCTGCTGGACATCGGGCTGATGGCGGTCGCGCTTCACCGGCGCTGGCATTTTCTGGTGCTGTTCGGTGCGGTCGGCACGGTCCTCACGCAGTTCGGATGGGCCGCCACGTTCTTCACCGTGCCCAAGGTGGGCACCGCGATCGCCGCCTTCCTCGTCTTCGATCTCCTCTTTCTGGCCGGGTTCATCCTGGCCCACCGACGGGGACAGGTCGATCTGTGGGTGTCGGTCGCCGCGATGCTCCCGCCGCTCGCGTCGGTGATCTTTGCCGCCTACCTGTTGACCTTTGCCGAGCTGGGACAGCGACCCGGGCTCGTCTTCGGGTTCGTCCTCGTGGCAGACGCGTGCCTCCTGGCGCTCGCATGGGTGCGAGACGAGCTGGCGCCGCTTCAGGTCGGGGCGGGGATGGCTGTCTTCGCACTCCTCGCAGTCTGGACAAACGCTCACCTCTCTTCCGATCTCCTCGATTGGGGCCTCGGCCTCTACCTGCTCTTCGCCCTCTTCCATTCGGCCCTTCCCTTGGGCCTGCATCGTTTCCGCCCACGCCTCGCACCGGTGTGGTGGATCCATCTGTTTCCCGCTCTGGCACTCCTGTTGATCATGATGCCGATCGCCAGCGGGTTCGCGCTCTCGCTATTCGTCTGGCCGGTGATCCTCCTCATCGACCTGCTGGCCGTCGTCATGGCGATTCTCGTCCCATCCATCCTCGCGATCCTCGGCGTGCTCCTGCTGACGGTGGCCGCAACCGGGCTCTGGATCGTCGCGATCCCGGCTTCCGGCGCGCTGTTGCCATCCATGCTCCTCGTCATCGGCGGGGTTGCCGTCTTCTTCCTCACCGCAGGGGTGTTGGCGGCGCGATGGATCGTGGAGGCGACCCCGACCGGGGCGACCGAGGCGAACGCCGCCCCGCCGGCGCACGGTCCGACCTGGCTGGATCCGGCCGTTTCGGCCAGATTGCTGGCGCATGTGCCCACGCTCTCGGCGGTCCTCCCGTTCCTGTTGCTGCTCATGCTGACGGAGCGCCTGTCCCTCCCCGATCCCTCGCCGGTGTTCGGGCTGGCCCTGCTGCTGGTCGCGCTGCTCCTCGGTCTGGCGCGGTGGCTCGAGATGGAGTGGCTCCCGGCCGTGGGCCTGCTCTGCGCGCTGGCGCTGGAGCACGCCTGGCATGTCCAGCATTTCCAGCGCGCCCAGCCCCTGGAGCCGCTCCTGTGGTATCTGGGCTTCTATGTCCTCTTCCTGGTGTTTCCCTTCGTGCTCCGGCCGCCCTTCGCGACCCGCGTCGTCCCCTGGGCGGCGGCGGCCCTCTCGGGGCCGCTCCACTTCTTTCTGGTCTACCGGCTCGTGACCGTGGCGTTCCCGAACAACGTCATGGGATTGCTCCCGGCGGCCTTTGCCCTCCCGACGCTCGGCGGGCTCGTTGTCCTCCTCCGGACGGTGCCGGCCGGCAGCCCGACGCGCAACAGCAAGCTGGCCTGGTTCGGCGGTGTGGCCCTGTTCTTCATCACCCTGATCTTTCCGATCCAGTTCGAGCGGCAGTGGATCACCATCGCCTGGGCGCTGGAGGGGGTGGCCCTCCTGTGGCTGTTCCACCGGGTGCCGCATCCGGGGCTCCCGCTCACCGGCGTGGGCCTCTTGCTCGTCGCGTTCGGCCGGCTCGCGCTCAACCCGGCCGTCCTGGCGTATCACCCTCGCAGCGCCACCCCCATCGTGAACTGGTATCTCTATGCCTACGGGATCGTCACCGCCTGTCTCTACGGCGGCGCCCGGCTCCTCAGAACACCGCGTCACCTGGTGTTCGGCTGGAATGCGCCGCCGGTCTTGCTGGGCCTCGGCACCGTGCTGGCATTTCTTCTGGTGAATATCGAGATCGCGGACTACTTCACGCGGGCGGGATTCGCCCTGACCTTCCAGTTCGCCGGCAACCTGGCGCAAGACATGACCTATTCCATCGCGTGGGCGCTCTTCGCGCTCGCGCTGATCCTGGTGGGTCTCGCGAAACGGCTGGCCATCGCGCGCTACGCGGGTCTCGGGCTGCTGAGCGTGACCCTGCTCAAGCTCTTTGTCCACGACCTGGCTCGCCTCGCTCAGTTGTACCGGATCGGGGCACTGATGTGTGTGGCCGTCATCGCCATCCTCGCCTCGTTCCTCTATCAGCGTTTTCTGATCACCGAGGGGAAGCCCGATGCGCCTGCGGCGACGCAAGACTGATCGGCGTCCCGTGTCGGAGTGGTGGGCGGCGGGAGGCATGGACCTTCTCCCGACCCGATGCCGTGACGGCCGCAATCCGGCAGGCGGCACGGCGCTATTCTGGTGCGCTGTCCTCTGCCTCGCCTTCGTCGCTCCCGCTGGGGCCGGCACCTTCCCCGCCTGGGAGTATCGTCAGGAGATCTCGCTCCCGGCAGCGGGCCTCATCAAGCTCGCACTGCCTGCGGAGACGCTGGATGCCGCAAGCCCCGGGCTCGAGGACCTGCGCATCCTCGATCCCGCGGGGGGTGAGGTGCCCTATCTAATCGAGCGGGGCAGTCCCACCGTCGCGGTGGCGCGCGCGGCCAAGTCGCTACGCGTGTCCCTGGGGGCGACGTCCACCGTCCTGACCATCGAGACCGGCCTGACCGATCCCCTCGATGGGATGACCGTGACGACGCCCGCCGAGACCTTCATCAAGGCCGTCCAGGTGGAGGGCTCGGCCGATGGGAAGCGGTGGCGAATGCTCGCCCAGGGGTTACCGATCTTCCGCCAGCCGAACGGTGTCAGCCAGCTGCATGTGCCGTTTCCTGCAGGAGCGTGGCCTTTCCTGCGCGTGACAGTCGACGATCAGCGCTCGCCTCCGGTGCCCTTCACCGATGCCCGACTCCAGGTCGCCGCCCGCGATCCCGTGCCGGGGATACCCGTCGAGGTGCGGACCGCCGAGCGGATCGAAAGCCCCGGCGAGACGCGCCTGACCCTGCACCTGGGCGCCGCCCACCTGCGGCTGGCCGCAGTGCAGATCGACTCTCCCGAGCCGTTGTTCACCCGCCGCGTGTCACTGGCCGCGCGGCAGGTCCACGGGGACACCATCCTGGAGAAGACGCTCGCCGAGGGGGTGGTCTTCCGCATCGCCCTCCCGGGTCGACCTCCGTCGAGTCAATTGACGGTCCCCGTGGAGCTCACGACCCCGTCGCGCGAGCTGTTGCTCCTGATCCGGAACGAGGATAGCCCGCCCCTCCAGATCTCCGCGCTCCGCGCGGAACGCCGGCCCGTATATGTCATTTTCATGGTCGGCCACGGCGGACCGCATGTTCTTCTCACGGGCAATCGGCTCGCCCCGGCTCCGCGATATGACCTGGCATCCCTGGGATTGGACTTCAGGGCCGCCGAAGCCACGTCACAGCGGCCCTCGGCGCTTGGCCCGAACCCGGACTACCGTCCGGCAGCAGTGCTGCCACCGTCGGCCGCGACCGGACCGGCGCTCGATGTCTCCGCGTGGACCTATCGCAAGCGCGTGCAAACGACCGGCGCCGGGGTGCAAGAACTCGAGTTCGACCTCGACGTCCTTTCGCATGCCCTCGCCAGCTTCGCGGACCTCCGGCTGATGAGCAACGGGCAACAACTTCCGTACATTCTTGAACAGACCTCCATGGCCCGGGCCCTCGTCCCCGAGGTCGCGCCGGCCAACGATTCCCGGACGCCCAAGCTGAGCCGCTGGGCATTGAAACTCCCCCGCCGCAACCTCCCGATCGCGCGCCTGGTATGCTCTGCCACCGCGCCCCTCTTCCGTCGCGAGGTCCTGCTGTACGAGGAGGCGACCGATGAGCGCGGGGGCAAGTTCCGCCGCCAGTTGGGGAGGGCGCGCTGGGTGCGCACGCCCGAGCAACGCTCCAAAGAGTTGTTGCTGCCCCTGACCAGCGCGCCGACCACGGAGACGCTCCTCCTGGAAGCCTATGACGGGGACAATCCGCCCATCGCGCTGGAGAATTGTCAGGCCTTCTATCCGGTCCGGCGTCTCCACTTCCAGGCTGCGCCGGAGGCATATCTCTACTACGGAAACCGGCGCGCCGAGGCACCGCGCTACGATCTGGGCCTGATCTCGGCTCAGATCCTGAGGGTCGAGCGGGCCGAGGCGTCCTTGACGGCAGAGGAGCAGGTCGGAAGAACCGGGTGGCCGGAACGCCTGCCGCTGGTGTGGCAGGGCGGCATCCTCCTCTGGGGCACGCTGGCCGCGGTCGTCCTGGTCCTGCTCCTGATCATCTCCCGGCTCCTTCCCAGGCCCCCCCCGCCGGCCGGGAAATGATTCCGCGGGTCAACGGAACAGGAAGAGCAGGGGCTGATCGTGACTCGACGTCACGTCGGCCCATTTGTTTCGGGTTGTGTTGCGGGCAAGGGGCCGGGACGGGTATCGCCCTGGGTCTTCGTGACCATGCATGAGCTGACACAGGGGGCTCTGGCGGGATTGGGATGCGGCCTGAACTGGGCCGTGACCAGCCTCGTGGTCCGTACGCTGCTCGGACGAATGAGCCCCGCGGGGATCAGCGCGGTGCGCTCCACGGGTGGAGGGGGCATCCTTATCGCTTTGGCGCTCGTGGCCGGCGAGGGGCCGGCGATGCTCCACGCGCCGCTCTGGGTCGTGCTCTCGCTTGCCATCGCCATTGTCGTGGGGATGGGAATCGGGGACACCGTCTTCTTCCGCAGCATGGAGGAGCTGGGGGTGACCCGGGCCCTCACGCTCAGCCTGCTCAATCCGCTCCTCACGACGCTCACGGGCATTCTGCTCTATCGGGAGCCGCTGACCCTCGTACGGCTTGCGGGGATCGGTCTGGTGCTCGGCGGTCTGGTTCTGATCGTCTCGGGGAAGGGGGAGAAGGGGGCCGGGGCGGGCCGCGCGAGCCGGCTGGGGCTCCGCCTGGTGTTTCTGGCGGCCGGGTGCTGGGCCCTCTCGGCCACGATAGCGAAGCCCGCGCTGCTCGAAGTGCCGATTCTTGCCGGGACGGCCCTTCGGATCCCCATGGCCAGCCTGGTCCTGTGGCTCACGCCCTGGACGCGTGGGACGCTTGCCGCCTTGCGTGAAAGCACTCGGGGAGAGCGGTGGCGGATCGCCGCACTCTGCTGCCTGAATGTTCTCGGCTCGGCCCTGTTCACGGTCGCCATCCGGTCGGGCGGGGTGGCGATCGGCAACGCCCTGGCGTCCACCTCCCCGCTCTTCGCGATTCCGCTGGAGATCCTGGTCCTGAAGCAGCGCCCCTCGGGCCGCACCATCGCGGGCGCCGTGCTGACGGTCGTCGGAATCGCCTGCCTGGGGTTCTAATTCAGCCTCTTTCGCCCTCTTCTCAATTAGTTTCTATTCCTCGGGCCTAATCTTAAAGTTCATCACGAACAGCATGGGGCCCTCCGTGGATGCGTTCCTCTGACCGCTTGCGAAGGCAATACTCTCCTGGGTCGTTGTCAGGCCCAAATCTGCACTCGCCGTCCCCACATATTTCCAGCCCCCGTGTTACCGAGCCGGGGAACCTACTTGTTGCACACCTCAAACCACCGCCCCGCAAAGGCTATTGACACTTCTGATCGGAGCCGATAACCTCACGCCAGAGACCCCGTGACGTTACGGACCGATCCTATAGTACCCGAACAAGCGAAACCATGGACACATTCAGCCCAGCCCAGCGGTCCTGGATAATGGCGCAGGTCCGGTCGTCTAGGAATAGAACCACCGAACAAAGCCTCGTTGGCGTATTCCGTTGCCACCGCATGACGGGCTGGAGGCGTAATTTTTGTCTCTTCGGCAAACCCGACTTCGTATTCCCCAATCATCGCCTTGCCATCTTTGTGGATGGATGCTTTTGGCACGGACACCCGACAAAGTGTCGCCTTCCGAAGTCCAATCGCGATTATTGGACCAAAAAAATCCTACGAAACGTCACCCGGGATCGCGAAGTCTCTAGGACCCTCCGCAAGATGGGTTGGAGGGTACTCCGCATCTGGGAAGACTCCGTCATGACAGCCGAGACAATTGGTAGGCTACGTAAGGCCCTTTCAATATGAAGAATGGTAAGACTGTCGCCGAGTTTTTCGCCGGAATTGGTCTCATGCGCATTGGCCTTGAACAAGCCGGATGGCGGGTTGTCTGGGCCAACGACATCGACGAAGATAAGTGCCAAATGTACAGGGGGCACTTCAAGAATGACACCTCTCATTTTGAGCTCGGCGACGTTCACGAAGTAGACCCCGCATCCATTCCAGCAGTTGCGCTCGCCACCGCCTCATTCCCCTGTAATGACCTTTCTTTGGCTGGTGCCAGACGAGGTCTCCAGGGCCGCCACTCCAGCGCCTTCTGGGGTTTTCTCCATGCCATTGATGGCATGAGGTCCCGACGGCCGCCCCTCGTCATGCTCGAGAATGTTCCGGGATTCCTCACTTCCAATGCAGGCAGGGATTTCAAAGATGTATGCATCGCACTGAACGGGCTTGGATATTCCGTCGATGCCTTTATCATAGATGCTGCAATGTTCGTCCCCCAAAGCAGGCAACGACTCTTTCTCATTGGGAGTCTGGACTCGTCTAGAGCTAGAGCGGTCAATCAGACGCCCATTTTCTACCAGAGTCAGTGCCGTCCGGCTGCGCTCGCCGAATTCATCCTCTTGCACCCGGACATACGCTGGAAGATTCGACCTTTGCCGCAAGTCAAGGGAAAGGCGACCAGGCTGGATGCAATCCTAGAGGACCTGCCCCCAAGCTCGGAGTACTGGTGGAGCAAGACTAGGGCGGAATACTTGTTGGACCAAATGAGCGGAAAACACAGAGAAATTGCGGACCGGATGATTTCCGGACGAGAGATTTCCTATGGAACCGTGTTTCGTCGCGTGCGAAACGGAATATCGATGGCCGAGCTTCGAACTGACGGCATAGCCGGGTGCCTAAGAACCCCGCGGGGGGGAAGCGGCAGACAAATCCTCTTTGCCGCGAGCAATGGTCGTTATGACGTTCGGCTTCTCACGCCCAAAGAGTGCGCACGGCTCATGGGGGCCGATGATTACAGGATCACAGTCCCAATGAACCAGGCCCTGTTCGGTTTCGGCGACGCCGTCTGCGTTCCAGTGATTCGTTGGATAGCATCGAACTACCTGACGCCCGCATGGAAGGAACTGTATGTCAGAGAAGCTGCGTAAGTCCGCGCCCTCTGCTTTGGGAAGCAAGAGAATGAAGACCGGCGAACATGTGGTCGGTCTGCCTGAAGACGTTGCTGCGATCAGGAAAGAAATTTCAAGGTTCTTCAACCAACTCGATGAGACCGGCAAGAAAATCGGGAATCATACACATGGAGTATACGCATTCTATGACTACGACGGCGAACCGATTTACGTTGGCCAAACCTTTGAGAGTATTCGCCAGCGAATTAGCAGACACCTAACGAATCAGCGCACCGATGCAGTGGCTATGAACGTCCTTGATCCATTCGAGGTTGCCGAGATTGAAATCTGGCCCCTTGACGATCATCTCGGAGTACTCACGATAGAGGAAAGGAGAGAGTATCTCGATAGGGCAGAGTACACCGTTTTCCAGAGGGTCCTCCAAGGGTCCGCCCTCTCTGCGATATTGAATGAAAAAGAAGTTCCGCCCCGTAGCACAATAAAGCTCCCCCACTCCTATCGGAAACGAATCATCCCCGATGCTATCTATCCGCAGCGGAAGCACCCCGATGTGAGAATAGCCCGACGAGCAAGCACCATTGCAAATCTCGCTCGTGTAATTAGCGAACGTGACGTTTCGGGCGGCCTCAGGCGGACACTTCTAACGCAGGCAAGACGCCTCGAAAGGCTTGCCGAACAGCGACTAGGCGAGTTGCGCATACCCAAGGAATTCACGTCGAGTTAAGCACCCTGGTTTCGCCACCCCAAAACAGGTGGAGTAATCCGACACGTCGCATCTTTCGTCTCCTGGTGGTCAATTGCGCCTCGCGATGCTGCGCCAGCTCCGCCTCGCCGCTCCGGACACTCTCTGCCCCGTGAAGGTGCGGGGGATCGAAAGGATGGCGATCTGCCCAGACGACCCACACGCCGACCTCGCCACCCGCCCCGCCGCAGCGCGTTAGGAGACATAGGATGTTACGCCCCCCATTACATTGCATTCGGACACAATCGGCCACTATCGGGCAAGACCAACACCGAGGGAGGCTGAGCTATGAACTTCTCAAATGGTCAGCTAATACAGGTAATACAGGAATGCAAGCGAGACGACGTAGGAGAATGGTGGAAGAGATTGCTCGATAAAGTCCATAATATTACTGACGGCCGGAGGTGGATCTTTCGCGCTCTTGACTCACCCCAAAATAAGACTGACATAAAGGAGGTAAGGGCGGTTGATGACTATTACGTTGTCGATACAACAGGGAAATTTACAGATGTGAAGATAGCAGTCAAGTCCAGCTTCGATATAGCCTGGGAGCGCAGGTTCACGGACGACTTAACCGACAGAGAGTTTTACGAAGCATGGATGCTGTCCGAATTTAAGCGTGGTGCGCACCATTATCAGCATCATTTGCCAGATGACCACGACTTCCTCGAGTGGCTCGCGCTGGCAAGACATTATGGGATGCCCTGCCGTCTGGTAGATTTTTCCTATTCGTTCTTTGTTCCCTGCTACTTTGCCATGTCTGGAAAACGCAAGGGCACTCACGGCTTCATTCTCGCGTTAGATTACAACTGGCTGAAGGCGAAAACAGAGGAGTGGCTCCAAGGCTGCACGGGAAACCAAGCAGATATGGACTTCCACAATCCAAACGTCTTTTGGCAATTCGCTTTCGTGAAGAAGCCGAAATTGGTGGTGCCGGTAAATCCCAGTAACAGAAATGAAAGGTTGATAAATCAGCAAGGGCTTTTCCTCTGTCCGGGTCGAATCGGTGAATCTTTTGAGGCTAATCTGGAGAAGACCCTTGGGCAAGTTGGGGAAGCGGTCGTAAGGCTAATCTGTGCGCACTCTGCTCTTTGCCAAGAAGCAATTCGGGCTCTGAGAAGAATGAACGTGGACATGCGCGTTCTGTATCCAGACCTAAGTGGCTTTTCACAATCTCTGAGGGATCTGGTCCATGAGGAGATTGGGAATGGTGTAGGTCACCATCGAAGGTACTTAAGGAAGGTGATCGACAATACATCCTGGGGAAGCGTGAAATGAGCCCAGGAGCACTCGGGTTCGAGGACCCACGATCCATAGAGATTCCGCAGCCTGGCCAGTTCCCTTCAATGGATAGAAACCCGTTCCTCCCAGTGCCCAGATCCGCCCTAGCCGTTCCACAAAGGCGTTGATAAGCGTCTGCGATTCGCGGCCAACAGCTCGGATTGCGCGGCTAAGCAGGGATTGTGAGTTGGGGAAGAAATCCTTTGCGGCAGCGCATCGCACCAAAGCTCCGCAACGTTTGGCAATGACTGCGCAACCACGCCTCTTCACAATGGGATCGTCAACACCTTTGTGGGACGGCTAGAGATTCGCCCTTCTTGAGGACCCAACCGGGACTCGAAGGGCTACCCTCGGGTCATCAGCGGCCGGCCCGACTCCGGCGGTAATGCCTCCCGGATGTTTCCCCTGGTCCTTCCATCCCCGCACTTTCGTTTGCCCTGTTACCACAGTACACTCCGTTCAGAGGGACGGGGGTGGGGAGTCCTGCGATGGAAGAGGTCGGCCCGGGCGTGTGCCCCGCAGGTTCTTTGGTGTCTTGGCGGTTCAACTGCAACGGTAGGGTTCAACCCCGCCATACGGAGATTGAGGGATGGACAGAGACAGGACCATTGCGACTCTGGAAGTTGTTCAGCGTTTCAATGCGGCGTTCAACCGCCACGACGTCGATGCCGTGATGGCCGCCATGACCGAGGATTGCCTCTTCGAGAACACCAATCCACCCCCCGACGGTGCCCGGTACATCGGGCAAGCCGAGGTGCGGGCCTATTGGGGAAAGTTCTTCCACGGCTCTCCGGATGCCGTGTTCGAGGCCGAGGAGGTCATTGCGCTCGACGATCGCTGCGTGGTGCGCTGGATCTACCGCAAGACGAAGGACGGCCAGCCCTGGCACCTGCGAGGGGTCGATGTGTTTCGCGTGCGGGATGGAAAAGTTGCGGAGAAGCTGGCGTACGTGAAGGGCTGACGGGATGGGCTCGGATGTGAACACCGCCCTGGGCGCCCTGGCCGCCATCGCGACGGCCCTCACGTGGGCGTTCTCCTCCATCGTCTTCACCCTCGCCACTCTGCGGGCCGGCGCCATGGCCGTCAACCGCGTGCGGCTGCTGATGGCCGTGGGCTGGCTGGTGGCGGCCCACGGGCTGCTTCAAGTGCCGCTGCCGCTTCACGCTGACGGCGAGCGCTGGCTCTGGCTGGGGGCCTCGGGGATCGTCGGGCTGGTGCTGGGCGACGGCTGCCTGTTCCAGGCCTTCATCTGGATCGGCCCGCGCCTGTCCATGCTGCTCCTCTCCACGGCGCCGGCCCTGGCCAGCCTGGGGGCCTGGTGGTTCCTGGGCGAAGCGCTGTCCGCCGGACAACTGCTCGGCATCCTCGTGACGATGGGCGGCGTCGCCTGGGTCGTTCAGGCGCGCGACGGCGAGCCCGGGCGGGGCGGCCCCGACCGCCGGGATGTCCTCGGGATCCTGTGCGGGCTGGGCGGCGCGGCGGGGCAGGCAGGCGGCCTGATCCTGGCCAAGCACGGAGCGGCGGGCGACTTCCCCGCCCTCTCGGTCACCCTGATGCGCATGCTGGCCGCGACCGCCACGCTCTGGCTCTACACGGCGCTGCGGGGCCAGATCCGGGAAACCCTGGGCCGGTTCGCCGGCGACCGGCCCGCCTGGGGCTACACGCTCGCCGGCCCGTTCCTCGGCCCCTTCCTGGGCGTGACGCTCTCGATCATCGCCATCCAGCACAGCGCGGTGGGGATTGCCAGCACGCTCATGGCCCTGCCACCGGTCTTCTTGC
Organism: Candidatus Methylomirabilota bacterium; assembly: GCA_026387775.1. Lineage (GTDB taxonomy): Bacteria > Methylomirabilota > Methylomirabilia > Methylomirabilales > 2-02-FULL-66-22 > 2-02-FULL-66-22. The sequence continues at coordinate 8,539 of JAPLLC010000123.1, read as the reverse complement.
TTCCCCTCTGCTTCCTCGTCTTCCGGGAACGGATCGGGTGGCAGGCGGTGCTCGGGACGGGCGTGGCGCTCGCGGGCGTGGCGCTGATGTTCCTCGCCCCCTGATCGCCGACCAGGACACGGACCGCCGCCGTTTTAGTACTGGACGTAGCTTCTTTCGTCTCCTGGTGGTCGAGTGCGCCTCGCCATGCTGCGCCAGCTCCGCCTCGCCGCATTTCCGCACTGTGTCCGGAACCTTCGGCCGGCACCCTCTGCCCCGTGATGGTACGAGAGATCGAGGGGATGGCGATCTGCCCCGACGGCCCGCCCGCCGACCTCGCCACCCGCCCCGCCACCCCGCAGCCCGTCAGGAGACATAGGATGTTACGTTTCCCATTATGGTTGTCGCTTGACCCAGTCTTGGGCTCGGTATAGTATCCGTATTCAATATCGCTATTCAATACTGAGGCTTGGCATTGCTCCGCGACCTGTTCCTGGGATTCATCCGCATCCACATTCTCTTCCATGCCTCCGAGGCGCCGGTCTTCGGGGTCGCGCTCATGGCGGAGTTGGCACGCCACGGCTACCGGGTCGGGCCCGGGACCCTGTATCCCGTCTTGCACAGCCTGGAGCGCCAGGGTTATCTGCGCCAGGACGGGCAGGTGGTGAACGGGAAGGTCCGGAAGTACTACCACCTCACCCCAGCCGGGCGGCGGACTCTCCGCCGCGCACAGGGGCAACTCCACGAACTCGTAGGCGAGGTCCTCCCGGGCGCAGGATCGGCGGAGGCGCAGAGGCCCCAGCGCGGCCACCGCGGACCTCGGTGACCTCGGGAGTCAAGCACACGCCAACCCAGAAAGGAGGTGCGACGCCGCAGGCATGCGAGCGGGAAGCCAGGAGAGAGCGCAGTGAACAGAAGGCCGGGAGGCCGCACACCACGCGGTGTGTCCTCCAAAAGGGAGGGGACGATGTCGACTCGACGGATCGTGATTGCCCTACTCGTGAGTCTGGCGGTGGTCGGGGGAGCCGCCCCCCTGTACGCCGCCGACCTGAATGACGTGATCGGCGTCTTGCCAAAATTCGCCATCCCCATGCGGGAAGTCGGTGATCGGTTCCAGAACATGTACTTCGCGGCCAAGGGGGGCAACTGGGGCCTGGCGTTCTACATGTCCAAGTACATGAACGGCGCCATGAACCCGGCGAAGGTCACGAAGCCCAACGAGTATCCGCTGTGGCAGAGCTTCTACGAGGAGAAGTTCGCCCCGGTGAACAAGGCGATGATGGCCAAGGACTTGGCCGCCTTCGAGAAAGAATACACCGCCGTGATCAAAGAGTGTAATGTGTGCCACTCCGCGATGGGGTATGGGTTTATCAAGGTCGTGAAGCAGAAGGCGCCCTCGGATCAGGGCATCGATTACAAGGTGCCGTCCAAGGCTGAGGACGTGCCGAAGTAGGCGCGCCGAGCGTCCTCCGCCACAGCCGGGCGCCGCAAGCCCCACCCACACGAGGTTTGCGGCGCTCCCTCCGTCACTGGCATTCCGCCTCAGCGCCACCCTCCCCCCCTACACGCGATTGAGATCTTTTCCCCTCGGCGCCCAGATTCGCCCTTGTTGGGGAGCCGGTTAGGACTCGAACCCATGACCTGACCTGAGATCGAGTCAGTGTCATGGCACGGCTTCTCGCGCGCGGTCGGCTCCGGCTTCTTGATTGACGCGTGTATGGTGTTCGTGTAGGTTCTTGATCGCGGCACTGGGGTGTCGTTTTGGACCGTGTCGCTATCCGAACCAGAATGAAGGGTGAGACTTGATCAGCCATTTGTTGCGAGGAATGACCTGGAAGTTGCCAGGCCACGACGTAGACAAACGCCAGCGGGTCTTCGGCGTTGTTTCATTATGCGCTCGTGCCGGCGGAGTGCGCCATGGCGGAGTCAGAATGGCCGTTCGCCGCGCCGCGGCCCCCTCGCTGACGCCGCGAGCCGCCCGGTGAGCGGCAACACACGGGCATCCGACGAGACCCCCAAGACCACGGCGAAAGTGCACGCCTACTCCGGCCTCACGCCCGACACGGTGCTCGACGCCCTCGACAGCGTGGAGCTGCGCGGCGATGGGCGCCTGCTCGCCCTCAACAGCTACGAGAACCGGGTTTACCAGATCTGGATGGAGGACGGGCCGCCCGTCGTGGCGAAGTTTTACCGGCCGGCGCGCTGGTCCGACGCCGCCATCCTCGAGGAGCACGACTTCACGCGCGAGCTGGCCGAGCGGGAGATCCCGGTGGTGACCGCCACGGCGATCGGCGGGCGCGTGCTTCACGAGTTCCACGGCTTCCGGTTCGCCGTCTTCCCCAGGCGGGGTGGACGGGCGCCGGAGCTCGAAGATCTGAAGACGCTCGAATGGATGGGCCGCTTCATCGGCCGGATTCATGCCGTCGGGGCGCTGCAGTCCTTCCACGACCGACCCGCCATCGCCATCGCGAGCTTCGGCGAGGAGCCGCGCGACTATCTCCTCGCCCACGGGTTCCTCCCGGCCGACCTCGTCGATCCCTGGGGGCGCGTGGTGGATCTCGCGCTCGACGGCATCCGCCGCTGCTACGACCGGGCGGGCGACGTGCGGACCCTGCGGCTCCACGGCGATTGTCACGCGGGCAACGTGCTGTGGACCGACGACGGCCCCCACTTCGTGGACTTCGACGACAGCCGCACGGGGCCGGCGGTGCAGGACCTGTGGATGCTCCTCTCGGGCGACCGGGCGGTCATGAACAGCCAGCTCGCCGCCGCGCTGGCGGGCTACGAGGACTTCTTCGCGTTCGACCCTCGGGAGCTATATCTCGTGGAGGCCCTGCGGACGCTCCGCATGATCCACTACGAGGCATGGCTCGCCCGGCGCTGGGACGACCCCGCCTTCCCCGCCGCCTTCCCCTGGTTCAACACGCAGACCTACTGGCAGAATCAGATCCTCGATCTGCGCGAGCAAGTGGCGCTCATGGACGAGCCACCCCTCTCGCCGGACTGAGCAAGACATAGAACGGCTATCGCTGTTGTTGGGCGATTCAACCGAAGCCGTTAGGAGCAGAGCAGCCCAGCCCCCTTGGAACACTTCTGAGGGGGCTCGTCTTTTCTGGTGAGTAGAGGGGCCTAGTCCAGGAATCATATCTTAATCAGTCGGATTCTTGCGAGGAATTGACACGCATGGATAGTGAGGAGTAAGCTTAAAACACTTAATATGCTAACCTTGCAAATGCAGTTTGTGGCGAGGGGAGCTTATGTCTGACGAGAAGCCGTTCAGCACCGGTGACGTTGCCCGGCTCCTCCACGTTTCCCTGGTGACCGTTCTGCTCTGGATCCGAGCCGGCAAGCTCAAAGCCTACCGCGTGCCCGGTGGCCATTACCGAATCGCCCAAGCCGAGTTCCGGAAGTTCCTGACCGACAACCAGATCCCGGTGAGCCTCGATGCGCCCGCGCCCCGGCGTGTCCTCGTCGTGGACGACGAGGCCTCTATCCGGGAGGCGTTCGCGGCGGCGCTGCGGGCGAAGGGCTACGAGGTGGCCCTGGCCCGGGATGGGCGGGAGGCACTCAAGAGCGTGAGGCGGCAGAAGTTCGACCTCATTTTCCTCGACATCCTCCTCCCCCACGTTGGAGGAGCCTTGGTCCTCAAGGCCATCAAGCGGCGGGAACCCGAGGCCATCGTTGTCCTCATCACCGGCTACCCCTATCACGACGAGACCCTATCGGCCCTCGATTATGGGCCGGCGATGCTCCTTCCGAAGCCCGTCAAGCTCGCGGATATCGAAGCGGTCCTGCAGATCGTCTTCAAGAAGTAACCGCCCCCGCGATCAGGGGGGCAGGCATGAAGCGGGACTTGGGATTCTGACCGGACATTGACCTCCTGGAAAGCAGCCGGGTTTCGCCCCGCGTGGGGCCGGGAGTTCGTTTCCCCGCCCCTGAGACAACTCGGAGATGCGGAATAGAGTTCTCATCGCGGACAATGACCACCTGCTGAGAGTCGCCGTGCAGGAGGGCCTGGAGAGCGCAGGCTATCAGGTCTCGGGGGCGGCGGACGGGCTGGAGGCCTGGCAGAAGATCCAGGACGAATCCCCGGACTACCTCGTCCTGCATCCGGTCATGCCGAAACTGGACGGTGTGCGGCTGTGCGGCTACCTCAAGGCGGACCCCCGGTTTCGGTCCCTCCCCATCTTTGTCTTGATCGATACGGCTCCCGAGTCGGCCCGCGAATTGGAGGGGCTGGAGGCCGAGGCCTACATCGCCAAGCGATCCGCCGGAGAGACCGTCGTGAGCCTCCTGCACGCCTTTTACGCCTTCGAGCAGGGCGAGTGGCCTGCCGCTCCCAGGGAGCGCGTCCAGAGCCCTGACGAGACCCTTGCCCGCAAGAATGCCCTTGAGCTCCTGGCGGAGACTGCCCACTTGACCGCCGCCCTTCGGAATCTGGGGGAGGGGGTCCTGCTCCTCGATCGAGCCGGACGAGGTCTGTACGCAAACCCCGCCGGGGTCGATATCCTCCAGCGGTCTGAACGCGAACTGCTCGGGGTGGAGTTGGCCACCTTCCTGGACGGTCCGGCGGGAGATTCCCTGCGGCAAGCCCTGCACGCCCTTGCCTCGCAGGGCACCGGAGCGTCACTTCGGCTCGACGCTTCCTGCCACGACCGAACCCTCCAGCTTGTCGTGACGAATCTCCTTGGGAAGGGGCAGGTTGTCGGTTATCTGCTGCTCATCCGGGATAGCCGGCCCTCCGAGACGATCCGCCAGCATGCCGCCGCGCTGGAGGCGCGCGTTCAGGAGCGGACACGCGAGCTGGAGGCGGCAAACGAGCAACTGCGGGAGCTCTCTCGCCACAAGTCGGAGTTCTTGACCACTCTGTCCCATGAGTTGCGGGAGCCCCTGCACTACATCATCGGCTTCTCGGATCTCCTGTTGATGGAGGGGTACGATCCCCTCACCGACCGCCAGGCCCGATTCCTAGGGTACATCCAGAAGTCCAGCAAGCATCTCCTCCAACTCATCAGCGACATCCTGGATTTCAGGAAGATCGAGGCTGGGATGATCGACCTTAGCCCCGAGGCCCTGCCCGTGGCCCAAGCCGTGGAGGAGGTCCTGACAGTCCACCGAGAGCTCGCCAACAAGAAAGCTCAGGAGTTCCGGGCCGATATTCCCCCCAACCTGCCTCCCCTGACTGCCGATCCCATCCGCTTCAAGCAAATCCTGGTAAACCTCTTGAGCAACGCGATGAAGTTCACCCCGGAGCAGGGTCGGATCGTCCTGACGGCGCGCCAGGTGTCCGCCTGCGCAGAGGGGCCGGAGACAGACGGCGGTGCCGAGCGCGCGGAGGACAGCGAGCCAGGGCCGTGGCTCGAAATCCGGGTCGTCGACACGGGGACCGGGATCAAGGCCGCCGACCTGCCGCGCCTCTTCCAGCCGTTCGTCCAGCTTGAGACCGTGGCCGCCGGGCGGCACGAAGGCTCAGGCCTCGGTCTCGCCATCACGAAGAGACTGGTTGAACTCCACGGGGGCCGCATCTGGGCCCAGTCCGAAGGCGAAGGGTGTGGCAGCACGTTCACGGTCCTCCTCCCGCTTGGCGGACCGGGGGCGCCGGTGTAAGCCGGTTGAGACTTCCTCGGTGTGGGACCGGAGGGTGTCATGCGAAAAGTCCTGGTCGTGGACGATGAGCCGCAAGCCGTCGAGCTCCTCGAGGAGTTCTTGACGGCCAAAGGGTACGCCGTGGTCGGGGCCTCCGGTGGCGAGGAGGCGTTGCGCATACTCAAGGAGGAGCGGCCCCACCTGATGCTTCTGGACGTTCGCATGCCCGTGATGGACGGCCTGGAAGTGTTGAGGCGGGCCCGAGAGATCGACCGGGAGGTGGGCATCATCATGGTCACGGCGGTCAGCGAGGAGAGTACGGGCCGCGAGGCGTTGAGGATGGGCGCCTACGACTACATCACCAAGCCGCTGGATTTCGACTACCTGGAACGAGCTTTGTGGGTTAAGATCACGACGATGACCTTGTGAAGCATCGCCGTGGGGACGCCCTCAGACACCGATGCCGATGAGGAGGAGTACGCATGTCCGAGTCAACAGGGGAGGCGCCGATCCGAATCCTCGTGGTGGACGACGAACAGCGGAACCGGGAGCTGGTGGAGGCCATGCTCTTGCACGCGGGGTACGAGGTCTTTCTGGCGGCCGGAGGCGAAGAGGCGCTGGCGCTGGCCCACGAGAAGAGACCCGATCTCATCATCCTTGACCTGATGATGCCCGGCCTCTCCGGGTTTGAAGTCTGCGCCCGCGTGAAGATGGACCCCCAGACCGGAGGGACCCCGATCCTCTTCGTGACGGCCCTGGACCACATCGGCGACAAAGAGCGCGCCTTCGCCGCGGGGGGGGACGACTTTCTGACGAAACCGGTCCAGCACGCGGAGCTACTCTCCCGCGTCGAGGCCCTCTTAAAGGTGCGACACCTGAATCGCGACCTGGATCGGGCCCTGAGCTACCTGTACGAACTGGAGCTGACGGGCCACGCCCGGCAGCAAAGGAAGCCTGCCGGACCCTCGGGTCCCGGGGACGGGGTCATCTTGGTGGTGGACGACGAGCCGCTCGTCCGGCAACTGTTCGGCGACCTCCTCCAAAACGCCGGCTACGTCACGCACCAAGCCGAGAACGGACAGCAAGCCCTGGAAATCGTCCGGCGGGAACCCATTGACGCCATCCTGCTGGACATCATGATGCCCAAGATGTCCGGCTTGGAGGTGCTCGCAAAACTCGGCGAACTCGCCGCCGACTCTCCCGTGATCATCGTCACGGCCAGCCCATCATCCGAGAACGCCATCGCCGCTCTCCGCCTGGGGGCGTTTGACTTCATCGTGAAGGGATTCAAGAACGAGGCGATGCTGGCGACGGTCGCCCGTGCCATCGAGCGGCGGCGACTGGTGATGCGGGATCGGGCGCTGGTCAGCCAACTCCAGGCCAAGATCCAAGAGTTGCTGGCCATCCTCGCGGAACATGCGCGCGAGGCGGGGCGCTTGAGCGGTCTCCGGCCGCAGGCATGACGTCATGCCAGCAGCCTGGGGAAGAGGGGGACGAGAGCGGTGTAGACGTCGTCGAAGAGTCGGCGACGGTCTTGGTAGATGTGCGTCGCCTCGGGGTTCGGGGTGAAGGTCTCGACGGGTGGGTTCCACTTGCGAGCCGTCGCCTCGGGATCCGTGATGAGTCCGACTGCCGTCGCGGCGAGGATGGCGGCACCCAGCGATGCGGCTTCGGTGTAACGAGGGCGATACACCGGGCAACCGAGAATGTCGGCCTTGATCTGAGCCCAGAGGTCCGAGCGGGCGCCCCCGCCGATCACCACGAGCTCCCCGGGTGTGATTCCGATCTCGCGCAGGCCGTCGAGACAGGTGGCAACCTCGTAGCCCGCCCCCTCCATCAGGGCGCGGGCGATGTCGCCCCGGGTGTGGCCCAAGCTGAGGCCCAGGATGAGCCCCCGCGCATCGGGGTTCCAGCGGGTCGAGCGGGCGCCCATCAGGAACGGAAGCATCAGGAGGTTCCGCGCACCCGGCGGGCTTTGCGCGGCCTCGCGCTCCAGACCCTCCACTTCCGTAGGGGACAATCCGAAGAGCTCTCGTAGCCAGCGCATGGCGGAGGCCGTGGTGCTCGCCCCCAGCTCGAAGAGGTAGCGACCTGGGATCGCGTGGATGCCGCACGGGACGCGGCCGAGGTTCTCCGGCAACCGATCTGCGACCATGGAGACCTGCGTCGCCGTTCCGGTGGAGTCCGAGGCGCGGTCGCCCGAAAGGCCGGCCCCCACCCCCTCACATGAACGATCACCCCCGCCCAAGGCCACGGGAATCCCCGTCCGAATCCCGAGCGCAGCGGTAGCCTCGACGGCGGACCGGTGCGGAGCGTCGGTGGACCGATAGATTGGCGGGAACTGATCGAAACGGGCCCCCACGCGGTCGAACATCTCCCGCCACCACGTTTCCCTGCGAATGTCGATCATCATGGTGCGGGACGCCAGCGTGTAGTCGGTGGCCGGCGCACCCGTCAGGCGATGGTAGAGGAAATCGCGAGGCTGGAGGAACGTCGCGGTCCGGTCCAGGAGCTCCGGCTGGTTCTCGCGCATCCAGAGGAGCTTGCAGGCGGTGTAGTTCGGGTCCGGGGCGACACCGGTGTGGTGGTGGAGAAACGAGACGCCGAACTCCTCTCCGAGCCGCACGGACTGCTCGCGGCAGCGTCGATCCATCCAGATGATACAGCGCGAGAGCGGCTTCCCATCCCGACCGATGGGCACGACCCCCTCACGCTGCGAAGAGAGGCCGATGGCGGCGATGCGGGAAGGCTCCTGACCCGCGAGACACTGCCGACCTGCCGCGACTGCGGCGCCCCACCAGTCCTCCGGGTCCTGCTCCGCCCAGTCCGGCTTCGGGTGGTGGATGGGGTAGCTATGATCAGCCGAAGAGAGCAGCACTCCCTCGGCGTCCCAGAGGCAGACTTTGCACCCCGTGGTTCCGAGGTCGAAGGTGAGAATCGTGTCCATTGGCGAAGGACGAGCGGTGAGCCGCGA
>JAPLLC010000311.1 GCA_026387775.1 Candidatus Methylomirabilota bacterium | reverse complement strand
CTCGCTCGGCACTGGTTAGCAGAAAAAACCACGTGCGCCGGCATCCCTGGACGGAACCCGCGGGCCCGCCCGCACATCTCACACCATCGAGATATAGAGTGTAGCCATGCGTCTACCAGGGATTGTGAGCCGAAGAGGAGTCCTGCTGAGTGCGGCGTCTGCCATCGTGGGGGACTGGGTCATACGCGCCCAAACACCACCGCCCGCGGCGAAGCCTACGTTTTCCGCCGACGTGAAAGTGGTCAACGTCTTCGTCACCGTTCGCGACAAGAACGGCAGTATCGTCAAAGACCTGGCCAAGGAGGATTTCACTCTTAGCGAGGACGGCCGTTCGCAGACTATCCGCTATTTTTCCCGGGAAAGCGATCTACCCCTGACCATGGGATTGATTGTCGACACCACGCCCAGCGAATCGAACATGCTGGAGGAGGAACGCCGGGCCAGCCGGACGTTCCTGAACAAGATGCTGCGTCCGGAAAAGGACAAAGCCTTCCTGATTCAGTACAGCAACGAGGTGGAGTTGCTGCAGGACCTGACATCGTCGCCGCGGAAGCTTGACGCCGCGTTGAATCTGCTCGAACGCCATGGGTTCGAGAGAGGAGGCGGAGGCGGGGGCCGGGGGAGCGGGGGAGGTCCCGGACGGCGCGGCGGTCAGGGGCGACCGGGCGGGCGCGGCCCGTACACCACGGTTCTTTCCGACGCCGTCTTTCTGGCATCCGACGAGATCATGAAGAAGCAGCAGGGCCGCAAGGCGCTCTTTATTCTCGGCGACGGCGACCACATTGGCAGTCGCGAAGAAATGGCCATCTCCGCCGCCCTGCGCGCCGACACGCTGATTTATACCATACGTATCTACGACAAAAACCTCGGCGGACGAGGTGGCGGGTGGGGGACCATGAGCCGGATTCCCGGCATGGGCGGCCCCGGCATGGGCGGCGGCGCCTTCTGGCGCAACCCGGGGGGGGGGGGGGGGGGGGGGCGTGGTCCCGGCGGCCACGACCCCGCCGAGGGCAAGAAGAATCTGCAAATGCTCTCGAGCCGCACCGGAGGCGCCTACTTCGAGGTGGGCAAGAAGGAAACCCTGGAGAAGATCTACGGCAAGATCGAGGAAGAACTGCGCAGCCAGTACAGCCTCGGCTACGCACCGGAGGCGAACGCGCAGAGCGGCTACCGCAAGATCAGGGTCGAGGCCCAGAAGAAGAATTTGGTGGTTCAGGGACGCGAGGGCTATTACCCGGAAGAACGTTCCTAGCAGGTGAGGAACCCACAACTGCCGGATGTGAACTCCTTGGCCGCGGACAGCCTAACTTATTCCAGTGCCGTCGTGACGTAGATCAATTGCCCGAACCGTTCCACCTGGAGCGCGATTGGATCGGCGGATTTCTTGTCCTTCAGCGCGTCCCGCAACCCGTCGAGCGACGAGATGCGCTGGTTGTTCAGCGCGTAGATCACGTCGCCCGTCACCAGACCCGGATTCACTCCGGCATATTCCGCCGGAACCGCCACCACCGCGACACCCGAAAGACGCCTGAGATCGGGCAGAATGGCAGTCACTCTCTCGTCCACGGTCACCGCCAGGATCCCCAACTGGCGAACCAGCGCGGCACTCTCGTTGGCGAGGTCCTCCAGTTGGTTAGGCTCGTTCTTCCGGTCGAGAATGGCGACTGTCTTGGACATCCGCTGCTTGCCGCGCTGGATCTCCATCTACAACTCTTCTCCGGGCACCCGCTGGAACACCGCCAGAGCCAGGTCCCGCGACTCTCGTATCGGCTTTCCGTCGATGGACAGCACTACGTCTCCCGGTTCCAGTCCCGCGGCCTCCGCCGCACCATGCGGCGCCACGTCCGAAAGGATGACTCCCCAATCCCGGTCCAGGCCCAGGGCCGCTCCCAGCCTTGACGTGATCGTCTCGGGAATCACTCCGATGGCGCCGCGCCGTACCCGCCCGTCCTTGCGAAGTTTCTGATACACGTGCTTGGCAAGATTGGCGGGAATGGCGAACCCGATCCCTTCGTTGCCACCCGATTCCGAGAAGATCATGGTGTTGATGCCGGCAATACGCCCCTCGACATCCAGCAATGGCCCGCCGCTGTTGCCGGGATTGATCGGAGCGTCGGTCTGGATATAGACCATGGGACTCTCCGGCTTCAGTTGCCGGAAAGTCGCGCTGACCACGCCATGCGTGAGGGAGTTCTGCAATCCCAGCGGGCTGCCCAGAGCCAGCACCAACTGCCCCTGCCTTAGATGGTCCGAGTTCAGGAAGGAAAGCGCCGGGAGATTCTGTCCCTCGATCTTGACAACGGCGATATCCACCTGCCGATCCAGTCCGATCAGTTTCGCGGGCATCAGGTGTCCGTGCGGCGCCTGAGCGTTTTCGTCAATGTGAAGAATCTTGACGTCGATGCGGCGGGCGTTCTGCACTACATGAGCGTTGGTGACGATATGCCCGGCAGGGTCCACAATGACGCCTGAACCGGTGGCTTCCTGCTCCGAGACGAACCCCGCGCGTTGCGATTCTCCTTTCCCCATGGGCGCCAATCTCTGTGCCAGTATCTGGACCACCGCCGGGCTGGCGGACTGGGCGAGATCTTCCATGGCGGCGCTGTAATCAGCCGGAGATTTCGAGGGTTTGGGAGATTTCGCGCCTGTTTGCGCGGCGTCTGGCGCGGGTGCCAACAACAGGACTATCGTGCCGAGAATAGCCGTCCTCATCATGTCTCCTTTTATACCTCTACCGGGTCGATGCCAGGAATCACGATGCGCTCAAAAAACACGCTACGGCTTCGGGAGGCGCCCCTCGCCCGGCAGGGTGGCGCGCGAGGCGACCCGGTCGATGTAGCGGCGGTCAAAGAAGTAGAAGAAGCCGTCCTCGGCT
>JAPLLC010000014.1 GCA_026387775.1 Candidatus Methylomirabilota bacterium | reverse complement strand
GGCCCCCACGTTGGGATTGGCGGCGGTGTTCCGGAGGGTGCGGAAGGTGAGGCGGGCGTCGGCCCCGACCTGACAGCAGCCGTAGGCGTGGCAGGCCGCCACGCAGCCGCGGACCCCTCGCGCGATCTCCGCCGCCACCTGCGTGGCGCAGACGCTGGTCGGGAGGATCAGGACGTGGTTCCGGATGCCCACCTTGCCGTCGCGCCGTCGGTATCCCGTGAAGGTCATCTGGATTCCCTCAAAAAGCCGACTTGATCCGGGTGAGACTACCGAAGGCCCTCCGGCATGTCAACCAGGGAACATTTTTTGTTGATGGGGTCGGCTTGTTCGGCAATACTTTCCCCGGAGGTCTAGAACATTCCATGGCACGTCTTATACGCTATCGACATTCCATTTCACAGGGGCACGACCGGCTGCGACGACGGATGCTGGCCTTGGCCGCCCTCTCGGCTCTCGCCGCTTGCCTTCCCCGGCGGGCCTGGGCGCAATCCGACGATATGTCTGCGTTCGGACGAACCATGCGCTCCCTGCGCATCTGGTGGAGCAATCTCACGCGAGAGCCGGACGAGGGGGACCTAGAGGCAAAGGATACCGTCAAGTTCGTGGCCTCGGAACCCCTCAATCCGCGAACGTGGTCGAACGGCGGGATCACGCTCACCTGGATCGGACATTCGAACTTCCTGATCAACCTCGAAGGCACGACCATCCTGACCGATCCGGTCTTCAGTGAAAAGGTCGGAGTCAGTCTCTTGGGCCTCGCCAAGATCGGGCTCCGGCGATTCGTACCCCCGGCGCTACAGATGGACGACCTTCCCCCCGTTGACCTGGTCTTGGTCTCCCATGCCCACATGGATCACTACGACATTCCGTCTCTCGAGCGGTTGCGGCGCGACGTGCCGATTATCATGGCCCGGGACACCAGCGAGTTCGTGGAGGACATCGGCTTCTCCAACCTGCGCGAACTGGACTGGGGGCAGACGGCAGAGGTGGACGGCGTCCGAATCGAGGCGGTCCCGGCGAAACACTGGGGGCGCCGATATCCGTGGGACCGCGACCGGGGGTATAACGGGCTCCTCCTCACCAAGCACAAGCGCAGCGTCCTCTTTGCCGGCGACACCGCCTACACCGAGCAGGTGGCCCTTACCCTGAAGGATCGCCGACCGGACGTGGTCATGCTCCCCATCGGCGGCTACGACCCGTACATCGCCAACCATGCAAGCCCGGAGCAGGCATGGGATATGTTCCACGAAGTGAATGCCCGCTACCTGGTCCCCATGCATTGGCGCACCTTCCGCATGTCCCACGAGCGACCGTTCGAGCCGTACGAGCGTCTCACCGCGGCGGTCAATGGCGCCGCCCACAAGATCGTCCTCCACCAGATCGGCCAGACTTGGAGCCTGCCGGGATAGGGCGTCCTCCGGCATTGTGGCACCGGGGCTTGTAGCGTATCCTGGCCGAAGAGGCATGCCATTCGGCCTTCAGGGTCCGCCGGCCGGTCGCCGCGAATCTTTCGTGAGGGACGAGAGGAGCGACATGATCCGGGACTGGAGAGGGAGCGTCGGGCGTTGGGCAAACGATCGCGCGTGGCAACTCACGGCCTGTGTGATTGCCATGGCGGCGATCGCCAGCCCCCAGTACACCTGGACGCTCTTCACCGGGCCGCTCACGCGCGGGCTCGGCGTCCAGCTCTCGAACGTCCAGGTGGCCTTCACGCTGTTCATCCTGGCCCAGAGTTGGCTCATGCCGGTGCTCGGGTACGTCATGGATCGGATCGGCGCCCGAGTCGTCGTTGCCGTGGGAGGCCTCCTCGTCGGTGTGAGCTGGGTGGGCTGCGGTCTGGTGGATTCGTTGTGGGGCCTGTACCTTTTCTGCAGCATCGGGGGGGTGGGCGTTGCCGGTGTCTACGGCGCCTGCATGGGCCTGGCACTCAAGTGGTTTCCGGATCGACGCGGGTTGGCGACGGGATTGGTGGTCGGCGCATACGGATCGGGCGCGGCGCTCACCGTGGTGCCGATCCGCCGCCTGATTCAAGGCGCAGGCTACCCGACCGCCTTCATCGCCGGGGGACTCCTCTTGGGTGTGGTGCTCCTGGTCGTGGCGTGGCCCATGATGGCGCCGTATCCGGGCTGGAGGCCCCCGGAAGGGAACCGCGGGCGCGGCGGGGAGCCGCGGCGGGTCCAGCAGGCCGCGAGGAGTGCCACGCCCGGGCAGATGATCCGGAGCGGGACCTTCCACCTGCTGTACTTCGTGGCGATCCTGGTGACATTCGGCGGGCTGATGATCAGCGCCCAGCTCAAGCCCATCGCCGTGGCCCACGGGATCGACATGGTGCCGATCCTGCCTGGTGTGGACGCCCTGTCGTTCACACTGATGGCCAACCTGATCGTCGCCGCACTCGCCCGGCCCTTTTGGGGCTGGCTGTCCGACCGGATCGGCCGGTACTCCACCATGGCCATCGCCTTCACCCTTGGAGGAATGGCCATCCTTGGGCTGCTGGAATTCGTGCGGGCCCCCTGGGGGTTCGCGCTCTTCTCCTGTCTGACCGCCTTCACCTGGGGCGCCTCCTTCGTCCTCTTCTCGGCGGCCATCGGGGACACCTTTGGGAGTGCCTACGCCGCCACCAACAACGGGATTCACTACACGTCGAAAGGCGTCGCGGCGATCTTCGCCGGCTGGGGTGCGGCACGGGTGGTGGAGGCCAGCGGCACCTGGGTCCCGGTGTTCTGGCTCGGGGTGGTCTGCAACCTCGTCGCGGCGGCGATCGTGCTCTTCGTCCTTCGCCCGATGATCGCCAGGGTGGTGGGGCAGAGTGTGGAGCGGTCTCCGGCCCGCTCCGCCGGATAATTCGGCCGATTGCCTCCGAAGAACACGAGAACTGACCGACCCCACCCACTGTCACCGACCACCCCGCAGATTCTGCTTGACGGATGTTTGAGTGTGCTATAACTTGTACAGTACAAGTAATGAAATGGAGCAACATGAGTGGACCTGACATCGACAGCGGGGCCGAGAGGCTCCATCGGTTGACGAAGGAATTGATCCGCCGGTACCAGTTTCGGGACTGGAACCAGATCTGCTGCTACGGGATCTCCATCAGCCAGTCGCACATCCTGGACGTGCTGGCCGAGGAGGGAGACCTCACCATGCAGCGGCTGGCGAAGCGGATGTTCAAGTCCGTGAGCACGATGACCCGCGTCGTCGCGCAGTTGGTGCGGCGCGGGTACGTCAAGCGGCGGCAGGACCCCGAGGATCGACGGGCGGTGTGGATCTCCATCACGCCCCAGGGGAAGGCCATCGTGGCGGCCGTCAATCGAGACCTGGTCGAGACCCAGAAAGCGATCCTCCGGGACATCCCCAGCGGCGAGTGGGCCGGCGCCTTCAAGCTGCTGGAGGCACTCGCGCGCGGCGCCAGACGGTGGCAGGAGTCGTGCTGCAAAGGATAGCCCTCTCGTCTGATAATAGTTGCATGCTACAACCAGTGCGGATATGACGGACCGTCGTCAAGGAGGGAACATGCTGCCGAAGGGACTGGAGAAGCCGTACACGGAGTTCTACCAGGCGGTGTTCGCGGACGGGGTGGTGGATGGCAAGAATAAGGTCCTCGTTGCGATGGCCGTCGCCGGTGCGATCGGTTGCTATCCCTGAATGCGGCACTATCTTGGCGTGGCCAAGGAGAAGGGGATTGCGATGGAGGCGGTCCGCGAGGTCCTGGCGGTCGCTCTGGTGGTGAGCGGTGGGCGGGTGCGAGCGCAGGCGCGCGACGCGCTCAAGGAGTTGCTGGATTCGCCCCCCACGGGGGAGCCGAAAGGATGCTGTCATGACTGATCCCGCCTTCAGCGAGCAGGAGATCAAGGAGTCGGTCCGGAAGCGGTATGCGGGGGCGATCGGAAAATCGCCCGGTTCGTGCTGTGGCCCGGCGCCGTCGCAGCCGATGCAGATCGGGGGGTCGTGCTGCCGCGCTGCGCCGTCCGATCCCATGAAGGGAAAGTTTGCCGCAGTCGCCGGGTATGGTGATGAAGAGCTGAAGAGGCTGCCCGCCGACGCCGTGCAGAACTCCTTTGGCTGCGGGAATCCGCTGGCCTTTGCCGGCGTCCGCGCCGGTCAGACCGTTCTGGACATCGGCTCGGGTGCGGGCATCGACTGTCTGATCGCCGCCGAAAGGGTCGGGCCGACCGGCAAGGTCATCGGACTGGACATGACCCCGGAGATGATCGAGCGGGCCCGCCGGAACGCCCGAGAGGCAGGGGCGACGAACGTGGAGTTCCGGCCGGGCGAGGCGGAGAAGATGCCGGTCGAGGACGGGACGGTGGACTGGCTGATCTCCAACTGCGTGATCAATCTCAGCCCGGACAAGCCGGCGGTGTTTCAGGAAGTTGCCAGGGTGCTGAAGCCGGGCGGCCGGATCTCCATCTCGGACATCGTGGCGGAGGATCTCCCCGAGGCTATCCGGCAAAGCCGCGACGCCTGGACCGGCTGTCTCGCCGGCGCGATCAGCGAGGCGGATTACGTGAAGGGACTGAAGGAGGCGGGCCTGCGAGACCTGCGCGTCACATCCAGGATCGTGTGTCACATCCAGGATCGTGTACGAAGCCAGCCAGCTCAAGGGGCTGTTTGGCAGCTCCTGCTGCGGGATCTCCGCGGAAGCTGGGCTTGACGCCTCGGCGCTCGCCGAAGCTGCGGCTGGCAAGATCTGGAGCGCCCGGTTCGAGGGGGTCAAGCCGCATCCCGCCTCGGTCTTATCGGACGTCATCATCGAGCCGGCCGCGAGGGGGGATCTCGCCGGCGTCCAGTCCCTGCTTATGGACTCGGAGCTACCGACCGATGTGGAGGACCACCTGGGGAGCTTTCTGGTCGCCCGGCACGACGGAAGGTTGGTTGGGTGTGTCGGGATGGAGGTCAAAGGCCCGGATGCGCTCTTCCGATCGCTGGCGGTCGAGGTGGCCTACCGCGGGGCGGGCCTGGGCCGTCGCCTCTACGACGCGCTAGTAGTCCGGGCGATCGGACAGGGGGTCGAGCGGGCATATCTTCTCACCACGACCATCGCCCCGCTGGCCGAGGCCTGGGGCTTCCGCCGGCTGGATCGTGGAGAAGTCCCGGCGGCGATCCGTCAAACACGCCAGTTCGACGGCGCCTGCTGCGCCTCGGCCGTGGCCATGGAGCGAGATCTGAAGGACGCCGTGAAGATCGGCTGCTCCTGAGAGTAATCCGTCGGTCCGGTCCGGACCGGAAGGGGCCAGTCTCCTCGCATCTGCAGATTTAGCCGAAACATTTCACCGCCAAGCTCGCAAAGACCGCAAAGCGAGCCTGGTACGGCCCGCTCAGACCGGATGATTCGGGACCCCTCTGGAGTCAGTGGGTCTTTCTTCGCGCCCTTTGCGTGCTTTGCGGTTCAATAGCAATGTTCGGGCTCAATCCGGGAGGCCCCAGGACCGCTCCAGCATGTCGGCCCATTCCGGCGCGGCCTCGCGGAGAAGGTTCGGTAGGTCACGAGTGAGTGCTGCGAGGCTTTGCAGCCCTTCGGCCCCGCGCAGAGCCTTTCGCAAGGCGCCCACCGCCAGACCGACCATCTCACCCGGGGAATCTGGTGTCCATTTCAGCACCTCGCCGCCCTCAGTGTCGTGAAGACGACGGAGCCCGCGCACCACTCCCGCGCAGGTAGCGATGGCGGCCTCGCGCTGCCCTCCCTCTACCCGTCGCGTTATGTCCTCGATGAAAGGCATCACCGCCTCTTCGACGAGTTCCCAGGCGGCTTCGCCGGGTTCGATGTACCCATCGGCATGACGACCGGCGCGGGAATTCAGGTCATCGAGATCCAACCATCGGACCGCGTCCTCGACCTCTTGCGCGATGTCCTCTATGGACACATCGCCGATCACCGATCCGGCCAGAGCCTCGACTTCTCCCGCCAGCTCAGGATGTTTCCTCAAGAGAGTGCGCAGCAGCGTGACCGCTTCTTCTCCCTTCAGCCGAGCTAGGGCGGCGCTGGTGTCGTGCACCGCGGCTGGACGCTTCCGATTGCCCTGACTCGGACGATCTTGCGTGTCTTCGTCTGCGCATTGTTCCTCTCGCGATGACGCAGGGGACACCAATTCCGGCAACTGCTCCAGCGGCAGCAGGACCCGCAGCGAGCGCGGCTCGCCGGGCACCCGCGCGAGCAGTCCCCGCTTCTCCAGATTCAAGATCATCTGATGAACGGTGGGAGGCGAGACCCGAAAATACTCCTGCATGTCCGCCTGCGCCGGCGGCCGCCCGTTGACCTTGGTATAGTGATAGATGAACGCCAGATACTGTCCCTGGCGAGGTGTGTAGACACGCTTCATTCGTTGCTCCCGCTCAGATACCTTCTCCGGGGCTCTTCCCTCCGCTGATCGACCATCCGCATTAGACCTCCAAATAGATCTCCGGGAAGCATTTCTGCTCCCCGGAGATCTGATGCGGGCCCCGAAGAGCCCGGAGGTCTAATACGCCTAGGCCGAAGCCCAGACGGAGGTCTAATCTGGAAGAACTAGACATCGCGTCGTCAGCATTGTCAAGCCAATTCGGTGAACGTGAGCGTTCACGGGGAGACACGCCGCCCGTATGCGTTTCGCCTGTCTGCCGTGGTTACCGCTGAAGTCTTTACCTGGTCAGAGCTCGCCCTTGAACGCCTTGTCGAGCACGGAAGGCAGCAGTGCGTCGGGTTCGGCGGCGGTCTCGGCCTGGAGGCGCTTCAGGCGGGCACAGCCCGTTCTGCGCTTACTACCGGCTGGAAGCCGACACCGCCCGCGGGAATATGATGGGATCTACACGGCGAATTCCTTTGATGGCGTCGAAGTGGCGGTCGGTCGAGAGGATACGTGGGAGTCCGGCGTGGAGCATGGTGGCGGCGTGGATGGCGTCGCGGACCTGGATGGTGGGCCCCCGCTTCAGCAGAATGTTGGCGTCCAAGAAGAGGACAGGCGTGCGCTCAGTCATGTGATGCGGTCTTGGTCTGGAGGTAGTGCCGCTCCCACTCCTCGTAGTCATCCGGCGCCGGAACGGCCCCCAGCGCGAGGAGTTCCCGGACTACCTGGGCCTTCTCCCGGGCGCGGGCCTGACGGAGGTGCATCTGTACCGCGGCGTCCCGCAACAGGGTACCAAGCTTCTTCCCTTTCCGCTTGGCGATTTCCCCCAGCCGGGCGTATTGATCTTCGGTGAATAGGACTTGCGCCTTCCGCTGATACCGTGGCATGGGCAGCTCTCCCGCAAAGAGAGTGTTCCCTTCATAGTAGTGCGTCAAGGGGATTTCTCAACTCCCGCAGACTCATCCGCATTATTTACGGTGCTTCGATCTTCCATCTGGCTCGCGCGGGAAGGGTGTGGGGACAATGTCGGAAGCCGCATCGTGCTGACGATTCGGTGCATCCCTCTTGGCAGTGGACGTGTTCTGTGCGGCACCACGCGGTCTTCAACGCGAGCGTGTCTGGCGTTTCCATTCTGCTGTCAGGTCAACGATGCGGCCGTTCCTGAGAACGTACACCGGCGTACCCGTCTTACGGCCGATCTCGCGAGCACGACGGGCTGCCCGCCGCATGGCCGCGCCCGCAGCGAGGATGTATGGGTTCTTCGACTGGTGATCCTTCCGTATCATGCGTTATCTCCAGACGCAATGAGCCTCGGTGTGGGTTCGGAATAATCATACAGAGCCCAGCTATCCACCAACCGCCGATAGACATTCTCGTAGTTGCGCATACCGGCATCAAACCGTCGGCGGATGACTGTCTCCGCTACGTCATGACCGCCCTGAGCTACACGAGCCGTAACACGTGCGATGGCCAATTCAACAGTTGGCAAGCTCAGATACATCAGTGTTACATGATACCCCACCGACTGCCATTGCGGAATTAATCGAGCGTAACTCCTGCCGGAGAGCGTCGTTTCAAAGGCAAAACTCTCGCCGGCTCGGACTCGTCGCGCGATCTCCAGAAGCATCAGGCGGCCGGCTCGCAGGACCGCCCGTTGCGGATCGAACGGCGAAAGACCCGCCGCGATCAAGTCCACATTGATAAAATCCGGGCATTCGGCCTCACGCGGCAGAAACTCGCGGGCGAAAGTGGTCTTACCGGCGCCGTTCGGCCCTGCGATGATCACGATCCTTTGCCGCTTATTCATAGCGCTCCCTTGAACGCCTTGTCGAGGATGGAGGGCAGCAGGGCGTCGAGTTCGGCGGCGGTCTCGGCCTGGAGGCGCTTCAGTTCGTCCGTCTTCGTCTGCAGCGCATCCAGTTCCACCACGACCCGGCGCTGCTCAGAGAGCGGAGGAAGCGGGAGGTGCGTTGCAAGGATCTTCTCAGCGTTCAGGCTTGGCTGCGCAGACCCCTCCACCTGAGAAAACAGGCTCTCGCGACACCGCCGATGGTAATTGAGCATATAAGAAACGAAGCATGGTTTGGCATTGTCTCGGTCCAGAGTTAACGCCTGTACGTGCTTTGTCGTAAACGCTACCGGAGGGTCCTCTGGAACAACGCAGAATCTTCCGATCGATGCCCCAACAATGGTACAGAGTACGTCGCCAGAAAACACTTGGTAGTGCTGCAACTGCTTGAACTTCTCTGGGGTGACATGCCAGCCGCTCTTCAGCTCAAATCTGTTGGTCTGGACGTCACGTGTCCCGATTGCAGCGACCCCAGTTTCTACGAATTCCTCGTGCAGCAGCTGGCTTCCAAAAGGTCCGCTGCGGACGGACCCCTTGCGCTTCAGTACTGCCTCGCGAACTGTGCCCCATATCATCTTATCGTCGCAAGCCGCAGTAATCGCTGAGGCGAATAACTCATTTGCCTCAATCACAGTCGTTCTACGGAGATTGCGGGCCTCTTCGATCTTGGCGGCCAACTCCTCAATCCGAGCCACGATCCGCCGCTGCTCGGGCAAGGGTGGCAGGGGGATCTCATAGCGGAGAACGTCGGCCGGCCGGATGGCGGCATAGTTCGTCGAGCCTTGTGCCTCAATTTGGTCGCGGAATCCTGGTGTGCGGGCGAAGTAATCGAGGAAACGGCGGTCGAGTTTCGTATCGTCGACAGGAAACAGGAAGTAATGGCTGCTGACGATGGCTCCATTGAGCAGCTCGGGCACTATGCCGAAGCCACCCACTTTGGCGTCGATCTCGGCAACGAGGAACTCGCCACCCTGACAGACTTGTTGGGCCTTGGTCTTAATGAGTGCGCCCGGGATTTCATCGCGAAGGGTGATGCCGCGTGCGTGAAGTTGCACCCGCGGACGTTTGTAGATCGCAAGGTCGTCAATGGTGATGAACTCCTTGCGCTGTTGCAGCACATCACCCAACCTTACTGACGCCCACGGAGTGTTCATCGGTCTCGCTTGTTGAGGAGGAGGTTGTCGTGGCCCGATCCGTATGCGGTAGCCAGCTCGGCAACACGTCGAGGATTGAGGCTACTTTTCATGGCTTCTTTTCCAGGAGCTTCTTGATCTCCGCCATGATCTCCGCGATCCGCTGTTCCTTCTGGAGGATACCGGCAACAAGCTGCTGGGGCGGAAGGTGCGCGATGTCCTCTTTGGCGCGCGGGTTCTTCCGGTCCAGGTTGCAGCCGCTCGCAAGCAACTCGTCGGCACCGACCTTCCAGGCGCGGTCGTTCTCTTCGCGCTTCTTCCACCAGGCGATGCACGGGGCGAACTCTTCGAATTGAAGAGGCTGGGTCTTGGTGTAGTTCTTCCGGTTTTCCGGCAACGGCTGCTCATAGTACCAGACTTCCTTCGTCGGGCCGGAGCGGTCGAAGAACAGGAGGTTCGTCGGGATGCTGGTGTAGGGTGCGAAGACGCCGTTCGGCAGACGGACAATGGTGTGAAGGTTGAAGTCCTTGAGCAGTTCCTCTTTGATCCGGGCGCAGACACCATCGCCGAAGAGGGTGCCGTTGGGCACAACCATGCCGCAGCGTCCCCCGCGCTTGCCGCCGATGGGCCGGCGAAGCTTTCGCATGATGAGCTGCAGGAACAGCAGGGCCGTCTCGCTGGTCTGTTTATCCTCGGGGAAGTTGCCCAGGATGCCGCGCTCTTCCTCGCCGCCGAAGGGTGGGTTGGTCATGATCACGTCGACGCGGTCCTTGTCGCCGATCTCGCGGAGGGGAAAGCGCAGGGCGTTTTGTGGATCAATCTGCGGGTAGTCGAGTCCGTGAAGCAGCAGATTCATCTGACAGAGCAAATACGGGAGGGACTTGGCCTCGATGCCGAAGATGCTCCCGCGCTGGAGTTGTGCATGGTCCTCGGCCTTTCTGCATTGCTGCTTCAGGTGCTCGAAGGCCTCGACGAGAAAGCCGCCGGTTCCGCCGGCCGGATCCAGGACTTCCTCGTTCAGTTGCGGATTCACCACCGTCACGATGAAGCGGACCAGGGCGCGCGGCGTGTAGAACTCGCCGGAGTCGCCGGCGGCGTCCCGCATCTCTTTGAGCAGCGACTCGTAGAGATGGCCCAGCGTGTGGATCTCGTCGGACGAGGTGAAGTGAATGGTGTTGATCCGGTTGAGAACGTCCCGCAAGAGGTAGCCGGATTGCACCCGGTTCACCGTGCCCTTGAACACGGTGGCGATCACGTCGCGCCGATCCCCGCCGTTCGCCCCCTGAAGAGAGCGCAGATAGGCAAACAGTCCCGGCCCCCGTTTGCCGCCGGGCCGCACGGCCTCGTCGTTGTTGATGAACGCGGTGAGTTCATCCCCGGTGATGCCGTCCTCTTTCGCGGCCCAGTCGCGCCAGCGATAGGGCGGCTCGATGGCGTGGCGAAATCGCTTCCCCTCCAGTTTGGCCTCGGTCTCGCGCTGAAGCTCCGCATCGTCGAGGAACTTGAGAAACATGATCCAGGTGAGCATGGGCAGACGGTCCAGGTCACCGTTCAACCCCTTGTCCTTCCGCATGATGTCGCGGGCGGACTTGATCAGCGAGCCCAACCGCTGCGCCGTCGTCTGCGGCACTTCACTCTTCTGCTTTCGCGCCATTCAGTTGTCCTCTCGGGTTGTCTCCGGCCGTCTCCGCTTCATAGCGGCTCTTGGCTCGCGGCTCGATACGGTCACGCGGCGTAGAGCAGGGTCTGCATGTCGGCGAGCGCCTCGCGCAAGCGCTCGGGGCCGCCGAACTTCCTGGAGATCTCGATGACGTTGCCGTGGTCCGAGATGGGCGGCACCTTGAGGATTTCGGGGATCTTGAATTGTGCCATCCCGTGTTCGGTGTACTTCTCCAGAATCTGATCCAGAATCTCCCGGGCTTCGGTCTCGTACTTCTCGAAGAAGTCCTTCCGCTCCTTCCGGAGTCGCTCGGCCCGCTCCCTGCGGCTCCTGAGCGGGGCGTTGAACGCGATGTGGCAAAGCAGGTCGAACGGGTCGGCGTCGGGCTGGCCGGTCGCTTCCACCAGCTCCTCGAAGGAGATGCCGCGCTCTTCCAGCGCGTCGATGATCGCGGCGCGCTGCGGGGCGTCGCGCCAGCGCGCACGGAGGTCGGCCGCGGAGGTGTAAAGGCTCCGCACCTTCTCCGCCGTGTAGTCCGTGAATTTCACCACACGAAGCTGCTTGCCGTCGGGGTCCAGCTCATAGACGAGATGGGCGGCGATCTCCACCGCGCCGCCGTCGGCGTAATACTTGCGCGGCCGGAGACCCGCGGCTTCCTTGTCGGGGCTCGTGGTCTCGTACTCTAGCTCGATCTCGACCTTGGAGGGCTCATCCGCGACGATCTCGTAGGTCCCTGCCACCGTCTCGCCCTCCTCGTTCATTTCCTCTTCGGTGATGCGGGTCGGCTCTCCGTCGAAGTCGGGGTCGGCGAAGAGGCGCGTGGCGCTGCCGGTGTAATCCAGGATCGAGAAGTAGAGCTTCCCGTAATCGTCGCGGACGCGGGTTCCCCGACCGATGATCTGCTTGAAGTCGGTCATGGAGTTGATGACGCGGGCCAGAACCACGTTCTTGCAGGTTGGCATGTCCACGCCGGTGGTGAGCATCTGGGACGTGGTGAGGATGACGGGAGAAGTCTTTTCGAGTTCCTGAAAGTTGCTCAAGTGCCCCCGCCCGACCTGGCCCTCGTCCGAGACGACCCGGCAGACGTAGTCCGGGTGCTCCTTCACCAGATCGACATTCTCGTTGTTCAGCGCTTTCCGCATCTCCTCGGCGTGTTCCTGGTCCACGCAGAAGACGATCGTCTTGGCGAGCCGATCCGTCTTCCGTAGATAGTTGCTCAGATGCCGGGCAATGGCCTGGGTCCGGGCCTTGAGGGCAACGACGCGTTCGAAGTCCTGAGTCCCGTAGAGACCGTCCGGAATCTCGCGGCCGTAGCGATCCAGTTCCCCCTTGCTGGGCCGCCAGCCGGCGGCGTCCGCGGTGGTGACGATCCGATGGACGCGATAGGGGGCGAGAAAGCCGTCCTCGATCCCTTGCCGCAGGCTGTAGGTGTAGAGGGGGTTCCCGAAATACCGGTAGGTGTCTCTGTTGTCCTCACGCAGCGGCGTGGCGGTCATCCCGACCTGGTAGGCCGGCTGGAAGTATTCCAGGATCTCGCGCCAGTTGCTCTCGTCGGCGGCGCTGCCCCGGTGGCACTCGTCCACGATGATGAGGTCGAAGAAGTCGGGCGCGTACTCGCGGTAGAGGCCGGGCCGCCGCTCATCCTTGGCGATGGCCTGATAGATGGCAAAGTACATCTCGCGCCCCTTGACCGCCTCGCCCTCTATCTTCCAGCGGGCGTCGCCAAAGGGTGGGAAGTCTTTGTCCTTCGGATCGTCCACCAGGATGTTCCGATCCGCCAGGTAGAGAATCTTGGGACGGCGATACTCTCCCGTTCGATTCCAGCGGCTGCTCCAGAGTTTCCAGCAGATCTGGAAGGCCACCAGGGTCTTGCCGGTGCCGGTCGCCATCGTCAGGAGGATGCGAGGCTTTCCCTGGAGCACCGCCTGGACGGTCCGATTGATGGCGATCTCCTGGTAGTAGCGCGGAATCTTGCCCGAGAGATGATGATAGGGGGTGAGAAGCCGGTCGGCGACCTCTTTGGTCTCGATGCCCTCGCCCTCCTGGAGTCTCTGCCAGAGGGCCAGGGGTGTGGGGAAGGCATCCAGGTCCGTGTCCTTGCCGGTGAGGAAGTCATGCTCGACGATGCCGTGGCCATTCGTGGCGTAGGCGAATTTGAGGCCGAGGATCTGCGCGTACTCCTTGGCTTGTTGAAGACCGTCTCCGGGTTTCTTGTACGAGGCTTTGGCCTCGACCACCGCCAGCATGAAGTCCCGGGTGTAGCGCAAGAGATAGTCGGCCCGCTTCTGCGGTCGCCGGCGCACCTTGGCCCCAGCCACGACGATCCGGCCGTCGGTGAAGGTCTTCTGCTCGCTGATCTGGTCGTCGCTCCAATTGGCGGCGTAGAGCTTTGGCAGGACGTACTTCCGGCAGGTATCGGCCTCGGTTGGTCGCATGCCATGGGCTCCTGACAGGGGCAGTGTTCCCGCAAACCTCTATCTTTCCCCCGATTGCGTCAAGCGAAAAGTCCTCTTTACCCCGGCGCTACCCCCGCATGGCGAGGACCAGGAGGATCAGGCCGAGAGCGACAACGGCGGAGGCGAGGATGCGCCGCCCTCCGTAAGGCTCCCGCAGCACTCGCCATCCCAGGAGCGCCGCCAGGACGACGGAGCTCTCCCGCAGCGCGGCGATGTAGCTCACCTGGGTCAGACGCATGGCGATCAGGACGAGAAGGTACGCGGCAACGCTGAGCAGCCCACCGAGAACTGCGGACCGCCAACGTCGCTTCCACGTGGCTACCATGAGGCGAGCGTCGCGACGCCAGAGGACGACGGGAGCCATGAAAGCCGCGTTGGCCCCCATCAGGACGATGATGTAGGTGACGGGATTGGTCCGCGAGACGCCCACCTTGTCCACGATGGAATAGGAGGCGATGAAGACCGCCGTGGCGACGGCCCAGGCGAGCCCAGCGAAGCTGGCGGAGGATCGCCGGGCCGAGATGCCCAGCCAGGCGATGCCGCCACCCACCAAGATGATGCCCAGGATTGCCGTCAAGGAGAGACGCTCGCCCAGGAGGAACGGGGCGCCCACGGCGACCAGGATCGGGGCCAGACCGCGGGCCACCGGGTAGACGACGGAGAGGTCGCCGTGGACGTAGGCTTGGGTGAGGGCGATCATGTAGCCGGTGTGGATGACGGCGCTCCCCAGGAGGATCGGCCACGCCTCCGACGGGGGAAGCCCCGTGACGAGCAGCACCGGGGAGAGGAGAATCGAGGGGGTCAGGACCGTGAGCCAGCCCGAGAAGAGCTTGTCGTCCTCCCCCTTGACGATCAGATTCCAACTGGCGTGGAGGCCCGCGGAGCAGAGGACCAGGGTGAGGGGGAGCAGCCACGGCATTGGGCTCAGGCCTCCTCTTCATCCGGGACGATCTGGCCTTCCGATAACTGATCCTTGCCGATCTCGCGCAAGAGCGAAGTCGCGTAGCATCCCGGCGGCAGCGTGAATCGCAGCACGAGAAAGGGACGGGCCCCGTCCGAGCCCGGCTCACAGCAGATGCCTTCGGGGCGGAAGCGCAGAGGGCGGCGACCCCCCACGCAGGTGAGAGGCCCGGTGCGGGGCAGGTCGCTCGGCGACAGTCCGACCTCCTCGATGATCCGGTGTTCGAGCGCCGCAGGCTCCCCGCGCGGGACCGACATGGTATACCCCACGATCGGGCCGGTGGGAGAGACCTCGAAGCGGGCGGCG
>JAPLLC010000234.1 GCA_026387775.1 Candidatus Methylomirabilota bacterium | reverse complement strand
TCCCCAGCTCAAAGCAGGCCTGCTCCCCCGCCTCCCGGATGTCCTTCTCGACCTCCTTCGCGACCTTCTCTACCGTCTCCTCGATCCGGGCCGGATGGATCCGCCCGTCCTGGATCAGACGCTGGATGGCCACCCGGGCGACCTCCCGCCGGATCGAGTCGAACCCGGAGAGGATGATGGTCTCGGGGGTGTCGTCCACGATGATGTCGATCCCCGTCGCCTTCTCCAAGGCGCGGATGTTCCGGCCCTCCCGCCCGATGATACGGCCCTTCATGTCGTCGCTGGGGAGATCCACCACCGAGACGGCCGCCTCGGCCACGTACTCGGAGGCAATTCGGCAGATCGCCCGCCCGATGATCTGCTTCGCGCGATCCTCCCCTGTCTCGGTGGCCGTATCTTCGATGCGCTTGATGTGCGCGGCGGCGTGGAGTTTCGCCTCCTCCTCCAGCGCCCGTAGGAGCTGATCCTTGGCCTCCTCGGCCGTGAGGCCCGCCAGTTGCTCCAACTTTCGCCCGGCCTCGCCCACCAGTTGCTGCCAGTGGGCTTCCTGCTTGCCGACGGCCTGATCCCTGGTGTGCAGCTCCTGCTCCCGGGTGGTCATCTCGCGCTCGCGGCGATCCATCAACTCCAGCTTCCGATCCAGGATCTCCTCGCGCTGATTCAGCCGCTTCTCGAAGCTCTGGGTCTCCTCCCGCCGAGTATGGAACTCCTGCTCGAATTCCGTCCGGGCCCGGAGCGCCTTGTCTTTGATCTCGAGATCGGCCTCTTTGCGCCGCGACTCGACCTCGCGCTCAGTATCCCGGATGATCCGCTTCGCCTCTTCCTCCGCATCCTGCTTCAGCCGATTCTTCCGCTGGCGTTCGAGAGCCCGGCCGGCGACCAGCCCGACCACGACCATCCCCAACGCCACCACGATGGTCACCCAGATTTCCACGGGATTTCCTCCCACCACGATGTCGCTTCACAGGGTCGCCTCCGCCGACGCGGACCGACCCGTTCCCACACCTTCGCCGCGCCACGGCCGCCCGGTGCCGGGGCGACACGAGACCCAAGGCTCGTCGACCCCCTCCGAATCCGCGGCCGACCGCCGCCCGCGCGAACGATCCGGACGCACACACTGGTGAGAGGAGAACGGCATGTTGCTCGCACCCGTGGCTGCAGAAGCCACGGAGGTGCCAGCCAAGAACCGGGAGCGGCAGGACGGGCGAGCTAGATCGGAATCAACGCAGACGAAGTGGATGGACAGTCAGCGCCCTGGGGAAAAAGTGAACCCCTACCATTGTGCCGTGTGTCGGGCCCTGTTTGAACCTGGTATTCCAGGTGGGGATCCCGCAAACGCTTTAGGCTTCCCTTCCACCACAGCGGATGGGCCTGCACACCGCGTTCTCGGAGGGACCCCCGTTCTGAGGGTTGAGGCTCAAAAAAAGTTACCGCATCACGCGCACGGTAGGGGTTCTCAAATTTCCAAATAGCTCGCTGGGACGCTAGCACACGCCATTCCTCGCTGCAAGCCCATTTTCTGCCTTGCCGGTTCGTACCGCAGCCGGTCGCCGGACTCTTCCTGTTTGTCTATCCGGTGACATCCTCCCGCTGCAATAATCGAACGATCCCGTCGATCCGGGCGACCATCTCCTCCTCGCGCCGGCGAAGCTCTTCGCTTTGTTTGAACAGTTCGTCAGCAATGTTGACCGACACCAGAACCGCGACCCTGGAAGGAACGAGGCCTGGACTGGACCGGGAGACTTCGCGAAATTTGGTATCCACGTAATCCGCGACGCGGTGGAGGTGTTCCACCGCATCCTCGGACCGCAGGGCGTACCGCTCGCCGAAGATCTCTACCTCTGTCCGCTGGTCGCCGGTCGCCATCCCTCGCTCCTTAGGAGCCGTTACGAAATAACTTGTCCATTCATTGGAATTTCGTTACGGCTCCTTATGCCGTTTCCGGAATTTCTCCGGTCAAGTTATTCTTTGACAACGGCTTAGGTGCCCGCGCCCTGGACCGCCGCCTCCAGGCGTGCGATCTCCGTCAGCATCCCTTCCACCTTCGCGCGCACTTCTTCCCGCTCCGCACGCAGGCGGGTCACCTCGACCGTCTCCCGCTCGCGCTCCGCACGGAGCGCCGCCACCTCTTGCTCTCGGGAGCGGAGCTCGTTCTGGAGGGTCGCAACCTTTGCCAGGAGCGTCTCCCGTTCGCCGCGGGACTGCGTCAACTCTGCCAACGTCTCTCGGACCTTCGCGTCCAGCTCCTGCAATCGCTCCAGCACTACGTCCATGGGATCGACTCCATTCGGTTCGGGGAAACCCTAGCAAAGCCCCAGGTCTTTGTAAAGGGGGATTTCCGGGCTGCCTGCTCTCGGCTCGATGCTCGCCGGAGGAGACCGATGGCGCTCCCGGTATCTGGGACGGGCGGGCGAGCTCGCGGCGGACGACCCGAGAGTTGAAGGACGGAATGCGACGTCACCCGCGCAGGAGCGCTCCCAGCTCCCGGGAGACCGCCTCGAGGATGCGCCGCTTTTCGGCCTCCACCTCGACATCGGTGAGCGTCCGGTCCGCGGCCTGGAAGGACAACGAGAAGGCCAGACTCTTCTTGCCGGAGGCAAGCTGCTCGCCCCGGTAGACGTCGAAGAGTCGGACATCCGCGAGGAGCGGCCCGCCGGCAGCCCGGATCGCCGCGGAAAGCGCGGCCGCCGGGACCGCCTCCTCGACCACCAGGGCCACATCCTCCAGCACCGGCGGGAACCGAGGAACGGGGTGCACCGGATAACTCGACGCCACGTGCGCGAGCAGCCGATCCAGATCCAGCTCCGCCAGGCAGACGGGGCTGACGGCCAGATCGAAGGCGGCCCGCACTTGCGGATGGATCTCCCCCAAGACGCCGACCGCGGCTCCGAGCACGGCCACCCGCGCGGACCGGCCAGGGGCGAAGAGCGGGTGGGACACCGGATCGAACGTGACCTCGCCGAGGTGGAGGCCGGAGAGGAGCGCCTCCACCACCCCTTTGAGGGTGAAGAAGTCGGTGCGGGCCGGTTCTTGCTCCCGCCAGGAGGCCGGCGTGACCGGGCCGGCCATCCCGATGCCCAGCCGCCGCGGCTCGGCGGGGAGCGTCTCTCCGCTCACGGGCAGGAATACCGGCCCCAGCTCAAAGAAACACAGTCGGTCTCGATTCCGGGCGTTCTGCGCCATGGCTTCCAAGATGCCGGCGGCCAGAGTCTGGCGCATGGCCGTGCGATCGGCGCTGACTGGGTTGGCGAGGCGAACGCACGGCTCCCCCCCCACAGCGGCTCCCGGGGCCAGCATGGCCTCCCGCTCGGGCGTGGTCAGGCGGTAGGTCACGATCTCCTGCAGGCCCGTCACCGTCAGGAGGTCTCGCACTCGATCCTCCTGCTCCACCGCCGTGTTGTTGCGCTGTGGGGGAAGCGTGTCCGCCAGATCGGTGACCGGGATCCGGTCGTAGCCGAAGATCCGCGCGACCTCCTCCAGGAGGTCGTGGACCCCCATCACGCCGATCCCGATATCCAGGCGACTCACCGGAGCGGTGACGCGCAGGACCGTCTCCCCCTCCGGCTCGCAGGTGAACTCCAGCGCCGTCAGGATCCGCGCCATCTCCTCCCGCACCAGATCCATGCCCAGAATGCGCTTGGCATCTCCCGTGCTCAGGCTCACCACCACGGGCACCTGCGGAGCCGGATAGCAGTCCGCGATCCCGGCGGCGACTGTCCCGCCCGCCAGTGTGCGGATCAACTCCGTGGCGCGCATCGCTGCGGGCTCCGCGATCGCGGGCGGGACGCCCCGCCCAAAGCGGGCGCTGGCCTCGCTGGGCAGCTTCAAGGCTTGCATGGTCTTGCGGATGGAGACAAAATGGAAGTTGGCCGATTCGAGCAGGATCGCCGTGGTGCCGTCCGTGACTTCGGTCTCGGCGCCTCCCATGACCCCTGCCACGGCGATCGCGCCGGCCGTATCCGCGATGACCAACCGATCCGGCGTGAGCGTCCTCGTCACCCCGTCCAGCGTGACGAGGATTTCCCGCGGGCGGGCGGGCCGCACCGTGATTTCCGGCACGCCTTTGGCCCGCCGCACGAGCACATCGTAGTCGAAGGCGTGCAGCGGCTGTCCCCACTCGAGCATGACGTAGTTGGTCGCATCCACCACGTTGTTGATGGGGCGGACGCCGGCTAGGCGCAGACGCCGCTGCAACCATCCGGGAGACGGCCCGATCCGAACACCGGCGATCAAGGTGGCCGTGTAGCGGGCGGAGAGCGCCGGGTCGGCGATGGTCACACGGACCTTGCCCGAGATCGGCTCCCCCTCCGCCAGCATGGCAGGCCGCGGGACCCTCGCGCGGCCGTTCGTCAGCGCGGCCACCTCGCGGGCCACGCCCAGGACGGAGAGGCAGCGGGCCATGTTCGGCAGGATCTCCAGTTCCAGCACCTCGTCCCCGAGGTAGTCGGCGAGCGGCGTCCCGACCGGCGCGTCGTCGTCCAGGAGCAGGATCCCCTCGTGCGCCTCGGAAAGTCCCAGCTCCCGCTCGGAACAAACCATACCGTCCGAGTAGACCCCGCGAACCTTCCGCCCCTTGAGCGTGAGGGTTTGCCGCGTCTCCGCATAGGCATCCCAGAGCCGCGCCCCCTCCAGCGCGAAGGCCACCTTCTGGCCGCTGTCCCCGACCTTGAGATTGGGGGCACCCGTCACCACCGTCTTGACGCGGTCCGGGCCGTATTCAACCGTGACCAGGACCAGCCGGTCGGCGTTGGGGTGGGCCGTCACCTCGCGAATCCGGCCCACCAGCAGCCGCTCCCGATCCCACGGCAGCGCGCTGCCCGGCAGCCCGATCCGCTCCACCGCCGCCACCTCCAGCCCGGCGAAGGTGAGGCGATCCGCCAGTTCCGGCACGGGCACCGGGACGTCCACGAATTCTTTCAGCCAACTGATCGGCACGCGCATAGGATTGGTGAGCCTCGCTTAAGCCGCCTGCATGACCCCGGCGTCAAGCCGAGGGCGGGCCGGCCGCTTCTCCCTCCCCGGTCAGAACTGCTCCAGGAAGCGGAGGTCGTTCGCCCAGAAGTAGCGGATGTCGTCGATGCGGTGGAGCAGCATGGTGATGCGCTCGGGCCCCATGCCGAAGGCGAAGCCCGAGTAGACATCGGGGTCGTAGCCGCCATTCTGCAGCACCCGCGGGTGCACCATCCCGCAGCCCAGGATCTCCAGCCACCCGCTCTGTTTGCAGATGCTGCAGCCGGAGCCGCCGCAGATCAGGCACTCGACGTCCATCTCCGCGCTGGGCTCGGTGAACGGAAAATAACTCGCCCGGAAGCGCACCTTGCGCTCCGCCCCGAACATGCGATGGGCGAAGCTGATCAGGGTGCCCTTGAGGTCGGTCATGGTGATATTGCGGCCAACCGCCAAACCCTCCACCTGGTGGAACTGGATCTCCGAGCGCGCGGTGATCTGCTCGTAGCGATAACACATGCCCGGCAGGACGACCCGGATCGGCTCGGGGTGGAACTCGCGCATGGCCCGGATCTGGCCCGGCGAGGTGTGGGTGCGAAGCAGGACCCCCTCCGTAGTCGTGTAGAAGGTGTCCCACATGTCCCGGGCGGGGTGGTGGGCCGGGATGTTCAGGAGCTCGAAGTTCATCTCGTCGCTCTCGACGTCCCGGCTGCGGTAGATCTGAAATCCCATGGTCGCCCAGATCTGGCAGATGCGCCGCAGGACCTGGGTGCTGGGATGCAGGCGACCTATGGTCACGGGCTGCCCGGGCAGCGTGACGTCCAGCCGGGCTGCGGTGAGGGCCGCCGCCTGCGCCAGGGCCACCAGCGCCGCCTGGCGCTCCTCCAGCGCGACCTCCAACCGCCGCTTCACCTCGTTGGCCAGCTTCCCTGCCGCCGGCCGCTCCGCAGCGTCCATCTCCCCGAGCCCGCGGAGAATCGTAGCAAGCGACCCCTTGCGGCCAAACCACCGCACACGGACCGCCTCCAGGGTTGCCGCGTCGGAGGCGGAAGCGAGGTCGGCCTGGGCGGTCGCTTCGAGCGCGGCCAGCGCCTGCGCAAGATCTGTCATCCGGGCCTCACCAAAAAAAGCGCCCCGAACGACTCGGGGCGCAGCATCGAGAATCGATCTCGGGCTAAGCCGCCGCGACCTGAGTCACGGGCTGGAGCTGTTCTTTCGCCAGGGCAGCCAGAGCGCTGAACGCCGCCGCGTCGCGAACCGCAAGGTCGGCCAGGACCTTCCGATCCAGCGCGATCCCGGCCTTGCGCAGGCCGTCCATCAGCCGACTGTAGGATATTCCGGCCAGGCGGGCCGCCGCGTTGATCCGGATGATCCAGAGGCTCCGAAACTCCCGCTTGCGGTTTCGCCGGTCCCGGTAGCTGTACGCCAGAGCCCGATCCACCGCCTCCTGGGCACTCCGGAAGCAGTTCTTCTTCTTCCCCCAGAATCCCTCCGCCCGCTTCAGCACCCGGTTACGACGCTGCCGCGTCTTGAATCCACCTTTTGCGCGTGGCATGACTACGACTCCTTCCCCACTCTGTTCACTGAATGCCGGCTGCCGGCATCCGAAATCCGAGCCATCGCTCGTCCGCAGCCCGTGGCTCGCGGCTCGCGGCTCGCCTTGTTAGATGTACGGGGCCAGTACCCGTATCCGCTTCACGTCCGACTTGTCCACCAGGGTCCCACCCCGAAGAACCCGCATCCGCTTCGTCGACTTCCCGGTCAGCAGGTGGCTCTTGCTCGCATGCGCGCGGACAATCTTCCCGGTTCCGGTGGTGCGGAAGCGCTTGGTCGCTCCGCGATTGCTCTTCATCTTGGGCATGCTTGTCTCTCCTTGCTACCGCGCAACGTCAAATCGTCAGCGCGGACATTTCGCTTGGCCGATTCCCAATGACCAACGGGGCCGGAGAAGGGCCTCTGGGGCGCCAGAATCATGGACATGTTGCGCCCCTCGACCTTGGGCGGCTGTTCCACGACGCAGGTGTCCTTCAAGGCCTCCACGAATTTTTCCAGAAGCACCTTCCCCCGGTCCATCCGGACCATCTCGCGCCCCCGGAACATCATGGTGATCTTCGCCTTGTTCCCCTCCTTCAGAAACCGCTCGGCGTGACGGGCCTTGAACTGGAAGTCATGCTCCTCGGTCTTCGGGCGAAGCTTGATCTCCTTGAGTTCAATCACCGTCTGCTTCTTCTTGGCCTCCCGGGCTTTCTTGGCCTGCTCGTACCGGTACTTGCCAAAGTCCATGATCCGGCAGACCGGCGGCCGAGCTTCGGGCGCCACCTCGACCAAGTCGAGATTCTGCGAGTAGGCTTGCTGCAGCGCCTGCTCGGTGGGCAGGATGCCAAGTTGGCTTCCATCCGGCGCGATCACGCGCACTTCCTTGATGCGGATCCGATCGTTGACGCGAAGGCCCTTACTTATGGGGCTTACCTCCCGCCGCGGTCGGCGGCCACCGGTTTAGGCGGCCTGCGGCGCGTTCTCAGCAGACATGGACTGGACAAGGTCCGCCAGGGGCATCACGCCGCGATCCTGGCCGCCCCGCAGGCGGACCGACACCGTGCCCGCTGTTATCTCTTTGTCCCCCACCACGAGGATGTACGGGACCTTCTGGACTTCCGCCTCGCGGATCTTGAGCCCGATCTTCTCGTTCCGACCGTCCACCTCGACCCGCAGACCCGCCGCCCTCAGGCGATCGCTCACGCTCGTGGCGTAGGCGTGGTGCCGATCCGCCACCGGCAGGACGCGGGCCTGCACCGGGGCCAGCCAGACCGGGAAGGCGCCCCCGTAGTGCTCGATCAAGACCCCCAGGAACCGTTCCATGGAGCCCAGCAGCGCCCGGTGGATCATGTAGGGCCGATGCGGCCGGTTATCTTCTCCCACGTAGCTGATCCCGAACCGCTCCGGCAGGTTGAAATCGAACTGGACCGTGGTGCATTGCCAGGGACGCCCGAGAGCGTCTTTCACCTTGATGTCGATCTTGGGGCCGTAGAACGAGCCGCCGCCGGGGTCCACCTCGTAACTCTGGCCGGCCCGCTCCACTCCGCGCTTCAACGCCTCGGTGGCGGCATCCCAGGTCGCCAGATCCCCCACAAACTTCCCCTCCGGGCGCGTGGCGACGTACACCACGTAGTCCTTGAACCCGAAGGTCCGGAGGAAGAACAGGCTGAACTTGACGGCCCGGGTTATCTCCTCGTCCATCTGCTCGGGCGTGCAGAAGATGTGGGCGTCGTCCTGTGTGAAGCCCCGCACCCGGAGCAGCCCGTGGAGCACCCCCGCCCGCTCGTACCGATACACCGTCCCCATCTCGGCGAAGCGCAGCGGGAGATCCCGATAGCTGCGGACCCGCGACTGGTAGATCATGATGTGGAACGGGCAGTTCATGGGCTTGAGGTAGTATTCCTGCCCCTCCCGCTCCATCCGCGGGTACATGAGATCCGAATAGAAGTCGAGGTGCCCGCTGGTCTGCCACAGCTTGGCCCGACCCACGTGCGGACTGTAGACCAGGTCGTAGCCGTTCTTGAGGTGCTCATCCCGCCAGAAGTCCTCGATCAGCTTGCGAACGATCCCCCCTTTGGGATGCCACAGGACCAGGCCGCTCCCCACCTCGTCGTGGATGCTGAAGAGCTCCAACTCCTGTCCGAGCCGTCGGTGGTCTCGCCGGCGCGCCTCTTCCAGCCGGGCGAGGTGATCGTCGAGCGCCTGCTGGGTCAGAAACGCCGTCCCGTAGATCCGCTGCAACATCGGGCGTCGCTCGTCCCCGCGCCAGTACGCACCCGCCAAGTGGGTCAGGCGGAAGGCCGCCAGCCAGGAGGTGTCGGGGGCGTGAGGACCGCGGCACAGGTCCACGAAGCCGCCCGTCTGATAGAGCGTCACCGTCCGAGCGCCTACCTCGACCTCTCCGGCCAATTCCGCCACGTCCGCATCCTGATCCCCTGCCCGACTCGTCCCGTGATCTCGGAGCGCCTCCAGGATCTCGACCTTGTACGGCTGCCCGTTCTGTCGCGCCCAGGCCAAAGCTTCCTCGATGCCGACCTCGCGCCGGTCGTAGGAGAGTCGCTTTCCGGCCATCTCCCGCATCTTCGCCTCGATGATCGGCAGGTCTTCGGGCACGAGAGGCCGAGGGAGCTCCATGTCGTAATAGAAGCCGTCCTCGATAGCCGGCCCGATGGCGAACTTCGCCTCCGGGAAGAGCGTCAGGACGGCGGCCGCCATCAGGTGCGCGGCGCTGTGCCTCACGATGCGAAGACCCTCGGGAGAGTCCGCCATCACCGGAGTCAGGGTAGCGCCCTCTGGAACAGGGGTCATGAAATCCACACTTTGGCCATTCCCGGCCACGGCCACCGCCCCCTTTGCCCTGTCCATCCCGAAGGAGGCAAGGTGCTGGAGAAGCGGTTGACCCGCCGGAACAGAGACCCGGCGACCGTCAGCAAGAATGAGTTCGGAGTCGGACATGATCCATCACAGAAGAAAAGAGCATCACGACACCACCGCCATCGTGATGCTCAGACCAAACACTATGCCGTCACGGGAAAAAACGTGGTGGGCACGGGTGGTTTCGAACCACCGGCCTCTTGCGTGTCAAGCAAGCGCTCTCCCCCTGAGCTACGCGCCCCCACCCAGTCCACGGACGACGGACTTGGCATACTAAGCGACGGATATTTATACCCGAAAGCCCGGAACTGTCAAGGGAAAACCCCGGCGCAGAGCCTAGAGTCGAGCCGGGAGAGCCAAGACATGCCGATTCTTCACGGCCCGTCTCAGCTCTCGGCTCTCAGCTCTCGGCTCTCGGCTCTCCGTCAGAACTTCACCTGCGGCGTCTGCCGGGCCGCGGCCGGGACCTCGAAGAACGGATGCTCCCGGAAGCCCAGGACTCCCGCGATCAGGGTCCCCGGAAACTGCCGTACGGCAACGTTGTACACCTGGACCGAGTCGTTATACCGCTTCCGTTCCACCGCCAGCCGGTTCTCGGTCCCCGCCAGCTCGTCCATGAGCCGATGGAACGTGGCATCCGACTTCAAATTCGGATAATTCTCCACCACGACCAGCAGCCGAGACAGCGCTCCGGAAAGCTCGTTGGACGCAGCGATCTTGTCGGGGACGCTTCCCGCTCCCGCGAGCCTTGCGCGAGCATTGGCGATGGTTTCCAGGATCGACTTCTCCTGCGCGGCGAAGCCCTTGACCGTCTCGACCAGGTTTGGGATGAGGTCGGCCCGCCGCTGGAGCTGGTTGTCGATCTGGGCCCACTTGGCCTTGATGTCGGTGTCCATGGTCACGAGCTGATTCCATGTCGACACGAACATCCCGCCCACGCCGACCACCACGAGGGCGATAACCCCTAGGACGATCCACACAGGCTTCACCGTTTACCTCCTTCCGTTCTTCCCCCCGTTCGTCCGCACCATGGCTCACCAATCCCCGCCGGCGCCGCCGCCGCCCGATCCGCCGCCGCCGAATCCGCCAAAACTCCCCCCGCCGAATCCGCCCCCAGACCCGCCGGACCAGCCGCCCATCGTTCCCCCGGCTCCTCCACCGAACCACCAGGGACCCCAGAAGCCGCCCCGTCTCCGCACGGACCCCCGCCCGCGCACGCCGAGAGATGCGCGGCGATCCATCGCCGAGAGCACGGCCGCGAAGAGCGCGAGCAGAATGAACACCGCCAGGAGGATTCCCGTGGAGCCGCTTGCAAACCCGCTCTTATGGCGGGCGCCTTGAGCGCTCGGCTGCCGCTCTCCGCCGACCGCACCGGCCTGCCCCAGCATCACGGCCGCCAACGCGTTTGTCCCGCGCAGGATCCCCTCGGCGTATCGTCCAGCGCGGAAGGCCGGGACGATCACCCGGTCGCGGATCTCGCCAACCTTCCCGTCGGGCAGGATGCCCTCCAGGCCGTAGCCCGTCGTGATCCGCATCCGCCGGTCCTGGACCGCCACCAGGAACAGCAGCCCGTTGTCCTTTCCCCGCTGGCCGATCTTCCAGCGGTCGAAGACGGCAATCGAGTAATCCTCGATCGGATCGGGAGCCGTGGACGGTACGATCAGGATGGCGATCTCGGCCGTCGTCCGCTCCCGGACGTCCAGGATGAGCTGCGACAGATGTCGCCGGCTGTCCTGGTCGAGGATCCCGACCAGGTCGGTCACCGGTCCGGCGGCGGCCGGGATCGCAACCGAGGCCGCCCGGACGAGGACCGGCAGCACGAGGAGGACCAGGCAGGCGCCGAGCAGAACCCTATGCGGGAAGCGCATCCACCACCTCGACGAGACGCTGGAATTCCCCCAGGACCGCCTGATACAGAAGATCGAGCTCCGACCCCGTCACCCGGATCTCGCCGCGCTTGAGCTGCCACGCCTTCCGCAGGTGCGCGACGCTCAGCGCAAACTGCGCCTCGACTCGCGCGAGGACCGCTTCCGTCCCCCCGCTTTCCTCCGCTCGAGCCAGGTGCAGGAGGATCCTCGCCAGAACCACGAGGCCACTCACCGCCGCTGCCAGGACCGCCTCCAGATCTCTGGGGGATCGGGACGACTCCACGTATGCCTGGCGCAGCTTCAGGAGCTTGCCGCGCAGCTCTTGCTCGCACTGGCGGCGCAGTGCTTCACGCTCGATCCGAAGGTCGGCGACCAGATCCGGCCCCCACAGCATCCGGTGTCGCTCCTGCATGTCCAGCAGCTCGATCGGGAACACCTCCACCGCGTGGCGCAGGAACTCCGGATCGAAGAACATCGGGGTGGCAAACCCCTGGCGGGACCAGGAGCGGAGCCTCCCGGACGCCTTGCGGAGCAAGGCGGGGGTCACCCGGGTGAGCACCACCACCGCGTTGATATCCGATCGCCCGGAGACATGCTCCCCGCTCGCGGCGCTCCCGTAAAGGAAGGCCGCCACCAGCTCGTTGCCGAAAAGATGCTGCACGTCCTGCACGAATCCGCTGAGGATCTGTTCCACGCCTCACCTTCCCCTGAGTGGCGATTGGCAGAGCGGTTCTGGCAGGGCCGAGGGATGGATCTCGGCCGACGGCTGGCGCAATTGTAGTGATCCGGCCGGGGAATAGCAAGGGAAGCTGCGCACGACTTCCTGACAGATTGCTGAAGAATCCATTTTCACCCAGGCTGCTCAAAAGGGCCCAGATGCAAGGCGGCGCACCCATCCTTTGGATGGGTACCTGGGCCGAGTGAGGCGTACACTGGGTACGCCGCAACGAGTGCCCGAGCGGGCGGGTACCCGGCCGGGGGCTGGGTGACCGCAGATGGGCCTTTTTCAGCAGCCTGTTAGATTTCGCGCGTTCGCATCAGTCGCAGGGGGCCTCGGTCGGCGGAATCACCTCGTCCTGGATCTTGCGGAGGTGGTACAGCATCGTATCGGTCTTCAGCTCCACCATATCATGCGTGATGACCTGATCCCGCTTCACATCCTTGAGGAGCTTGGCCCCATCAAGCAGGCCGAACGGGATGCAATGCTCCCGCTTCGCCACACAGGCCAGATCATTCACCGCGTAGACCGCGTAACCGCCGCCTCCGTCCAGCACGGTGCCGGCCGGAAGGTCGGCTTTCGCCGCGCCGAGGCACTCCGCCAGCAGGCCGTGCCGCGGGACGACGGTCGGCTCATGGTCCTCGACCGCCCACACGATGGAGAGCGGGATCTCGTTGGTGACCAGGTGATACGGGGTATAGAACGTGAAATAGTCGCCGGTCCGCTCGACGTTCCAGTAATCCAGGTCCTGCTGGATCTGGGGATGCGTGGCGCGGATCACGACGAAGACCCCGGGGGTCACGCTGCGCACGAAGTCCACCGCGCCGTCGGGCAGCAGGAGCGGGCGGGCGTAGTCCACCACCCCGCGCCGCTTGAGAATGCCCCCCTCTGCCTTCAGCCGGAAGAGGCGCGCCATGTCCTTGATCCCCGCCACCGGGCCGTGCATGCCGCGCACGTCCGGGGTGAGTCCCGTGGCGTTGGCGATGCAGGACATCTCGATGGCGGTCTTGGTGGTGTCGCGGAAGGTGACCAGGAAGTGCGGGTTGACGTTCAGAGCCTTCGCATCGTCCGCCACGGTGTCCGGTGTCGCATAGAAGTCCAGCTTGGCCAGGCTGGCCGGGGTTTTCCCCACCGCCACGATCTCGAAACCCAGGCCGCCCCAGCGGTCCACCAGCTCGGTGATCAGCCCGGGCTCGTCGCCGCTCGACACCGAGTAGACGACGCCGGCCCGCTCCGCCATCTGATGGAGGATCGGCCCGATCACCACATCGGCCTCGACGTTCAGCATGATGACGTTCTTGCCGCCCTGGATGCAGCGAAAAGCGACCTCGGCTCCGACCTCGGGAACGCCCGTCCCCTCCACCACGCAGTCCAGCTCCAGTTCGGGGAGAACGTGGCTGTCCTGCGTGACGACCGGCTTGCCGGCCCGGATGCCGTCATTGATGATCCCGGCGTTGTCGCTGTGTACGATGTCTTCCCGCTTGACTCCGTTGATCTCGTAGGCGCGGATCGCGGCATCCACCCGGATATCGCAGATCACCGAATTGGCCATCCCCTTCATGAGGGCCGTCTGGCAGATCGCCCCCGTGATCATCCGGCCGGCCCCCACCCAGCCGACCCGGATCGGATTGCCGGCGGCATGGCGCTTCAGCAGCTTCTGGTGAATCATCCTCCGTCCTCCTCTTGCTGGCCGCCTCGACCCAAACCGGAGCAGAGGGCGGGCCCGGGCGAGACCATCAGGCAGGGCACATGGTTTGGAAGGAGCCGGCCGGCGCGATCCTCGGCCGTTTCAGGATAGCACGCAGAAGCGGATGGGGTCCAGCAGAGTCCCTGGTATTTCCGTCCCGACTTTGGTACCGTAACCTCACGTCACGCGTCTATGCCCCTCAACGCCGGGAGAGAGCGGCGCGAGCACCATCCACAAGACGACGACCTCGCCGCGGGGTCGCCAGACGGGAGGACCGATGCAGCGGATCATGAGCGAGGAGGATCTGGAACCCCTCTTTTCGGCCGACTTGGCTGTCCTTTACAAGCACAGCCCGACCTGACCCCTCTGCGTGTCGGCCTTGGACGAGGTCGAAGCCTTCCTGCACCAGCAACCGAACCTCATGGCGTTCACCGTGGACGTCCGCACCCAGCGGCCCCTGTCCCAGCAGATTGCCGCGCGCTCCGGCGTCCAGCACGAGTCCCCGCAGATCATCGTGCTTCGCCGCGGCGTCCCCATCTGGAGCGCGTCGCACTACGACATCACCACCGATGCACTCTCGGGTCAATTCCGCACCGCTTGAGCGTGCTCAGCGCCCGCCACCTCGCTACGCTAACTCAGCAGGCCATCTGCCGCCAGAGACGTCACGCCGGAGCCGCACCATGACCGCTGAGTGTCCGACGCTTCGAGATCGGCAAGACCGGTTCTGCCTTGGGCCGTCGTATTCGTCGATTCCCCAAAGGGATTGGTGAGCATGACATCGCTTGTCTCCGGTCACTCCGCATCTGCCGCATCGTCCGTGCCGGAACGGAAGCAGCAAGTTGATTTGCTGGCAGCGAATTGGTCATCCTCTTGAGGGAGGACGTAGAGATACCCAATGTTTCGAATCGTCTTGATTCGCTCCCTCGACCCGTTTCGCCCCAGTTTCTTTCGCAATCGACTGACATGGGTATCGATACACCGGTCGCTTTCCGAGAGCTTCCGCCCGAGCACATGGTCCGCCAATTCCTCTCGACGCACGACTTGCCCCATCCTTCGCACCAAGATCTCCAGGAGAGCAAATTCCGCCGCGGTCAGGTCAAGCGGAACAGCGCCTTTCCGCACGATCCGCATGGCAGGCTCGAGATAGATGTCGCCGGCTCTCAGCGCGGGTGGGAGCGCCGGTTGTTGCTGCTGACCCGAGACGCCGCGCACACGGCGCAGGATGGCGTGAATTCGCGCGAGAAGTTCCCGCGGGTTGAAGGGCTTGGAGAGGCAATCGTCCGCCCCCATCTCCAGCCCCAGGATCCGGTCCACCTCCTCGTTCCGTGAGGTGAGCAGGACGACGGGTGTCGTGCAGCGTGCGCGCAGGTGGCGCAAGAGATCGAAGCCCCTCTGCACCCCAGGCGGCGGCGTCGCCATCACCAGGAGTGCATGCTCCCGCGCCAGCGCCGCCTCCAGGCCCGTGCCGGCGTCGTGCACAACCTCCACCCGGAACCCCGCGGCGGTCAAGTAATCAACAATCATCTGGCACAACTGCCGGTCGTCTTCGATCACGAGGATGTGATCCATTCCCGTTCCTCCGGACGTTCCCGTAGCGCTCGGATGCAGGACCGGCGCGTGGTCCTCCGATCCATCCCTTCTCCAGCAGTCGTGTGCCCAGGATCTGCCGGCAACTTCTTGTCCATAGTAAGCGCCCACCGGGTGAGCGTGTCATCGTCAATCACGAGGATTTCGTGCGCCACCGCTCACTCCTCTCGGGGCCTCCGACGCCTCCTCGCCCTTCCGTATCCTGGCCGCGCGATCGAGGAGGAACCGAGGAATGAAGATCGATGCGGTTCACTGCGGGGCTAGCTGGGCGTCAGGTCGAGCAGGACAATGCTGCTCCGGC
>JAPLLC010000065.1 GCA_026387775.1 Candidatus Methylomirabilota bacterium | reverse complement strand
TCTGTGTGCCGGCCGGCGAGGCGCAGATGGCCGAGAACCGGGGCACCGGACGCACCCGTTACATCGCCGTCACGGCCCCGCCTCCGGAGTAAGGCCTTCGCGGCAGCTCGCGCGCGGACCCGCAGCAAATTCTTGCGCCCGCCGCGCGATCCTGACACTATTGCTTCCCGATTCCTGGCCGCGGAAGGCGATCGACGACTCTCCCGTGCCTTCATGAAAGGAACATCCATGCGTCGCTTGTTGCTGGTTCCGTTTCTCCTCACCCTTCTCGTCCTGCCCGCCGCAGTGCTCGCCGCCTCGGAGCCGAAGAGCGAGACGGAGAAGACCTTCTACGCCCTCGGCCTGGCGATCAGCCAGAACCTCGCCCCCTTCGGAATGAGCCCGGCCGAGTTCGAGATGGTGCAGGCGGGGCTCAGGGATGGCGTCCTCGGCAACCCGCCCCGGGTCGACATGTCGGCCTACGGGCCGAAGATCCAGGAGCTGCAGCGGAGCCGCAGCGCCACGGTCGCGGCCGCGGAGAAGAAGGCGGGCGAGGCTGTCGTGGCCAAGGCCGCGACCGAGCCGGGCGCCATCAAGACGCCGAGTGGAGCCGTAGTAACCATGCTGCGGCCCGGCACCGGCCCTTCGCCCAAGGCCACCGACAAGGCGAAGGTCCACTACCACGGCACGCTGACCGATGGGACCGTGTTCGACAGCTCCGTCCAGCGCGGCGAGCCCGCCACCTTCCCGCTGAATGGCGTCATCAAGTGCTGGACCGAAGGGCTCCAGCAACTGAAGGTCGGCGGCAAGGCCCGGCTCGTCTGCCCCGCCGACACTGCCTACGGGGACCGCGGCTCGCCGCCGCGCATCAAACCGGGCGCCACCCTGCTCTTCGAGGTGGAACTGCTGGAGGTGGTCAAATGATAGGGTGGGTGGGTGACAGGTAACAGGAATTTGCCTTTCGGGCCTCCAACGCGATCCGGATCGGCTCCGGGGGACTCCAAGCACACGAGGGCAGCGCCCCAGGCGCCCGGCCACGCCGGAATCAGGGGCAACTGACTAGCAGTTGGTTCTTTTACTCAATAGCAATAGACCGGCACAGGGAGTTCAATATGCGGATCTTTGCTACTCTGATCGTTTTGACGCTCCTGGTAGCCGGAGGCTTGGCTTCTGCAGGCGAGCCAGGCATCGCACCCACGGGTACGTTGCGTGCCGCCTACATCAGCTCCAATCTGGCTCAGGCCGTTAAGGACCCGACCACCGGTGAGTATCGGGGCGTTTCCACAGACATCGCGATGGAACTGGGCCGTCGCAACCAAGTCCCGGTAACGATTCTGCCCCTCGCCAGCGCAGCAGCCGTCCTCGAAGCGGTGCAGAAGGGCCGGGCGGATATCGGCTTTGTTGCGCCCAATCCTGAACGAATGGGCATCGTTCTCTATTCGCAGATCTACATGCTGGTGCAGCAAAGTTTCCTGGTGCGGGATAACTCGCCCATTGCATCGGTGAGCGATATCGATCGTCCGGGTCGCAAGATCGGAGCCAACACAGGCGACTCCATCGCCGTCTATTTGAAAACCTGGTTGAAGCACGCAACACTGGTGGTGAGCCCGGACTACACGCTGAAAGAAGCTTCCCTGTGGCTGGCCGACGGCAAGGTAGACGCCTTCGGTGGCAACAGACAACGGTTGCGTGTCTCGACGCAGGGCATTCCCGGACTGCGCCTTCTTCCGGACAGTCTTTACGGAGTACCCCAGGCGATCGCCGTAGCGAACGAAAAGCCGGAACTCCTGGCCGCGGTCAACCAGGCGATTGACGAGCTTCGCTCCTCGGGGTTTCTCCGCGATGCAGTCCAGCGCAGCGGCGTCGACGGTATCGATGTCGCCCCGGCGGTCAAGTAATAGCCTCAGGATCTTCTTTGCCTTAGACTCTTATTGATTTGGCTAAGATTTCAAATCGAGGTGAATTATGAAGATTTATTCCCCGATCGTTGTCCTTGCGAGTTTAGTTCTTTCCGTAAGCGCTTTCGCTCAAAATCAAAGCCCAAATCCAAACACCACTTGCGACAACGCCTGCATTAAGAGAATCCAAATCATCATTGATGATTACCGCAAGACATATAATGTCCCAGGATTACAACTCACCTTGAGTTTTGCCAATCAACCAATGCAGGTCTTTGGCAGCGGGTCAAAGACAATTGACGGGAATAACCCAATCGACGCTAATTCCCTCTTTGAAATCGGCAGCACAACAAAATCATTTTCTGCGGCGATTG
Source organism: Candidatus Methylomirabilota bacterium (assembly GCA_026387775.1). Lineage (GTDB taxonomy): Bacteria > Methylomirabilota > Methylomirabilia > Methylomirabilales > 2-02-FULL-66-22 > 2-02-FULL-66-22. The sequence goes on along the minus strand of JAPLLC010000065.1, from coordinate 12,598 downwards.
TCTTGCAGTTCGTCAAAGAAGGAAAGATTCACCTTGATGACACAGTCGGCAAGTGGTTTGGCGACGAGTACCCAGCCTGGAAAGATAATACTGTTGATGACCTGCTCAATATGACGAGTACCGCGTTTGATTATTTTGATAACGATGGCGGCATCTTTGAAAAAGCCTATTGGCAAGATCCGACTCACATTTGGACCACGAAAGAGTTAAACGATTTTTGTTATCAAAAAGGACCAAATTGCACGCGTGATAACCCAAAGATACACACCCCGTTTTGTGCCCAAAGACCAGGACAAGGATGGTCTTACTCAAATACGAATTATATCTTGCTGGAACGCATTGTTGAAAAAGCCAGCGGCGAATCTTTCACGAAACTCATGCGACAGCGGATTTTGGAACCGTTGCAGCTAACCTCCGCGGTCTATGATCCAGAAAGAAACCCTGCCACGATAAGAGACTTCACCAATGCATATCATTATGATCCCAAGACCAATCAGACCGAGGACGTCAGCAACTTCAGCTTGTCTGCTGCTCGTGCTGCCGGAGCAATTATTGCCACTACGGAAGACTTGGCCAAATGGGTGCGTACTCTGTTTTCCGGAAAGGTACTTGCACCGGCAGGATTTGAAAGGATGACCAGGGTAGTTTGCACGCAAACCGGAGAAGACTGCCAGGCAGGAAGAACAGCTCCAGCGCTAAGCAAAGTGTTTGGATATAGCTGTGGCTTGATGCGTTTCCCGGGATTTGAGGTCAATGCACCAACCAGTAATTTCATTTGGGCACACACTGGTGGTTCCGCAGGACATGGCTCAATCTTTGCCTACGACGTAAGAAATAACTTTGTCTTGGCTGCCATGCAGAATCAAATTGGCAGTGGAAACCTGGTATTGCTCGCCAAAGAAATTGACTTATCGCTTTTTCCCGAAAATTCGGATGGCAAGGGGATAGTTGTCAAATAGGGTGGCCCAGAACCGCGACTCCTGGAGATTGTCCTGGGAGCGGTCTCAGGGGAGGGCGGTAGGGGCATGGTTGTGATCCGGCCCACTGATCGGCATCGCAAGGGAGGGCTCTATCTTGACAGCGCAGAAACGGCCGGGTCCCTATTTGGCTGGGGGCCTCGGCTTCTCGAGCGATCCGATAGTCCCTGGGGCGAATTCTTATGGCTTGGACGGGGCGAATTCTTGCCAGAACTCCTCGTGGGCAATGCCTTTGCCTTGCCGGATCTGCTTCTCGGCCGCTTGCAGCACTCGTCGCAACTTTGGCGAGTACGCCATCAGCATGCGCTCGATCTCGTCCCCGTCGGCCATGGACAGCAAGAGCGCCACCGGCTTGCCGTTCTTCGTCACCACGACCGGCCCTGCCTTGCTCGCCTCGATATACCCGCTCAGCTTGGCCTTGACATCCGCCACCGACGCAATCTTCACAGTTCAATCTCCTCGCCGCCGATGTGCAAGCGACTCCCGTGTTTTTCTCCGATGGCCAGAATCACCACTCGCATTCTAGCGCGATCGATCCTGTACAGCACGCGGAACCGATTGTCCGGCCCAAAGCGAATCTCCCACGTGGCCCCGAACAGTTCCCCCCGCCTCAGTGGCTTTCGATTGCGAGTCTCCTTGTCCGGTTCGACCTGCAACTGAGCCTCGATTGCGGCCCGGATGAGCGAGTAGTATTTGGGCTCGATCGCCCGAAGGTGCTGCTTGAGCAGCGGGGGATATATCAGATTAAACAATCGTCCACCCATATTGACCATAATCATAGTCACATTTTATGACACTGTCAATCTACAGAGAATGGCCATTCGGCGCCGAAGCTCCCGTCTCTTGCCAATACCGATCACGGAGCTATGAATTCACCGAGTGGTTCTACTATGCATCCTTGACGGCTTGGTGAGAGGCAATCGGGTAGGACATCTCCTTGCGGAACTGTCTGGCCCAAGGAGGGGAGGAGATCGAGAGGGCTTACAGGTGGTTCCACTCGTCCATGGCAACTTCGTGGGACAGGATGCCCTCAACTTCCTGAATCAGCATGCGGAGTTGGGGCACGGAATATTCGGCATTGGAGGGAATTGCCAGGCGATACTGCTCGTAGACCATAAACTGATGGCGAGTGCCAGAGTATGGACCGTCGAATCCCAGCTTCCGCAGCCGTCGGATGAACTCCCGCCGACTACACGGCGTCCACCGGCTCACGGACCGGCTCCTTGTTCAGATCGATCCCGGCGATCACCGGCAAAGGATGGCCGAGCTTGAGGCCAACCACAATCCAGTCTTCAACTGTTGAGCGCAGCTCGTCTTCGCATGCCCGCAATGTGGCCCCGAAAACCAGCACTCCCTTGCACTCGGGGATGCGTCCCGCAAATGTCCCGTCTTCCAGCTTGTCATAGACGGCACGCGCCATGAGTTGGCTCGTATAGTCAGTCAGAACGAACTGTACCGCCATCGGACACCCCCATCTCGCCTCGGCGCCACGGGAAGCGCGGCCCGTCGTCGGTTCGCACCCGCGGCATGGATGGAACCAAGCCCCATTCACATTCATCGTATTGAGAAATGCCCGGATGTGCAAGGGGATAGTTGTCAAAGGGGATGCGAATCAGCAGCAGACCGCAGACTGAGGCTGGTTGCTCAGAACCGCGGCTCCTGGAGATACATGTCGATTGGCTCGGTGTAGTAGAGCGTCTCACTGCGCGCCAGGGTGCCGGAGGCCACCTCGATCACCGTCCGGTAGAACCGCTCGCCGGCCTCTTCGGGCGTCTCGGACCCCTCGATCACCGTCCCCGAGTAGAAGTCGATGCTGTCCTGCGCCGCCGCATAGGTCTTGGGATTGGCCGTGGCCCACAGGAAGGGGGCTACGACGGATGGCGAGCCCTCCAGCAGCGTGCGCCCGGCGACGCCGCCACCCCCAAGCTGAAAGAGCACCAGGTTGGCACCCGCCGCCGCATACCCCGCGAAGATCGATAGGTGCCCCATCCAGTTGTCTACAAAGTAGAGGCCTTTGCCCGCGGGCCGCTCCGCGTAGTTGAGTACGCCCCGGATCGGCGTCGTCCCGGCCTTGTGGATCGCCCCCAGGCTCTTCTCCTCCAGTGAGCTGATCCCCCCCTTGATGTTGGACGGCACCGGGTTCACGGTCCGGATGTCCTGCCCGCTGGCCTTGGCCTTCTCCTCCACCACGGCCACGGCATCCAGGATGGCCCGCGCCACCTCGGGCGTCGCGGCGCGCCGAGCCAGGGCTTGCTCGGCCCCGATGATCTCCGTCGTCTCGCCGAACATCGCGGTGCCCCCCGCCGCCACGATCTTGTCGTAGAGGTATCCCACGGCGGGGTTGCCGGCGATCCCGGAGGTCGTATCCGAGTAGCCGCACTTCACGCCGAGACACAGGTGCTCGTCCCCCACCTCCACACGGCGCAGCTTCGAGGCCTCGTGGACCATCAGGCGGGCAAGCTGGATCCCCTTCACGATGACCCCGTAGGTGCCGCCGTCTGTGGCGGGATCCAGGACCTCCACGCGCTTGCCGCTCGCCGCGATCTCGTCAGCCAGCCGCTCGGCTCGAAGCTCGGGGTAGCCGACGCCCGGGCTGGCCGCGTGGACGATGACCGAGGCCACGTTGGGGTTCTTTCCCAAACCGATCAACAGGCGGGCGATCTGCTCCCGGTCGTTCGCCGTCCGGCCGGAGCCATGGTCGACGGTGAGAATCCCCTTGGTCCCGGCGACGAAATCGCAGATCGACTTGGCGATGATCCCCTGCGGGATCACCAGGACGTGGTTGCGAGTGCCAACGGAGCCGTCGGATCGGACATAGCCCAGGAAGCTCATGCGCCCTCCTTCTTCGCCAGGTCGCCGCGGGCTCGCGTCCCTTCCAGGTTGTGGATGTGCACCAGGGCCCCCTGGGCGATGGGCCGGCTGGCCGTGCCGATCGTCTCCCCGTACTTGCGGATGATCTGGCCCTGGGGAATCTCTTGCAGCGCGATCTTGAAGCCGAAGGGGATCGCCTCGATGGCGCGAAGGGTGAGCGCGGTGCCCACCACCGGGATGGCCACTTCCTCCCCGTCCTGGATCTCCTCCACGGCCGTGGCCACGTTGTCGGTCGGATGCATGATCAGAGCGCGTTTGGCCGGCATGGGCTCCTCTCTTGATGTGTGGTTGTCCGGCTGCTACCCGATGTCCGACTCCAGCGTGGCGCCCGGGCGTCGACCGCGGATCATCGGCACCAGCGGCAAGAGCAGCAGGATCAGCGCCGCTGCCAGCCCGATGGCAGCGATCGGCCGGGTCAGGAAGATCATGAAGCTGCCCCTGGAGTAGATCAGGGACTGCTTCAGCGAGTACTCCATCATGGGGCCGAGGACAAAGGCCAGGATGAAGGGCGGCGCGTCGTACTTCAGCTTCTTCATGCCGTAGCCCACCAGGCCGAAGATGAGCATGAAAACAACGTCCATCACACTGTTGTTGATGGTGTAGGAGCCGATCAGACAGAAGAGGATGATCAGGGGCATGAGGATGGGATAGGGCACCTTGAGCACCTGCACCCAGAGCCCGATGAGGGGGAGATTGAGGACGACCAGCATGACGTTGCCCAGATACATGCTGGCGGTGACTCCCCAGAAGATCTCGGGGTGCTGCGTGAGCAGGAGCGGCCCGGGCGTGACCCCGTGGATGATCAAGGCCCCCAGCAGCATGGCCATGACCACGTTGGAGGGGATGCCCAGGGTGAGGAGCGGGATGAACGACCCCTGGGCCGCAGAGGTGTTGGCGGCCTCGGGCGCGGCCACGCCCTCGATCACGCCGGTCCCGAATTTCTCCGGATACTTCGAGCACCGCTTTTCCACCGCATAGGCCACGAACGACGACAGGACCGCCCCGCCGCCCGGCAGAATCCCCAGGAAGAAGCCGAGCACGGTGCCCCGGGCGATCGCCCACTTGGACTGCATCCAGTCGGCCCAAGTCGGCAGGAGCCCCTTGACCGGCGTCTTGAAAATGTCGCGGTCGATCTTCGTCTCGATGTTCAGGAGCATCTCCGAGATGCCGAACAGCCCCATCACCACCGGCACGAGCCCAACGCCGTCCATCAGATCGGTGATGCCGAAGCTGAAGCGCGTGGTGCCGGTCACCGTGTCCGTCCCGATGGACCCCACCAGCAGGCCGAAGGCGGCCATCATCAGGGCCTTGATCATGGAGCTGGACGACAGAAAGGTCAGCACCACCATGCCCAGCACCATCAGGGAGAAGTACTCCGGCGGCCCGAACTTGAGGGCCGCGCGCGCCAGCGGCGGGCCCATGAACGTCAGCCCGAGCAGGCCGAATGTCCCCGCGATGAACGAGCCGAATGCGGAGATCCCCAGGGCGCGTCCCGCCTTGCCTTGCCGCGCCATCTGATACCCGTCCAGGCAGGTGACCACCGAGGCTGCCTCGCCCGGGATGTTGACCAGGATCGAGGTGGTCGAGCCGCCGTACATGGCGCCATAAAAGATGCCGGCCAGCATGATGATGGCCGACACCGGTGGGACATGGTAGGTGGCCGGCAGCAGCAACGACATGGCGGCGGTGGGCCCCAGGCCGGGCAGCACCCCCACCAGCGTGCCGATCAGGCAGCCCAGGAAGCAGTAGAAGAGGTTACCGGGCTCCAGCGCGACCGCGAAACCCATGAAGAGCTGGTGTATCGTATCCATGCGCTAGAACCCCAACACGCCGACGGGTAGTCGGCCGTCCAGGAGGACGACGAAGAATACGTAGGCGGATGCCATGGTAAACAGGGAGAACAGCACCACGGTCGTCCATCGGTACGGTTCGAGTAGCCGGAAGAGCACGAGCATGAGCAAGAAGGTGGCCGCCATGAATCCCAGCCACTCCAGGACGGCCACGTAGATGAAGAGGGCCGCCACCATCACGGCCCACCTGCCCCAGCGAACGCCCCCCCACACTTCGGAGGCCGGGCCGGACATCTCCCGAAGGTCCTGGACCAGCGAGACCAGCGACAAAGCTCCCAGCAGGATGGCCGCGTAGAAGGGGAGGAATCCGGGTCCGGGGGTGTGCAGGCCGCCGACCTTGAGCCGCCACGCCTCTGCGGCCGCGAATCCGGCCAGCGCGAGCCAGAACAGGTTGGCAAAGAGATAGGTCTTCCGCACGGCTCCTCCTCCTGACTCATGGATCATCCACAGGCACACAAATCCCCGCGCCAATGTGGGATGACTTCCCGATGACCAATGACAAATGACCAACCGAACCGAGCACGCGGCCCCACGAGCTGCTATCCATCTTCGGTCGCCTGCCCCCAGCCATTCATTGGGATTCGTTCATTGGTCATTGTATTACTGCATATACTTCTTCACCTGCTCGCCGGCCTCCACGTAGGCCTGAGCCCAGTACTTGGCAAGCTCGGCGGTGCCCATGTAGAGGACCGGCATCTGGAACTTGTCCATGGCTCCCAGGAACGCCGGATCGTCCATGGCCTTCTTGAACGCGTCGTGCAGGATCTTCACGATGTCCGCGGGCATCCCCTTGGGCCCGAACACCGCGATTGGGGCCTCCTGGATCACGCCGTACCCCAGTTCGGCCACAGTGGGAACGTCGGGAAACTTCTTCGCCCGCTTGCTGCTGTACACGGCCAGGAGCTTGAGCTGCCCCGCCTCGACCAGCGGAATGAAGCCGGAGGAGGTGGAGATGAAGTCCACGTGGCCGCCGAGCAGGGCCGCCGAAGACTCTTGATCGCCTTTGGAGGGGACGTGGGAGAGCTTGAGGTTGCCGGCCTTCACCGCCAATTCCTCCATGGCGATATGCCCGCTCGTGCCCACGCCGGAGGCCATGTAGCTCACCTTGCCCGGATTGGCCTTGATGTGGGCGAGCAGGTCCTTGAGGGTCTTGTGCGGCGAATCGGATCGGACCAGGATGCCGTAGAGATTGCCCGAGAAACCCATGATCGGGCTGAGGTCCTTGACGGTGTCGAAGGGGAGCTTGTTGATGTACGAGTTGCGGTGCAGACTCTCCACCGCCACGGCCAGCAGATACCCGTCCGGCTTCTTTCCGACGATGGCGCCGACCCCCACCGCCCCGCCGCCGCCGGCACGGTTGTCGACGATCACGCTCTGACCCAGGGCCTTCTTGGCCCCCTCCGCCAGAGGACGCGTGACCACGTCTGTGGCCCCGCCCGCGGGGTACGGGACGATCAGCGTGATGGAGCGGGTGGGAAAGGCCTCGCCGGCCGAGGCGGCCGGAGCGGCAACAGACAGTGCAGCACAGATCGCCAGCCCCACGACAAGGATGATTCCGGCCCGACGCATGGTCTCCTCCTTTGCGGATTCTAACTGTTCTCGACCGGTCACCGACACCGCCGAGCGGAGCGCCCACGGCACCGATGGACAGGCGGGAGTCCGAACCCGGCACGGCACCCCGGATCCAGGTCGATCGGGAGCATGGCCCGCAGCCTGGGCCATTGTCAAGCGAAAGCCCGGCTCGGACCGTGGAATGACACCATTACCGGTCGAGTAGGTCTCCGCGATTTCGTGACGGTGCCCGCCGGGCATTCCGATGGACAGCCGACAACGGGCCTTGATACGATGGGAACCTCGATGGTAAGCGTTCAGCTACGACACCAGGGGCCACCAGGGTCTCCCGGAGCGCCGCCCCACACCCATCCCGGGGATGGGTACCCGGCGACCTGCACCCAGCCGATGGCTGGGTGCCCGCCGGCCCGGAGGTCCGCTCCCCGAGCGGACCGACCCGGGGTAAGAGGGAGCCGGCTCGGGTACCCGCCCGAGAGGGTGGGTGCAGGGCTAGGCGTCGGAGGGAGGCCCTGGTGGCCCCGGCGAATGTGCGACCGACTTCCGACCCACGACACTGGCTGAGCGGTTACGGGCGAAGAATCCCATATGCGGATATTGATGCAGGCCGACTCCAGAGTACGGGCGCCGATGGGCTTTCTCTGTCGCGGGAGTGGGATGACATGGATAAGGGGTGTGTGCTGGGCATTGATATCGGGACAAGCTCGTGCAAGGTCTGCGCCGTGGACGCGGCCGGCCGTCTCTTGGGAGTGGCGGGGACATCCTGTGCGATCCGGAGCCCACAACCCGGCTGGTCGGAGCAGGATCCCCGCGAATGGCTGCCCGCCATCGAGGCCGCGATGGCGCGACTCTTCGGCGGGCTGACGTGTCCCAGACCCGACATTGCCGCGCTGGCGCTCTCCAGTGCGGCCCACATCGCAGTGCTTTTGGATGCGGACGACGAGCCCGTGCGGGACGCCATTCTCTGGAACGACCAGCGGGCGGGCGCGGAGGCGGTGCGTCTCGTTGATGAGCTGGGCGCCTTCATCTTCGAGCACACGTGCAACCAGGCCTCGCCGACCTGGACCCTCCCGCAGCTCCTGTGGGTGCAGGAGCACGAACCCGACGCGTGGCGGCGAGTCCGCCGCATCTGCCTCTCGAAGGACTATGTGCTCAGCCGGCTCACGGGAAAGTTTTGCACCGACCCGGCCACGGCCGTGTCGTCCCTCCTGTATGACGTCCGGGCAAGCCGATGGTCCGAGGTGCTGTGTGGACGGCTCGGGATCGGCGTCGAGATCCTGCCCGAGGTGGCTCCGGTCACGGAACGGGTGGGGACACTCTTGCCCGCGATGGCTGATCGTCTCGGCCTGCCCTGCGGCATCCCCGTGATCGTCGGCACCCTGGACAGCGTCGCAGAGACGTATTGCGCCGGCGCGATGCAACCGGGGGACTGCATCATACGGCTGGGAACAGGCGGAGGCGTTCAGGTCCTCCGAGAGGGTCCCGCGGGCCACCCCAAGCTCATCTCGTATCCGTATCCAGCCGTCCCGCTCTGGCTGTCCCAGGCCGGGACGAATGCCTGCGGGGCGTCGATCGAGTGGGCGATGCGGGCGCTGGGCGGAGCCGCCGGGATGTCAGCGGAGGAGTTCAGCCATCTGGCCGGGACGGCTGCCCCCGGCTCGGATGGACTGTTCTTCCACCCGTATCTTTTGGGCGAGCGGTGCCCCCACTGGGACGGCTCGCTGCGAGGCAGCTTCTTCGGCCTGAGCCTGGCCCACGGACCCCAGCATCTCGCCCGCGCCGTTCTCGAGGGCATCGCGTATTCCCTCAAGGATGCCGCCTCGGTCTTCTCGGAGCACGAGCGGGAAATCGAGGCGCCGGTGATGACCGTGGTCGGCGGAGGGGCCAAGAGCGCGATCCTGACCAGGATCGTGTGCGACGTGTTCGGGCAACCGATCCAAGTCAATCCGGACGCAGACTCGGCCTACGGGGCAGCGCTGCTGGCGCTGGAAAGTATGGGCATGCTCCCCCGGCCTCGAGATCCCGGCGCCAGCGGAAGGCACACCTCCGTGCTGCTGCCGGACCCCGAGACTTCGCGGCGATACGCCGAGGGATTCGTCGCATACCGCGCGATCCACGAGCGGCTGCGCGATTGTTATCACGACGCCGCAATTTCCGCGAAAGGATGATGTCCCACCCTAGCCCATGTGCAGGACGCCGTTGACGTCGAGGGTGGCGCCGGTGACGAAATCCCCGCCGGTTGATGATCCGGCCGCCGCCCTGGGCGATCATGCCCTCCGCCATGGCCTGGCTACGGAGGAATCACCCTTCGACGTACGAATTCGGCATCGCCGGGGGGATCCACAGATCGGGAGGAAGGGGAGGTTGGTTCCCGGGTAGTGCGTGCTTTCCCGCGCCCTCAGCCCGCCCAAACCACGGGCACTGGTGAAACCGGGGCGTCGAGCAGCACTGTCGGAATTCCTCGATGCTTGGAATCATCAAACACGCGGGCGACCGTTGGAGGACGCAATAACCCTCAACCGGGTACAACCATTCCGCGGAGGCCGGGCGCAACTGCGGGCATGCGGGCGACCGAACCTCCCGGAGTGACGCAGCCAACTGACGAACATATGTTTCGTCGCTCATGGATTCCTCCTCGGCGTGGCGGCCCGCAGGCCGCGAGGTCGGCGCATCCGTCATGAGTTCGTTCACCACCGGAGGTCCTGGTCGCTGGCGCGGTGCTTGGGATCGGAACCGCCACGGGGAGTGAGTCTCCCCTCGCGGGATTCCGTATGGCATTCTGGCGGGGCCTGTCGTGTTCCTGCGCTCTGCCATTCTGGACCGTGCGACGCCCCAGCCCATCTGTTCTGGGGCGGATAATTATTTACCGGGCTGGAAAGAAATCGACCGGGGCCAAGAAGCGCTGTGAGAAGCCATCCGCTCATAAAGACCATTTGTAAGTCCCTGCAATGGACATCTCCGAGCGATATTGGCATCCTCGGACATCTTTCTAACAATTCAAGTCCAGAGAGATTGAACCCATTTACTGCACGGATCTACTGCACGAATCAGACCAAGGCTGAGTTTCCTTCTGGCGCAGCCAGTCGGTTCCTCCAGGATCTGGCGGACGGACCGGCTGATCGACTTGGGGGGAGAAACGGGCGCAGGCGGACGATGGAATCGGGTTCCGGGGACCTCTCAGCGTGTCGGAGCACTCGGAGGAGTGTGCGCACCAGCGGCGGCGGTGCGATTTCCTCACCAGGAGTAGGGACGTGCTACCAGCGGCGACCGTCCGGGTCGCCCAGAGCGCGGACGATCAGGGCGTGCAGGTAGCGGACCTCGTCGTCGGGAAGCCCGGCGCCGAAGGTGAACAGACCCTTCCGGCTCTTCACGGTGATGCCCTTCGACGCAACAAACCGACGCATCACGGCGAGCCATCGCGGCGCGACGCCGCGGCGCGCGAGAACGCGCTGCTCCGCGCCCCGCTGGGCGGAAGCGAAGGCATCTTCCGCCGTCCCGTAGTCAAGGCCGAGGATCTCGACGGCGGGAAGACGGGTCGACCTGGCGCGCCAGGCGCCTCGCTCTTCGATGACGATCCCCTCGGGTGAAGCCGTGACGAGGGTGCGGCCTCGGCTGGCCAAGCGCGCGGCATTGAAGATGCCCACGAGGGGAATCACGACGAAGAAGAAGACGGTGAAGCCGAGAATGGCGGTCTGCACCGCTTCCGGCGTGTGCGTCTGCCGGAAGAAGCGGAGAAGCTCGGGGGCCAGGTAGGACAGGACGCCAACGGAGATGGCGGGTCCGACGAGCTTCCGCCACTGGAAGCCGGGCCCCGGCAGGATGATCTCCACCGTGCGGCTCGACTCGCGGACCTGGCATTTCATCCGCAGGGGCCGAGGCGCATCCCCGCGCAGGTCGGCGCCGGGCGGTTGCTCCGGGAAGGGTGCGTCGGCCCGGTCCGCCGCCAGGACCGATTCGTGGGTCGTGGCGGCGTCCACCAGGGGCAGGCGCAGGAGCTTGGCGATCGCCGCCGCCCCCTCGCGCGACTCGCCGTACTGGGTGGTGCTCTGGAGCGGCAGATCCGCGCCGCCTCCCGTGGCGCGCAGGAGAACGGGATACCGATCGACCGAATCCGAGTCCCCGCTCTGGAGCCGGACGACCACGGCATCGTAGCCGGCCAGGCTGAGGGTTTCGCCTCGCATGGGAACCAGCAGCCCCCAATGCTTGGACACCGTCCCGCGGCCGGCGTCCACGATGATCCAGCGCCGGCCGAACACCAGCGCGCCCCCCACCGCCATGAACGCGAGCCCCATCAGGACGATGAGCGGCCAGCCCCAGGCGGGAATGTCCCTGGCGTTCGCCAGCGGCACAATCCGCACCCCGATCAGGGTCACGAAGATCCCGGCAGCGAGAAAGGGAACGCCGAAAAGCGCGAGACAGCCCCCGCCCTCCTTGATCTCGAGTCTGTCCGGCGCGACCTGCCGAACAATGGTAGCCCCTGTTACGTTCATCACCCTGTCAGCCCATGTGCAGGCCGCCGTTGACGTCGAGGGTGGCGCCGGTGACGAAATTCCCGCCATTGGACGCCAGAAACACTACCGCCTCTGCCAGATCGTTCGGGTCGCCCAGTCGCTTCAGCGGGATGCTTTCCAGCGTCTCCTTCCATTGTTCCGGTGTGCGCCAGTACAGGATCTCGGTGTCGATCAACGCCGGGGCGATGGCGTTGACGAGGACGTTGTGCCGGGCGAAGGCCCGGGCCAGCGACTTGGTGAGACCCTCGACCCCGGCCTTGGAGGCGCAGTAGGCAGGGCCGGACAGGCTCCCGGTCTGGCCGGCCGTGGAAGCGATGTTGATGATCCGGCCGCCGCCCTGGGCGATCATGCCCTCCGCCACGGCCTGGCTGCAGAGGAAGACGCTCTTCAGGTTGACGGCCATGACCCGGTCCCACTCCGCCTCGCTGGTCTCCAGCGGACCCTTGGGCAGGGTGATGCCCGCGTTGTTTACCAGGATGTCCACGCGGCCGAACGCCGCCACCGCCGCCTGGACCATGGCCCGCGCCTGGACCCCATCCGAGACGTCGGCCCGGTGGAGGACGGCTCGCCGCCCCAACTGTTCGATGGCGGCGGCGACCTCCTTGGCCGGCTCCTCCCGGCTGGCAAAGTTCACAAGCACGTCGGCCCCTTCACGGGCGATTGCCAGCGCGATGGCCCGCCCGAGCCCGCGCGAGGATCCTGTCACAATCGCTGTCTTGCCTTCCAGTCGCATAACTGCACCCTCCATATACTACGCAGCGCGGAATAATGGCTACACCGTCCGCCGCACTGCTTCGTTCGTGGGGAAGGCCCTCGCCCT
>JAPLLC010000093.1 GCA_026387775.1 Candidatus Methylomirabilota bacterium | reverse complement strand
GTCCGGCGACAGACACATCTTGAGCATCCTGAAGGCACTCTACGCGCAGTCGACCCTCTGCACGCGATTCCCCCAGATCACCCTCTATTCCAGCTATGAACCCGGCAACCATACCCAATGGTTTCCGGTGGAGGCCCGGGCTGGATCAACAGCCCCACATTGACCCCGGACACCAGACCTTGCAGATGTTCGATAAGCTGTCCCGGCGCCAACCCCATTACGGTAATTCTTGGGTTCAACCCTCGGCGAAAAGGGAGAAGCGAGAGTGGGAGAGTCTCCGATCGACAAAGAGATCACGATCAGAAAGGCGGAGCTGGGCGATCACGCCAGGATCATCTCGGTGTTGCCGGACTGGTGGGGCGGGCGGGATCTGACGGCCATGGTGCCGCGAGTGTTCCTCATGCATTTCTGCGACACCTCGCTCATCGTGGAAAAGGATGGAGAGATGGTGAGCTTCCTGATCGGCTTCCTCTCGCCGTCTCGCCCAGATGAAGGCTACATCCATTTCGTCGGGGTGCATCCCGATTACCGGAAACTTGGCCTCGGGGCCACACTGTACGAGCGGTTTTTCGAGCTGTGCCGGACGCGCGGCCGAACGACCGTCCGTTGTTGCACCTCCCCAGTGAACAAGGGCTCGATCGCGTTCCACGCGCGGATGGGGTTCGAGATCCTACCAGGCGATGGTGAGGCGGACGGCGTCCCGGTGACCAGAGACTACAACCGCCCCGGCGACCACAAGGTGCTGTTCAAGAAGATCCTCTGATGGCATGCAAGCGCGAGGCGAAAGACAACTCAAGCCCGGTGGGAGTCTCGATGACGAGGAGTCGTTAGGAGCCGTTACGAAATAACATGGCCATTTGTTTGATTTCGTTACGGCTCCTTATGCCGTTCCGGAATTTCTCCGGTCAAGATATTCTTTGACAACGGCTTAGAGGGCTGTGCGCTGAGGGAGGATGTCGCGCAGGGTCTGGCTGGTCTTGTGGAGCATGTGTTCCGTGGTTGGCCAGTCCACACACGGGTCGGTCACGGAACAGCCGTACTTGAGCTTCGTCAGGTCATCCGGAATCGGCTGATTGCCCCCTTCGAGATTGCTTTCGACCATCAGACCGACGATGGAGCGGTTGCCCTCCCGGATCTGATGCACGCAGTCGGAGAGGACCAAGGGCTGCAGTTCCGGATCCTTGGACGAGTTGGCGTGAGAGCAATCGACGACCACGAGCCGCGGCAGCCGCGCCGCGGCCAGCGCCCGCTCGACGATGGAGATGCTCACCGTATCGTAGTTGGGCCGCCCGTCGCCGCCCCGCAGCACGAGGTGGCCATAGGCGTTCCCGCGGGTCCGGACGATCGTCGATCGCCCTTGAGCGTTCAGCCCGAGAAAGCTGTGGGGGCGCGCCGCCGATCGGATCGCATTGATCGCCACTTGGATGTCCCCATCCGTGCCATTCTTGAATCCCACCGGGGTCGACAATCCACTGGCCAACTCGCGGTGGGTTTGGGACTCTGCGGTGCGAGCCCCTATCGCCGTCCAGGCGATGAGGTCACCCAAGTACTGCGGGGTGATGGAATCGAGCGCCTCCGTCGCGAGGGGCAAGCCCAGCCCCGCGACCCGGAGCAGGAAGGCCCGGGCCTTCTCCATCCCCTCCTCGATCCGGAAGGAGTCGTCGAGGTGGGGGTCGTTGATGAACCCCTTCCAGCCGGTCGCGGTGCGCGGCTTCGCGAAATAGACCCGCATCACCAGGACCAGCGTATCCTTCACCTCCTCTGCCAGCCGCCGCAGCCGGTGGGCATAGTCATAGCCCGCGGCGAGGTCGTGGATCGAGCAGGGGCCGACGATCACGAAGAGGCGCGGATCCCCCCGGTCCAGAATGCGCTGGATGGTCTCTCGCCCCGTGATGACCGACTCCATGGCGGCCGCCGAGATCGGAAGCCGCGCCTGGACCTCCTCGGGAGAAGGCATCAGGTCGAAGGATTCGACGTTTATGTTTTCGAGACGATTGGTCATGATGTGCCCCTTAGGATCCGTTACGAAATAACTTGTCCATTCATTGGAATTTCGTTACGGCTCCTTATGCCGTTTCCGGAATTTCTCCGGTCAAGTCATTCTTTGACAACGGCTTAGTCCGTCCGACAGGCTTCCCGCCCGCGCCAGTCTCCGGGAAGCGTATCGGATGTAGGATGGAGTGTCAACCGCCACGCCCGAAAGACGGCGAAAGCCATTTTCCACTTCCAGACGCGCGTGGCGACGACGCCATCCACACTCACCTCAGCCTCTGGCCCGTCCCCGCCCACAGCCCGCCTGTCGCGGGGTATCCGGTGCCGTCCTCTCGGCAATGGGTCGCGCTGCGTACGAGTCCCCCTCCCCGTCAGGCGCGGTACCGCCCAGAGGGCACCACCACTGGGCCGCGGTCCCAGGCGTCCAATGGTTTCCCTTGACACGCCCCGCCGGTCCGCCTGATACTTCACGCCGATCCGACAGACGCGAGCCGGGAGCCCCGGCAGGTCGCGATCGGGCCAGCGGCCCGGTTCCGGCAGGCTCGCGGCCCGGAGGGGGTGCGATCGCCGCGCATCCCGGAAAGCAAATTCCTATCATCTTTATTGGAAATATGTGACCTTGAGAGGGCCAGAGATTGAATCGGCAAAGCATTTACATCACTCTTATCAATACGTTCCTCGGGATGGGCGCTTCTCTCTTGCTAAAGGATAATGTCCTCCTCGCTTTAATCCTCTCCTTTCTCGTCATCGGCACAATCATCTTCATCGAGCGAAAATGGCTCGACGAAAAAATATTCAGAAAGAAAAAATGGTATGCCATAGCGGCTTATTCTGCCTTGGCCGTTACCTTTATAATCGGGCTGTCATTTGTAACCAAGCCGAGCCGGGAAACATCACTCATCATAACGAGTATTAGCGTTTTCTTAAATGATATAAGAACGCGTGATTATAAAGGTGCCTATGAGCAACTCTCTAACGCCTCAAAGAAAACGTACCCTTTGAATGATTTTGCCAGTGACCATTCCAATAATCGCATTAGCATCCAGGATTTCACGATTGAGCAGGTTATTTTCAACAAGTACGATGACAAAAAGACAGTGGTCGTGCTCGCAAGCCCCTTTTTGCTCTACGGCCATGAAACACTTCATTTGGAAATGATTAAGGAAGATCAGGGATGGCGGGTTGTTTTCAGCAGAAATATCGCCACGGGCAAAGATTCCGCTTCTTCTAATGATAGGAAGAGGGGCGGTGTGATTACCAACTTGTTCAAGAAATTGTTTTGATATCAGTTAAGGGGTAACATAAGCGCAACGGAAGCGGGGGGCCGCGGGTAGGCGTCGAGGGAAGGAGGGGATGAATCAGCGGAGGGGAATCGAACCCGGACGAGGTGCTTGCGAACCACCCCCTGGCGGCCCCCTATGCGCTCTCCACTTTCCAGCGGCGCTGCAGGGCACGGTAGCCCAGGTAGAGCAGGCCAAGCAGGACCGCCCCGAGCAGGAGGGACTCCTGCGCCTTGACCACCGCGCGCCAGATCGGCTCCACGTAGCCCCCCAGGCCGACCCCCACGGCATAGCCCATCCCGACCATGATCGGCACATACACCAGCGCCCCGAGCACGTTGGCAATCAGGAAGGAGCGCCAGGGGAGGTCCAAGCTCCCCGCCAAGGGACCGGCCAGGAAGCGCAACCCGATGACGAACCGCGCCAGGAACACGGCGACTGGCCCGTAGTGCTTGACGAAGCGACGCATCGTCTCGAGCCGGGGGGGTGTGAGGCGGGCCCAGAGTCCGTAGCGCGCCACGACGGGCTGCCCGTACCGGCGGCCGACCCAATAGCCGAGACTATCCCCTGCCACCGCGCTCACGATCCCGACCAGGAGGACCAGCGGGAGCTGGAACCCGCCCTGCCACACCAGGTAACCCGCCACCCAGAGCACCGACTCCTCCGGGACGGGGAGCCCGAAGTTTCCGAGCAGGACAAACACCAGAATCCCGAGATAGCCCCATTGACTGACCAGGGCCTGGAGACTTTCCACGGTGGTATGCAACGGGGAGCCTCACGCAGCACGCGGCAGGTCCGCGGCAATGGTTACGGTGGCGCACGCGAAAGAAAGGGACCGGACCCCACTGAACCCAAACATTTCACCGCAAAGCTCGCAAAGACCGCAAAGAGAGCCAGGATCTGTGGATCGGGCCTCGGACCAGGGATGGAAATCGTACGGCTCGCTCAGACCGGGTGATTCCGGAACCCTCCAAAAAAAGTGAGTCTTTCTTTGCGCTCTTTGCGCACCAACGGCCGTTGGTACCGGCGGTTCAACTGCAACGTTCGGGACTTGGGGCGAACCATCTGATTCGCTGACGCGGGCCTCTCGATTCTTCAGGTGCGAGGTGCCGGGTCGGAGGGCCGCGCGCATCTGTGTGAATTCGGGAGAGGGTGTGACGCCGAAAAGGAAATGGTGACCCGGCTGGGACTTGAACCCAGAACACCCGGCTTAAAAGGCCGGTACTCTGCCAATTGAGCTACCGGGTCGAAGGTCGGAGTTTAGCGCAGTTAGCGCATCGGGGGCAAGGATAGAATGGAGGCTGTGCCCGAGAATGTGCCCACGAGTTTCTCCGTGGCTTCTCTAAGATCGGCGGGACTGACAATGTGGTAACGGTCGAATACAGAACGGGTCTCGTGTCCAGTAGGAATGGGGGACGAGAGAAATGGGGGACGTTGCCAAGTAAAACAAGTCAACCAGATTGGTGCCGCCAGGGATCTGCATCCTCGGCGCGCGTGGCATCGCAACCCGCGGCACCCGCCGCCCGAGATCCTGAGTCCGTGGATACGTTTTCACATCCACCCCACCTGACACGCGGCCCTCCAAGAATTGAAATTGCCTCGCCAGGAAATCACGCACTTACCGCGTAAAAGGTGTCCGGTACCTTTCTTTCGCGCATTCGTCCTCAGCGTCTTCCTTCTCCCGAACCACAAGTTGAAATGCCTCCGCTGGCCATCTTGCGCGAACGCGGCTCGCTAGTTCTGCAACCCAGCCGGGGGGCTCAGGGTCATCGTTACGTCTCGCGACAGCAAGGACAACTTCAAACGGGGCCGGATTTGGGAAGAGTGGTTCCGGTGGCAAGAAGGTCACGCCCACAAGCTCAAGACAGGTCGGCACCACTTGACGCGCCAGGGATTCGACTTGTCGGAGTAACTCGTCTATCTCTCCCATGGTTTCGCCTCCCCCTTCTTTCCGATGGAAACCCTGTCGTGACTATCCAATCCCGTACTCCTGCCGCAGCTTCTCTAGAAAGTAATAGGTCAATTCGACCACTGTATTCCTCACTAGCCTCGCTTGATTGAGAAGTGCGCTAGTGGTGTGAGCCCCGCTAACACTTGCGAAGTTAAAGAACTTTTGGAACAGTTCTGTCTCCTGTGAAACAAGCACACCCTGAAGCGAATCTAATATTGCCTTCGCTGTCACGGGGTCTTTTGCCACTTGGGGGACATGCCCCTTGCTCTCCAGTAGTCTTCGACTGAAGCGCAGCATCTCTTCAAGGAAAGCTCTTGAGCGATCAACAGAAGAGGCTAGGACAGCCTCGGAGGAGTGGGGGGCTACCGCGACCACGGCGAGCCTCAACGTCTCAATGAGGGCCGCATCAGCCCCAAGAGCGGTAAGGCGTGTCGTGATTTCGTCGCCGTGTTCTGCTATTTCTGGGGTGTCTTTTAGCGCAATTCGAAGCAGAACGGCTTTCATCCGGGCCTGTGCGGCCCCCCTGGAAAGTGATTCTCCGCAAATCTTGCGCGAGTCCTTGTCGAATTTTGAATCCTCTGCGTATCGCTTCCCGAAGGCTTGCAGGAAAACGAGTAGGTCTCGATTGAAGAGGTGTGGCTTCCCAGTTAGCAAGAGTGAAAGCGTGCTCACGCCAGGACCTTCGATATGGTCAAATCGATAATGCAGTACCGTCTTAAGTCGGTCTTGCAATCCAAGTTCAAGGAGCAGGCTGAAAAACACAGATTGCAACGGAGGTTCGAGCTTCAAAAAGTTGAAGAGAAAATGGGGTATGCGGGATGACGGGAGAGACCAAAGAGAGGCTGACGCTGCCTCCTCAAACATGCTCGCGAAAGTTTCAGTATCCTCAACCTTGTAGCGAGACTTTAAGGCCAGGAGAGCGTCGACATTCTCTTCCAGCGAATTTTGCTTTGAACTGGAAGTGTTGCTAGCCGCTGCGATTCCAGCGCATAGGTCTTCAAGGTCTTCGCGTAGGCCCATGGTGTTCCTCGTCGCATACTACTTCTTCGGGTTCTGTTCGAGGTAGGCGTTGATGAACTTATCCACAAGTCAATCACAGTAGATCGGAGTTCGGATACACGGGCTGTACCTACTAGGCCGAGGCGACTCACGCTCCACGTAGGGGCGCCGGGGTGCCAAATCTTGGGATTGCGACTGAGGGAGACTGGTTGATTGAATTTGACTAGCAGATTGTAGGAATAGAGGGGCCATGTCTTGTCCTTGAAGGTCGAGACCTGCACATAAAGGTAAGGATTCGGAGAGGAAGAAAGCACTTTGATTCCCGATTGCCGAAGGCGCAACTCGACATCGGTCTGAATCTGGGATTGCGTGAGACCATCCTGCTCGGCCTCCGGTCCTAAACGCTCGACCACCACCGGCTCTGTCTTCCCCTGTCCCGTCCTTCGCGCCATGTCGTCCTCCTTCGACAACCCATCGCCGACTTATCTCCTCATCCCCGTCAACGCCGCAACCGTTGACGGATGGCGAGGGCGGCAAGACCAAGAAGGATCGGCCCCAGGAGATTCTGCACTGTCTGAACGACGCTCCCCCATCCGAGGGGGACCATGTCGTCAGGTTTCAAGAGGGTCATGGTGCGCAGGCTAAACAGGAGGCTCCGAACCCACATGGGCACGCCGTCAACAACAGCATTCCACATATCCCACTCGAAGGGGAGAAGCCTCCCGGCGACCCGTAAACCACAGTACAAATAACCAGCCGAACCCAGGAGCAGAAGACAGAGGGACCAGACAATCGGAGGGAGCCAGCGCTCGCCGTACCCGCTTGCGCACTTGTATAACCAAAGGAAGAGTCTTAGCCCAGGTGAGGTCTTGGGATTTCGCAGACGCATCTCCTTTTCGCCATAGTGGAAGTCCCCCGCTCGCTCATAGTCTCTTTGCTCTTCGTAGTTCTTCTTCAGTTGTCGATATAGAGTTTCCACTTTCGCGTATGGCTTGATCTCTTGAGCCCTCAGCAACACCTCGTCGTAGATCCCGTTCCGCCATCCCTTCGAGAGTCTTGTCCATGGCATCCGTACCCATTGGACTCCCAGGAAACGCATGCCTCGAAGATCGGTCTCCCAGAAGCTGCACTTACTCAAGTCTACTCCAATAAATTCTAGCGCGTCGGGTGGATCAACCCGCACACGCCGGAAGGCGACCTCGACATCCTTGGCAAATAGAAGCCCCACACTCTCATCTGGTGGAGACGAGAATCGCGTTCTGCCGAGGAAGGAGGACCCAGTGAACGTCGCGTCACCTTGCTCGAACCTTGCGCCAGTAAAATCACCACCCATATGGAAAGTCGAGCCAGCGAAGGACCCCGACTTCTTGAAACTTGCTCCAGCAAAAGAGACCTCTTTCGTAAAGGTGACGCTATAGAATTGAGCCTCGCCGTGAAAAGATACATCAAAGAATGACGCTCGTTCTGTAAACATGCTCATTGTAAAATGAACATCCCCATCAAACACCGCGTTATGGAAAACGGCCCCCTCCTTGAATGAGGTTCCGTTGAAATCAGCTCCACCGGAGAAGGTAGCGGAGGCAAAATCAGCTATCTCGGAAAAGACTGCTCCAGAGAAGTTGCATCTTTTCTCAAAAACGGTGTTTCCAAAGAAGATGGTCGTCGGGAATAGAACCAAGCGATAATCGACACTCTTCGCTCGATGGCTGTCTAGCGCCTTCCGGAATGCCTCTTGTGCCTTATCCGGTTTCTGGGAGTGCAGAATACACAGTCCAGCTTCTGGGTCCGCCTCATCTGTAAGGCCGCAAATCGCGAAGTGCTTGCAATTCGACATAGAAGCCTATCCTCCTAGTGGGGGCCGTGCCCCTCATTTCCTCGGCCACAACTCCGACGCCACCGCCTTCTCCAGGCTTTTCGCAGCGGAGTGGTGCCCTATCGAGCCATCCCCGTCTTCCGTAGCCGCGTGATCTCCGGTGCGGCTATTTCTTCTTGATCTGACCGATGTAGCCTTCCTTCCCCTGGCCACCTTTCACAACGGCACCGCTTGGCAGCACGTATCCTACTGTCTTCCCGCCCTTGATGATTTTCTTCGCCTTAGCCATAGGACTCCCTCCCTGTCGTTGGACGAACTTCTGATGAGCCGTTGTCACTATTGCCTCTCCTCGGTTTCCGCACGCCCATCCAGTAGACCTTGGCAATAGGGATGAGCGCACACAATCAGAGGTGATTATCTGAATAGTGCTGATCATCGGCATCCTCCTCGGAATCCCCATCCGCCTCCTCTTCTCGTCGCGCTATTTCTGGATAAACCCGCCTCCATGCTCCATCGTCAAGGTGCGGGAATTCATGCAATTTCCATCTCACCACATAGAGAAGTTGGCTCTGTCCACAGCGAGGGCAACTCTCCAATGTTCCCGTGGCGTAGCCATGTTCAACCACACCATATTTTTCAGTCGCAAACTCAAAATCAAGGATGGGTTTAGTAGTTCCGTATAAGGGCAAGTCGCACTGGACGCAGAATGCCCCAACATTGGAACTGGAGGTAGGTTTAGGCACTCTTGGAACAACTGTATCAGCAGGAACGTGTATCGTAGTGGGGCCTTTGATTACCCAGTTCTTCGGATATACGAGCTTCACCTCTTTTTCATGCTCTTTCATGACCGCCCGCTCCCCCCAGGTCAAGTGCCTCGACCACGACTCCGACGCCACGACCTTCTTCACGCTCTCCACATCGAGCGTGGGCAAGAGGTCCAAGCCGGTCAGATGCTCGATCTCCTTCAGATTGACGGTGTGTGCAACCAGGTACTGGAGTATCGCGTAGAGCAGGACTTCGTTGTGAAGCTGGGTCTGCTCCGCAAGGAAGGCGAATGCGGCCAGCCGAACCCGCTGGTCGAGGTGGTCGAGATCGAGCGCACCCTGATCCACTCGCAGCCACCTCCACAGGGGAAGCGTGCGTGCAGTGCGATGGTCAAGTGGTGCAAGGGCCAGAGGGCTGGCCCGTTGAGTGCGGAGAATGCGAACTGGATCAAGCCGCCACTGGTGGGGATGGGGGGCGGTCAGGCGGGAGCGTACTGCTGGCGGGTGGGGAAGTCAAGCAGCAGCAGGCTGCCATGGTCATGCGGACAATCCCTGCATGCTGAGAGCCTATTTCAGCGGCGGCGTGTATGTGCGAACCAGCACCGCCTGCCGCCCTTCTTCTTCTTTCATGCCTTCCAGGTAGGTGCGGGGGTGGCTCCATTGTCGATTCTCTTCCGACAATATCGTGCGAAGGAAATAGCACTGGCCCGCCGCCACATCCATCGTCAAGTCGTCGCTCTTCTCACGCGGAAGGGCCTCCCAGAGCAGGCCGGCGATGGTGACGTACAGGACGTGGCGTCCGGGGGGAACGTCCAGGAGGAGAAACTGCGCAGGCACGAGCCGGCCGACCTTGCGGCCGTCCATGGTTACCGTGACCTCGGAGGCACTGAAAGAGGGGATGATGTAGATGGCCGCCTTGCCTTCCGACGCGCGGAATACCTTGGCTGCCTCATCAAGGTCGGAGCCGGCGGTGGGAACGCCGGCGCACGCTGCCAACATGCCCGCAGCCAGAAGCAGAGCGATCAGTCTCATCGCCATCGATAGCGTTCCCTTTCGTTGAACGTGAAACGTTCAACGTTCAACGCGAAACGTGCCACGTTCAACGTTCAACGCTAGACGAGCCCCCAGCTCTTCCAGACCGCGTTGTGGCGGATGATAGTCTCGTCTCGGCGCGGGCCGGTGGAGATCAGTGTGAAAGGGATCCCGACCAGGGATTCGAGGTGACGGATGTACGCCTGACAGTTGGCAGGCAGTTTCGCCTCCTCGACGATGCCGGCCGTGGGTTCCTTCCATCCCGGCAGGGTCTCGTACACCGGCTGGCATCCGGCCAGGATGTCGATCTCGTCCGGAAACTCGGTGATCAGCTCCCCGCGATAGCGGTAGCCGGTGCATACCTGGATGGAATCCATGCCGTCCAGGACGTCCATCTTCATCAGGGCAATGGTATCCAGGCCGTTCACCCGGATGGCATAGCGGACGGCGACCGCGTCGAACCAGCCCGTCCGGCGCGGCCGGCCCGTGGTGGCCCCGAACTCCAGCCCGCGCTGCCGGATCAGCTCGCCGATCTCGTTGCCGAGCTCCGTCGGGAACGGGCCTTCCCCGACGCGGGTTGTGTACGCCTTGCAGATGCCCAGGATGCCGTCGATCCGTCTCGGGCTCACCCCGGTCCCCGTGCAGGCCCCCCCGGCGGTGGCGCTGGAGGAGGTCACGTACGGATAGGTCCCCAGGTCCACGTCCAAGAGCGTCCCTTGCGCCCCCTCGAAGAGGACCGCCTTTCCATCGCGAATCAGACGGTCGAGCACCAGCGAGGCATCCGCCAGGAAGCCCTTGATGCGCTCGTAAAACCGCAGGTGGTCGTCGAGCATCTGGTCCGGATCGAGGGTGGTCAGCGCCCGGCTCTCGGGGTACTGGGCCCGCTTGTCCGCCAAGTTCTGCGCGAGCCGCTCCTTGAAGAGCGCCGGCTGGTTCAGGTCGCCGATCCGGATCCCCACCCGGGCCATCTTGTCCACGTAGGCGGGGCCGATCCCGCGCCCGGTGGTGCCGATCTTCTTGGTGGCGCGCTGCTCGTGCACCAGGTCGAGGAGCTTGTGATAGGGCAGGACCAGGTGGGCGCGACGGCTGATGAAGAAGTGGTCCTCGAACTTGACGTGGAGCCGCTCCAGTTGGTCCATCTCCTGGATCAGCTCGCTGAGGTCGATGACCACGCCGTTGCCGAGGACGCAGGTCTTCCCCTTGCGCAAGACCCCGGAGGGGATGAGGTGCAGGACGATCTTCTCGTCCCCCACCACCACGGTGTGGCCGGCGTTGTTTCCGCCCTGGTACCGAGCGACGACGTCGAAACGCTCGCTCAGGACGTCCACGATCTTCCCCTTACCCTCGTCACCCCACTGCGCACCGACGACGACGATGTTTGCCATGGCGCCTCTCAGAGCTGTGGCCGGCTTGGGCCGACGCGAAGGATCAAACGGTCCACGGAGCGTCGCCCTGCGCGACGGCCCGCTCGAACGCTTCCAATGACCAAGAGCCAACGAGGAGAATAGCACAGGCCTGAATGGCGGGCCAGCGCCTCGACGACTACACCCGGGCCAGCTTGGCGTATACGATGTTCGGGATGTGACGGATCTCGTCCAGGACCGGTCCGGGAATCGAGTCGTCCACGTTGACGACGGCCACGGCGCGACCGCCCCGCTGTTGCCGGCCCAACTGCATGCCGGCGATGTTGACCCCGTTGCGCCCCAGGAGCATCCCGATCTGCCCTATCACCCCCGGCACGTCCAGATTCGAGTATTCGAGTAGATCAAGAGGATTCCGTCGAGGGGCGCCTCGAGGCGGAAGCCGTCGATCTCGACCAGGCGAGGATCCTGTCGGCTGAACAGCGTTCCGGCCACGTGGGTCTGCTGGCGGTCGGTCGCGAGTGTCACGGAGATCAGGCTGGTGAAATCGGTGGGCTCGGTGGACTTGCTCTCCACGATCCGGACTCCACGCGCCTTGGCGATGGGCAGGGCGTTCACCATGTTCACGTGATCGTGCATGGGGGCCAGGATGCCCTGCACCGTGGCCGCCGTGAGCGGCGCACAGTCGAGCGCCGCGATGTCGCCCTGGTAGATCAGACGAACCTCGGCCAGCCGTCCTTCGGAAAGCTGGGAGGCGAGCCGCCCCAGCTTCTCCCCCAGCGTGAGATAGGGCTGAAGCTTCCGGAGCATCTCCAGCGGGACCGAGGGGGCGTTCACCGCGCTTTGGATGACCCCCTTCTGCAGGTAGTCGATCACCTGCAGGGCGATCTCCACCGCCACCGCCTCCTGCGCCTCCTCGCTGGCGGCGCCCAGGTGCGGCGTGGAGATGAAATTGGGCAGCGTGAACAGCAGGCTGTCGGTGATCGGCTCCCGGGCGAAGACGTCCAGGGCGGCCCCTGCCACCTTGCCGCTCTTGAGCGCCTCGTAGAGATCGGCCTCGTTCACGATCCCGCCGCGGGCGCAATTGATGATCCGGACACCGTTCTTCATCCGGGCGATCGTTGCGGCGCAGATGAGATTGGCGGTCTCGTCCGTCCGCGGGGTGTGGAGGGTGATGAAGTCCGCCTGCCGGTACAGCTCCGGCAGGTCCACCAGCTCCACGCCCATCGTCTGGGCCCGCTCGGCGCTGACGTAGGGGTCGCAGACCAGCACCCGCATGCTGAAGGCCTTGGCCCGCTTCGCCACCTCGCCGCCGATCCGCCCGAGACCGATGATGCCCAGGGTCTTGGCGGCGAGCTCGGTGCTCAGGAAGCGGCTCTTCTCCCATTTGCCTTCCTTCATGGAGGCGGTGGCCTGGGGGATGTTCTTGGCCAGACTGAGAAGCATGGACAGGGTGTGCTCGGCGGCGCTGATGGCGTTGCCCCCCGGGGTGTTCATCACCACCACACCCTGGGCCGTGGCCGCCTCCAGGTCCACGTTGTCCACGCCGACGCCGGCGCGGCCGACGACCTTGAGCCGGGGAGACGCCGCCAGCAGCTCCGCCGTGACCCGCGTGGCGCTGCGCACGACGAGGGCATCGGCGGTCCGGCACCGCTCCACGAGTTCCGCCGGCGTCACGTCGTGTACGACCTCCACCTCGAAGCCGGGCGTCATGCGGATCAGCTCCACGCCCCGCTGGGCCAGGTGGTCGGTCACCAGGACGCGCAGACGCGAGGTCGGCAGCTCGAATTGATCCGTCATCGTTCCCCTCCCCGCATTTCGGCTATGCTTGCAGGACGCGCTGGGCCGCACCGACGCCCGCGCCGAAGCTCACCGGATACCCAAGGTCGGCCAGGACCATTTCCAGGGCGCCCAGGGCGGTGACAACGTCGAAGGGGTCCACGTAGCCCATGTGGGAGATGCGGAACATCTTTCCCTTCATGCTGCCCTGGCCTCCCGCGATGGTGATGCCCCGTTTCCGCATCCCCTTGACGACCGCGCCGCCGTCGATCCCCGGGGGGGCCGTCACCGCGGTGCAGGCCGCGCCGGGGTGTTCCGCGAAGAGGGTGAGGCCCAGTGCCTGGACGCCCGCTCGGGCGGCCCGGGCCAGCCGATCATGCCGGGCGAAGACGCCGGGAAGGCCTTCCGTCAGGATAAGGCGCAGCGTCTCCCGGAGGCCGACGACCAAGGAGACTGCCGGCGTGTAGGCGCTCTGGTTCCCGGCGATCGCCTTGCGCTCTCTGACGAAGTCAAAATAGAACCTGGGGAGGCGGGCAAGCGGGACCCGCTCCCAGGCCCGATCCGACAGGGCGGCAAAGGACAGGCCCGGCGGCAGCATGAGGGCCTTCTGCGACCCGGAGACCGCCACGTCCACCCCCCAGGCGTCCATGGGCAGGTCCATCACACCGAGACTGGTGATGGCGTCCACCACCAGGAGGGCCTCGGTCCGGCGGACGATGCCGGCAAGGGCCTGGATGTCGTGGACCGCTCCCGTGGAGGTCTCGCTGTGGGTGGCGAAGACGGCCTTGCTCGCGGGCGCCCGCTCCAGGGCCCCCGCCACGGCCGCCGGATCGACGCTCTTGCCGTAGGGGATATCCACGGGGAAGACGTGCAGCCCGTAGGCCTGGCAGATGTCCGCCCAGCGCTCGCCGAACTTCCCGCCCCGCACGACGATCACTCGGTCGCCGGGAGAGAGGGTGTTCACCACGGCCCCTTCCATCGCGCCCGTCCCGGACGCCGCGAACATCAGGACCTCATTCTTGCACTGGAAGAGCAGCCGAAGGTCCCGGCGCACGTCGGCGAAGAGGGCTTCGTACTCGGGCGTTCGGTGGTGGATCATGGGCTGCGCCATCGCCAGAAGCACGGCGGGCGGGACCGGCGTGGGCCCCGGGGCGAGCAAGTACTGCTTCATGGACGATCCCCCCTCTTGTTGGCTGCGCGCACAGGCAGTGCCCGGATCGCCGGTCTGACCAGACGAAAAAACCCGGCCGCGAAGGGGCGCCGGGACGGGTATCTGCAAAGGACGGGCTGCCGATCCGGACTATAACCAGCGTGCCCAGGCATGTCAAGGCGATTCCCCGACGGACCAAGGACCCTCTGCGTGTGCTTGTCGGTGTGGGGTCCGTATGGTAGGGTCGGGCGGTATGGCGCCTGGGCACGTAGGAATAAGGGGAGAAGATGACGGGGGATCCGAAGTGGCGCGGGTATGGGATGGTGGTGGGCGCCACCATCTGCTGGGGGACCATGGCCGTGGTGGCCAAGCTCCTCTTCCGCGACCAGGGGGTGGACCCGCTCTTCCTGGTGGTGGTCCGGGCGTACCTGGCGACATTCACCCTGTTCGCCGTCCTGGGCGCGATCGCGCCGGGCCAGCTGCGGATCGACGCCCGGATGTTCCGCGCCGCCGCCATCGTCGGCGTCGGAGGGCTGCTGACCAACAACTTCCTCTACTTCGAGGCGATCCACCTGACGAGTGTGGCGACCGCTCTCCTGCTGCAGTATCAGGCGCCCGTCCTGGTGGCGCTCTACGGGCTGCTGATCCATCGCCAGCGCGTGACCGGGCGGCTGTGGCTCTCCCTGGCCCTGTCCGTGCTGGGCTGCGCCTTGGTGGTCCGCGTCTATGATCCGGCGGTCCTCCGGCTGAATCTGCTCGGCGTCCTGGCCGGGCTCGGCACCGCCGTGGCGTTCGCCTTCTACATCCTGACCAGCCGCGCGGCCCTTCGATCCATGGGTCCCTTGACGCTCGTCGCCTACGGGTATCTCGCCGCCAGCCTGGTCTGGCTCCCGATCGTCCCGCCCTGGCGGATCGTCGCGCAGGGGTACGATCTCGGGACCTGGGGGGCCTTCCTGGCGATCGCGACGGTCGGAACCGTCGTGCCCTTCAGCCTCTTCATCGGCGGCCTGAAGTATCTGCCGCCCACGCAGGCGAGCATCGTCAGCATGCTCGAGCCTGTCGTGGCCGCGACGGCGGCCTATTTGATCCTTGGCGAAACCCTGCTGCCGCTCCAGGTGCTGGGCGGGGGATTGGTCCTGGCGGGCGTGGTGATGGTGGAGACGACCTGCTAGCAGGCTGCTGAAAAAGGCCCATCTGCGGGGACCCAGCCTGCGGCTGGGTACCCCGCTTGCTCGGGTGCTCGCTGCGGCGTACCTGGAGTACGCCTCGCTCGACCCCGGGTACCCATCCAAAGGATGGGTGTGCCGCCTTGCATCTGGACCTTTTTGAGCAGCCTGGGTGAAAGCGGGTTTTTCAGCAGCCTGCTAACAATGCCAAGACCATGGTTCTGGGCAAGGACCGCGCGCCCGCAGTGGCCGAGGCAAACACCGTACGACTGACCCCGGACGAGCCGGTGGACGCCCGGGTCGAGCGAGACAAGGAGCTGCCGCACACGGTTGCTTCGCCTGGAGACACGGTCGAGACGGCTGCCCCCGGCCTCGAGGATCAGGGGGAGATCGCCCAAGGCGGGATGGGGTCGGTGCATCGCGTCTTCGATCGCGCCATCCTGCGCACCGTGGTGCAAAAACGCCTCCACGACACGGTGCGTTCGGTTCCCGGCGCGGCCGCACGCTTCCTCGAAGAAGCGCAGATCACCGGCCAACTGGACCACCCGAACATCGTCCCAGTGTACGATGTCGGTGCGGATGTCGGCGGCGTTGTGACGAGCTTCACGATGAAGCTCGTGAGTGGAGAGACGCTAAAAGAACTCGCGACGGAGGCGCATGCGACGGGTCTGACGGGGGCGCATATCGAAGCGCTGCTCCAGGTCTTCCTCAAGGTGTGCGACGCGGTGTCCTTCGCGCATAGCCGCGGCGTCATCCACCGCGACCTCAAACCCGACAACGTCATGGTCGGAAGCCACGGTCAGGTGTATCCGATAGACTGGGGGGCGGCACAGCTCCTCGAAGGCGATCGGTCATCGGATTCCCAGGTGCGGGTGTCGGGGCCGGGCGCGGAGGACGCTGCCGGCGAACGAAAGCCGTCCAATCTTGGCACGCCCGTATATATGGCGCCCGAACAGGCGCAGGGGCGCACGACCGATATCGACGAGCGCACCGACGTGTTCGGGCTCGGCGGCATTCTCTACTACATCCTCACCGCCCGCGCGCCGTTCGCTGCGCCCAGCCTCGAGGAGATCATCGCACTCGCGCGCAAGGGCGAGGTCGCGCCGCCGCAGGCCGTGGCGCCGGGGGTGCGCCTCCCGCCGGGCCTGTGCCGCATCACGATGCGGGCACTGGCGGCCGACCCAACCCTTCGCCACCACAGTGTCGAGGCGCTCAAGGAGGACGTGACCGCGTTTCTGCGGGGTGGGGGGTGGTTCCAGACGCTCACGTATCGCGCCGGCACGGTGATCGTCCACGAGGGTGAAACGCCCGAGGCCGCGTACTTGATCAATCGCGGCTGGTGCGAGGCCTACAAGGTCGTCGACGGCCGCAAGCAGTCGCTCCGCAAGATGGGGCCCGGCGATGTGTTCGGCGAGACCAGCATCTTCACCAAGCAGCCGCGCACCGCGAGCGTGGTTGCACTCGACGATGTGCAACTGACGGAGATCACGCTGGACGCGATCGAGCAGGAGTGCGGCCCGCGCTCCTGGATGCACGCGCTCGTGAAGGCGCTGGCGCAGCGCTTTCTCGACCTCGACCGCGAACTCACCGAACTGCGCATCCAGCAAGACCGCTGAGTCTCCCGCCGCCGAAGCAGGGAAGCCTCCCTCAGCCTTTATTGACAGGGCTGGGATTCCCTGGTACGGTCTCGATCCTGCGCGATTCCCCAATGGCTGACGGTTTTTCCGAGGACTGCACGGACATGGACTACAAATCAACGCTGAATCTCCCCACGACCGACTTTCCCATGAAGGCCAATCTCACGGAGCGGGAGCCGCAACTGCTCCGCGAGTGGGACGCGGAGGGGCTCTACGCGAAGCTCCGTGAAACGCGAGCCGGCCGCGACCGGTGGATCCTGCATGACGGCCCCCCGTACGCCAACGGCCACATCCACATGGGGCACGCCCTGAACAAGATCCTCAAGGACATGGTGGTGAAGTCCCGTTCCATGTTCGGCTATGACGCCGCGTACGTCCCCGGCTGGGACTGCCACGGCCTCCCCATCGAGCATCAGGTGGACCGCGAGCTGGGGGAAAAAGCCCGCCAGGTTCCGATCCCGGAGAAGCGGCGGCTCTGCCGGGCCTATGCCCAGCGGTTCATCGACATCCAGCGAGAGGAGTTCAAGCGCCTGGGGGGTCTGGGGAACTGGGACGATCCCTACAAGACCATGGACTACCGGTACGAGGCCAACATCCTCCGGGAGCTGGGGAAGTTCGTGACGGCGGGAAGTGTGTACCGGGGCCTGAAGCCGGTCCACTGGTGCATCTCGTGTCTCACGGCGCTGGCGGAGGCCGAGGTCGAGTACGAGGACGACACGTCCCCCTCGATCTATGTGGCGTTCCCCCTCGCCTCCGATCCGGCCGCGATGGATCCCGCCCTGGCGGGGCTCGCGGTCTCGGTTGTGATCTGGACGACCACCCCCTGGACGCTGCCGGCGAACCTGGCCATCGTCGTCCACCCCGAAGAGGAATACGTCGTCTTCCGCGCGGCCGGACGCGGGTACCTGGTGGCTGCGAAGCTCCTGGACGAGACGGTCCGGAAGTGCCGCCTGCCGAATCCGGAGGTGCTGGCCCGGGTGCCGGGCAGCCGGCTGGACGGTCTTCAGGCGCGCCACCCCTGGCTGGATCGGGCGTCCCCCCTCTTCACTGCGGGCTACGTCACGATGGATCAGGGGACGGGGTGCGTGCATACGGCGCCCGGCCACGGGGCCGACGACTACGAGACCGGCATCAAGCACAATCTCCCGGTCTACAACCCGGTGGACGATCATGGCCGCTATGTCCCCGACGTCGAGCACTTCGCCGGGATGAGCGTCTGGGATGCAAACCCTGCCATCATCGCGAAACTCAAGGCGGACGGCCGGCTGCTCCACGCGGAGGAGTTCGCGCACTCCTATCCGCACTGCTGGCGGTGCAAGAACCCGGTCCTGTTCCGGGCCACCAACCAGTGGTTCATCTCGATGGAGAAGAACGGCCTGCGGGAGCGGGCGCTGGCGGCCATCCGACAGGTGCAGTGGATCCCGACCTGGGGTGAGGAGCGGATCTACGGCATGATCGCCAACCGGCCCGACTGGTGTATCTCGCGCCAGCGCGCCTGGGGGGTGCCGATCGCCGTGTTCTACTGCGCCGGATGCGGGACGCTGCTGGCCGAGGGACGCCTGATCGAGCACGTGGCGTCGCTGATGGAGCACGAGGGGGCGGACGTCTGGTTCGCCCGTCCCGCCAAGGAGCTGGTACCGCCCGGGACGCGCTGCCCGAAGTGCGGCGCAGAGGAGCCCACGAAGGAGACCGATATCCTGGACGTCTGGTTCGACTCGGGGGTGAGCCAGGCGGCCGTGCTGCGGGCGCGGCCGGATCAGCGCTGGCCGGCGGACATGTATCTGGAGGGAAGCGATCAGCACCGGGGCTGGTTCCACTCGTCGCTCCTGGCGGCCGTGGGAGCCCAGGGGGGGGCGCCGTACAAGGCGGTTCTCACGCACGGGTTCGTGGTGGACGGCGACGGCCGGAAGATGTCCAAGTCCCAGGGCAACGTGATCGCCCCCCAGGAGATCATCGCCAAGCATGGGGCCGAGGTGCTGCGGCTGTGGGTGGCGGCGATGGACTACCGGGACGACATCCGCCTTTCCACGGAGATCCTCACGCGGCTGGTGGAGGGCTACCGCCGGATCCGGAACACCTGCCGGTACCTGCTGGGGAACCTGTCCGATTTCGATACGGAGCGGGACTCGGTGCCGGTGGCGGAGCTGCTCCCCATCGATCGCTTCCTCCTGCACCGGCTGCAGCGGCTGATCGAGCGCATGCGCACCGCCTACGAGACATACGAGTTTCACGTCCTGTACCACGGCCTGCATAACTTCTGCGCCGTGGACCTGTCCGCCTTCTACCTGGAC